>DASRXL010000150.1:0-7980 GCA_035654175.1 Phycisphaerales bacterium
GGGACTTTCCAGCTCGGGGGCCCCGCACGGACGCGGGAATGCGGGTACTCTCCTGCCGCCGCGGAGGGCCACGCCGCGGCCTGGCCACGGTCAGGAAGACCGGCGTCGCTCGGCGGGGGCTCCAGCCGGGGCCTGCAAGGCCCCGCCCCGGTCGTGTGACGGGACGACACGGAGGTTGTGGATGCGGCTTGCGAAGCTGACGCTCAACGGGTTCAAGTCGTTCGCCGACCGCACGGAGTTCACCTTCGACGACTCCATGACCGGCATTGTCGGGCCCAACGGGTGCGGCAAGAGCAACGTCGTGGACGCGATCAAGTGGGTGCTCGGCGAACGCTCGAGCAAGAGCCTCCGCGGCAAGGAGATGATCGACGTGATCTTCGCCGGCTCGGCGGGGCGCAAGCCCGCGGGCATGGCGAGCGTGGCGCTCACGTTCGACAATCCCGTGCTGGGCGAAACAGCGAGGCAGCGAGAGAGCGAGGCGGGGGAGGAGGCGTCGAGGCATCAAGGCATCGAGGCATCGAATGGGGCCGAGGACGCGGATGCTGCGCCCTCCGAGCACGCGGCACTCAGCACTCACTCAGCACTGAGCACCGACCCCTCCGCCGCCGAAGCCGAGCTCGACGAGGACCTGGACGAGGAGTCGGGTCCCTCGGTGATCCAGGCCCACGTGCGGGGGCGGCGGGCGCTGCCGATCGATGCGGACGTCGTCGAGGTCGAGCGGCGGCTCTACCGCGACGGGACGAGCCAATACCTGATCAACTCGCGCCGGGCGCGCCTGAAGGACATCCGCGAGCTGTTCATGGATACCGGCGTCGGGGCCGACGCGTACTCCATCATCGAGCAGGGCAAGGTGGACGCGATGCTGCTCGCCTCGCCGCAGGAGCGGCGGACGATCTTCGAGGAGGCCGCGGGCATCGCCCGCTACAAGCAGCGCCGCATCGAGAGCGAGCGCAAGCTCGAGCGGGCCGACGCGAATCTCGCCGTCACGCGCGAGCAGCTCGAGAACACCGAGCGCCGCCTGCGCATCGTGAAGGGACAGGCGGTCAAGGCCCGCCGCTACAAGGAGCTCGACGCGGAGCTCGCGGCGTGGCGCACCGCGCTGGCCTTCGAGCAGTACGACGACCTCCGCCAGCGGCTGGACGGGCTCACCTCCCGTATGCGCGACCTCGAGGCGACCCGGGCCGAGGCCGCGCGCGTCCTCGCCGGGGCCGAGCACGAGAAGCAGGAGGCCGAGCTGGCCCGCGCCGATGCGCTGGAGGCCCGCCGCCGCACCGAGCAGGGGCTGGCCCAGGCGGCGCACGGCGCCGAGCGCGCCGAGCAGCGCCGGCAGATGGCGGAGCGCTCCGTCGCCGACCTGCGCAGGCAGCGCGACGCCGACGCCGCACGCCTCGAGTCGCTCGCCCAGCGCGCCGCCGCCCTGGAGGTCGCCGCCGAGGATCTCTCCGAGCAGGTCGCCGACCTGGCCGAGCAGGTGGCCGATGCGCAGCGCCGGCTCGACGCCGCCGGCGAGCAGCGTGGGCAGATTCTCGAACAGCTCGCGGCCCAGCAGTCGGGGGTGGCGGAGCGCCGCGCGGCGGTGACGAACATCGACCGCGAGCGCGCCGCGCTCGTCGGCTCGATCCAGGGCGACGAGCGCCGGCTCGAGGCGGTCCGCGAGCAGCTCGACCGGCTCGTCATGCGGCGCGACGGGCTGGATACCGAGTCGGCGGCCCACGATCGCGAGCGGGCGGAGCTCGCGGCACAGATCCAGGCCCGGCGCGCCGAGGCCGCGCGGCTCGAGGCGGAGCTGCGCGGATTCGAGGCCTCCGCGGGCGAGATGTCGGCGGACCGGCGCGAGCGCGCCGGCTCGCTCGCCGAGCTGGAGCAGCAGGCGGTCCGCCTCGAGAGCCGCAGACAGACCCTCGCGGAGATGATCGAGGCCCGCGCGGGGCTCGGCGACGCGGTGCGCGCGGTGCTCGGGCGCAGGGAGCGGGGCCAGGGGTTCGAGGGCGTGATCGCCCCCCTCGCCGACCTCGTCGAGACGCGCGAGGAGCACGCCGCGGCGGTGGAGGCGGCGCTGGGGCCGACGCTCCAAGCTCTTGTCGTCGAGAACGTCTCGCGCCTGCCGAGCGCCGAGGAGATCGCCTCGCTGCCAGGACGGGTCACCTTCGTGCCGATCTCGCGCGTGAGCGGGTCGCCCTCGCGCCAGGCGCTCGACACGATGTCGATGTTCGGCCAGCGCGTGGTGCCGGTGCGCGGGCTGGTGAAGTCGGCGCTGCCTCTCCGAGCCCCGGGCGCAAGCTCGGGCTTGGGCGGCGCCGACGCGAATCAAACCCCGAGCTCGGGCCCGGGGCTCGTGCACGGGCCCAATCCCGAGCGCGTCGAGGCTCTCCTTGATCGCCTGCTCGGCGAGACGTACCTCGTGCCGGACCTCGACGCGGCGCTGCTCCTGGCGGGTGGGCCGCTGGCCGGCCGCCGCTTCGTCACGCGCGATGGATGCGTGCTGGAGGCCGACGGCCGGATCATCGCCGGGCCAACGGGCACCGCCGATTCCGGCGGCGTGCTCCAGCAGCGCGGCGAGATGGCGCGGCTCGACGTCGAGCTCGTCCATATCCGCTCGCGCCTGGCCCTCGCTCGCGAGGAGCTCGCGCGCGTCGACGCCCAGGCGGCCGCCCTCAACGAGACCATGTCCGGCGCCCGCCACGCCCTCGCCGCGGCGCAGCGCCAGCTCGCGGCCGAGTCGGCCAAATTCGACCGGCTCGCGGCCGAGGCCGAGCGACTGGGGCGCGAGCGCCGCGGGCTGGGGGCGGAGATCGAGCAGACCGGCCAGCGCATCGCCAAGATCGAGGCCGACCGCGCCCAGCTGCGCGAGCGGGCCGACCGGCTCGAGCGGCTGCACGCCGAGGAGGAGACCCGCGCGGCGGAGGCGCAGCGCGCTCTCGAGGCGGTGCTCGCCCAGCGCGACGCCATGGCCGAGCGCCTGAGCGCCGCGAGGGTCGACGTCTCGCGGCTCAACGAGCAGGCGAGCGCCGCCAGGCGCGAGCTGAGCCGGGCGAACATCGACCGCGACGAGGTGGAGCGTCAGCGGCGCGACCTGTCGCACCAGATCGAGCGGTCCAGCGAGCGCGGGGCCGAGTACGAGCGCGAGATCGCGGACGCGGCGGCCCAGGCCGAGAGCGGCCGCGCCGAGGCCGCCCGGCTCGAACCCGAGCTCGGGAGCATCAACGCCGCCCTCGACGGGTGCGAGCGGCAGGTGCAGGCGCTCGGGCAGCGCGTGCTTGACGCCCGCGCCCACGCGCAGCACGTCGAGCGCGACTGGCACAGCCTCGAAGTCGCCCGGCGCGAGAACGAGGTCAAGCGCGAGAACCTCGAGGAACGCACCGGGGAGGAGCTCGCGATCGAGCTGGGCTCGCTCTACGACGAATACCGGGCGATGATGGCCGACGAGGAGCCCGCCCGGGTCGTCCGCATCGACGTGGACCAGGGCGCGGCGGAGGTCGATCTGCTGCGCTCCGAGATCAAGAAGCTCGGCAACGTGAACCTCGACTCCATCGAGGAGGAGCAGACGCTCGCCGGGCGCAACGAGGAGCTGATCCGCCAGGTCGCCGACATCGACCAGGCCCGCGAGCAGCTCACGCAGCTCATCGAGAAGCTCAACCACGTCTGCCGCGAACGCTTCGGCGAGGCGTTCGTGAGAATCCAGGCCGAGTTCGGCGGCTCGGAGGGCATGTTCCGCAAGCTCTTCGGGGGCGGCCGGGCAGAGGTGCGGCTCATGCCGCTGGTCAGGACCGTGGAAGGTCCGGACGGCCCCCAGAAGATCGAGACCGGCGAGACGGACCTGCTCGAATCCGGCATCGAGATCATCGCGAAACCCCCGGGCAAGGAGCCGCGCTCGATCAGCCAGCTCTCCGGCGGCGAGAAGACGCTGACGGCGGTCGCGCTCCTGCTCTCGATTTTCCGGAGCAAGCCGAGCTGCTTCTGCATCTTGGACGAGGTGGACGCCGCGCTCGACGAGGCGAACGTCGGGCGCTACGTGGACGTCGTCCGCCAGTACACCGACCGCTCGCACTTCATCGTCATCACGCACAACAAGCGCACCATGCAGGCGATGGACCGGCTCTACGGCATCACGATGCAGGAGCGGGGCGTCTCGACCCGCGTGGCCGTGAAGCTCGAGAAGAGCGAGACGGCCCGCACGGGCGCCGGCGCGGAGGAGCTCGGGATCCGGGCAACCACCCCCACCGGCGCGGATGCGCCGGAGCAGCCCGGCGGCGAGCACGGCCCAGAGACGCCCGGCAAGAGCGCCCGCTCGCTCCGCAGCGCGCTCGCCGCCCTGCGCGACGGCCACCCGGTCGAGGCGAACTGAGGCGCGTCCGGTCTCGGGCCTGAAATCGCACAATCTCGCTCCGCCGCGTGAGCGCGGGCCGGCCCCGTCGCTTCCGCACGTGCCGGCCGCGAGGTCTCGCGGCCGCTCCGGACCGCGCCCTCTCCAGCCGTCCCGGCGCGTCGCCGGGGCGGAGTCGGAGCGTGCGGGTCGGACACGTGCGGCCAGTCCGCACAGATCGGAGAGGTCCCGTGAACGCCGCAGCCCGTCTTCTGTCCGTCGCCTGCATGTGCGCCCCGGCCGCTTTCGGCGCGGACACCTGGGTGGTGAATATGACCGTGGACAACCAGTTCGACGCGTACGTCGGCACCGCCTCGCAGACGACCGGCTCGGCGGTCGGCAGCGGCAACAGCTGGTTTACCGCGTACAACTTCACGGTGAGCGGCATGCAGCCGACGGACTACTTCTACGTCGCGACCGCCTCGGACTTCGGCGGCGCGCAGGGCTTCCTCGGCGACTTCACCAACACCACCCAGAACTTCTCGTTCAACACCGGCACGAGCGCGTGGGAGGTCTTCCCGGTGGGCGCGTACCTCCAGCAGATCGATCCCAACTGGCCCGGCGCCTGGCCGTACCTCACCATGCCTACGCAGACAGAGGTGGATCAGGCGCTGCTCTGGGCGGCGAGCAACTCCTCGGTCTGGATCACGCCCGCCGAATTCGCCAACTGGGACAACCGCGCGACCGGGAACATCACGACCTGGGGGCACAACCCCGGCATCGATCCCAAGGCCGAGTGGATCTGGAACAACGTCACCGGCGGAAACCCGTTCAACCCGGGGTACAACCACGACGAGTTCCTGATCTTCCGCGTCCGGGGCGTCCCGGCGCCCGGCTCGCTCGCGCTCCTGGGGCTCGGCACGCTCGCGACGGTGCGCCGGCGGCGAGCCTGAACGAGGTCCGGCGAACGCGGGCGCGGGGATGACGGAGCATGCGCCGAGGCGCGGAGCGGGTCAGCGCCGCCAAAGCGCGCCGGACTCCGAGTCTCCGCGCTCGCGTCTCCGCGTTGGCGGCGTGCTCAGCCCGGCGTCTCGATCGCCACGTCCAGCTCCACCGTCCGCGGCAGGAGGCACTCGGTCGCCGTGCACGCCTGGTAGGTGATCGCCAGGCGCGGACGGCCGAGCAGCTCGCCGGTCTGCTCGATGGCGATGCGCAGCTCGAATCGCCCGACGTACGCGCGGAAGGTCGCGCCGGCGAGGCCGTGCTCCTCGCCCGCGGGGTAGTCGGCGTAGGCCGCGATTCCCTCGCCGCCGACCACGTGCACGCGGAACGGCGCGAGGCCCGGCACGCCGGCTTCGGGGCGAGGGTCGGACGCTGTTACGTGGTACGCCTCGGCGATCCGCACGAGCAGCGTGAGCTCCGCCGGCTCGTCGCGCGAGACTCTCACGCGGTCGGTCTCCGCGTAGATCTCGACCGGGCTCGGCTGCTCCCCCGGCGTAGGCCGGTCGCCCGCGTCCGCGTCGGGCGGCGCGAACGTCCCGGGGTCGCGCTTCGAGCGGTCGGTGCGGAGCAGGCGGAGCAGCCCGCGCGTCGAGTTGACGCTGGCGACCGCGTCCTGCGAGATCGCGCCGCTGAGCGACCGCAGCAGGGCTACGGCGCGCTCGAGATAGCTGGGCTCGCCGGTGGCCTGCGCCAGGTCGAGCAGGTCGTGCAGCATCACGCTCGACCCGCTGGGCAGCGCCCCGTCATAGGTCGTCCGTGAGCGGACGAAGAGATCCTCCTGGTCCGCTCGGGTGTCGTGGTAGCCCATGTCCTCGGCGCGGAAGTCGCGCACGGCGCGCTCGTAGAGGCGGACGGCGGACTCCAGGTAGGGGGTGGGTCCGCGCACCGCCGCCCGCACTGTCGCGGCCCGATGCAGGGCGAGCAGCCCGGCGATCATCGCCGCGTAGTCTTCCAGGACGGCCGGGCTCGACGCTTCACCACCTCGCCAGGAGCGGAGCAGCCGACCGTCGGCCCCGGTCATCCGTTCCAGCACGAACGCCGCCGCACGCTCCGCGGCGGCGAAGTACCGCTGATCGTGGAGGAGCAGCGCCGCCTCCGCAAAGGCCGCGACCATCAGCCCGTTCCACTCGGCGATGATCTTGTCGTCCTTGTCGGGCTGGTCGCGCTTGGCGCGGGCCGCGTAGAGCTTGCGGTTGATCCCCGCGAGGCGCATGAGGAACTCGTCGCGCGACAGCTTCATGCGCGCGGCTACGGTCTCCGGCCTCGCGGCAAGACGAAGAACATTCGAAGGCGGCTCGTGCGGGTGGTGCGGATCCTGGAAGTTGGGGCCCTTCTCCAGCCCGTAGACGCCCGCCGCGAACTCCGCGTCCCCAGGGTCGAGCACCTCGGCGAGCTGCGTGGGCGTCCAGAGATAGTTCTGTCCCTCACGCCGGTTCACCTCGGCGTCCTGCGCGGAGTGGAAGCCGCCGGCCGCGTCGGTCATCTCCCGCAGCACGTACTCGAGCGTCTCACGGACGACGCGCTTGTACTCCGCGTCGTCGTACGCGACCGCCGCGCGGGTGTACAGGAGCGCCAGCAGCGCCTGGTCGTAGAGCATTTTCTCGAAATGCGGCACGGTCCAGGTCGCGTCCACGGCGTAGCGGTGGAAGCCGCCGCCCACGTGATCCCGGAGCCCGCCGATCGCCATGGCGTCGAGCGTGCCCTTGAGGGCCCGGTCGATCGCCTCCCGCGTGGCCTTCTCCGCCGCGTGCTGGCGCGTTTCGAGCAGGAAATCCGCGTACGACGTCTGCGGGAACTTGGGCGCGCCGCCGAACCCACCGTTCACCTGGTCGAAGGCTCGGAGCAGCCGGTCGGCCGCTCGCTCCACGTCGCGATGGCCGACGGGCACGGGCGACTCGGCCCCCGCGAGGTGCTCGCGCACCGCGCCCGCGAGGTTCTCGGCCTGCTCCAGCACACCGGCCCGCTGGTTCTGCCACGCTCCGCTCAGCCCCCCGAGCACCTGCGGGAACGCGGGCATGTTGATGCCGGGGCGCGGCTCGGCGGGGAAGTACGTCCCGCACCAGAACGGGCGCAGCTTCTCCGGCTCGAGGAACACGCTCATCGGCCACCCGCCGTGCCCGGTGAAGACCTGCGTCGCCGTCATGTAGAGGTTGTCGACATCAGGCCGCTCCTCACGGTCGACCTTGATGCAGACGAACCGCTCGTTCATGATCGCCGCGATCTCCTCGCTCTCGAAGCTCTCCCGCTCCATCACGTGACACCAGTAGCAGGTGGAGTAGCCGATGCTCAGGAAGATCGGCACGTCGCGCCGCCGGGCCTCCTCGAAAGCCTCGCGCCCCCACGGCCGCCAGTCCACGGGGTTGTGGGCGTGCTGGAGCAGGTAGGGGCTGGTCTGGCCGGCGAGGTGGTTGGTGTGGCGGTGGTCGGGGCTGGCGGTCTGCTCAGCGCGCCGGGCGGGCGAGTCGGGCTGTGTGTGGCGAGTGGTCATGCGCGGAGTCCTTCCACCGGATGGTACGGACACCGGAGGCGCCTCGCGCCCGGTGCTCCGCCTGGGCAGACGGTGCGCATCTCCACGATGATCGGATCACCCGTCCCCGGAGGTGATTGCGTTCCTGCGGGAGTGCTCGCTCGGCTCCATGCGCAGCCGGCCTGACGGAGCGCCCTTGGGCATCCGG
>DASRXL010000151.1:0-4027 GCA_035654175.1 Phycisphaerales bacterium
ATCGCCGTTTCCTGCTGCGGCGAGGCCGCCGGCGAGCTAGACTACGCCGTCTTGCTCATCGGCCTCGGCCTGCGGACGCTCTCGGTCCCGGGCCGGAGCATCCCGCACCTCAAGCGTCTGGTGCGGTCCGTGACGGTGCAGGAGTGCGAGCGCGTCGCCCGGAAGGTGCGCACGTTCGATTCGGAAGTCCAGGCCGCGACATTTATCCGCGACCGGACAAGGAAATTGGTCCCTGAGGCGTTCGACGGGCGTGCCGTCGAGGCGCGGGACTGACGTTCGGGCAAGGGAGCCCGGGTCAGGCCGTCGCCGCCGCGGGGCGAAGGACAACGCGGCGTGGCGCCCCGAGCGCCGTGCCGGAACGAACCACTCGGGCCCGACGGCCACGTCGGGCCCGGCCTCGGCGAACGCTCCGCCCGGGGGGCCGCGGCCGCAAGACCCCGCCCCGAAGGAAGCCGGACGTTCGCCGGGAACCCCGGCAGGCGTTGCCGCAAAGCGCGTCAGCCGGTCGGGCGCGCGATATCTCGCCGCGCCCGAGCAGGTGGGGTTCTTTCACGCACGGCCCCCGCGGGCAGCCTCGGCGCAGAGAGGCTGCAATGTCAGAGACATCGATGATCATCAACTACGTCCCCGGCGAGGAGTGCCGGGTGGCGCTGGTGTCCGAGGGCAATCTGGAGGAGTTCCACGCCGAGCGGACGGACGCCATCAGCCGGGTCAACAACATCTATGTCGGGCGCGTGACGAACGTCGAGGCGGGCATCCAGGCGGCGTTCGTCGATTTCGGCATCGAGGACAACGGGTTCCTCCATGTCTCCGACCTGCACCCGCGGTACTTCGGCGAGGACGACGCCACCGAGATGGTCGGCAAGAAGACGCCGCGGCGCGAGCGCCCGCCCATCCAGCACTGCCTGAAGCGCGGGCAGGAGGTCATCGTTCAGGTGATCAAGGAGGGCGTCGGCACCAAGGGCCCGACCCTGACGAGCTACCTCTCGATCCCCGGGCGCTACCTGGTGATGATGCCCCAGATGGACCGGGTGGGCGTCTCCCGGAAGGTCGAGGACGAGGAGGAGCGCAGGAAGATGCGCGACATCCTCTCTCAACTCGAGCTGCCCGAGGGCTTCGGCTTTATTCTCCGAACCGCCGGCTTCGACCGCAACAAGACCGAGCTCAAGCGGGACCTGGCCTACCTCCAGCGTCTGTGGAAGGACATGGAGGGCCACCGCAAGCGCGGCGGCCGGAAGCCGCGCCTGCTCTACTCCGAGAGCGACCTGCTCGTGCGGGCGCTGCGCGACCTCGTGACGCCGGACGTCACCCGCATCATCATCGACGACGAGGGGGCGCTGACCCGCGCCGCCCAGTTCATGAAGATCGTCGCCCCCCGCTCGAGCGTGAAGCTGACGCGGTACAAAGGCCGCCGCCCCATCTTCCACGCCTTCGGGATCGAGCAGCAGCTCGCTCTCTCGCACGCGCGCGAGGTGCCGCTGCCCTCCGGCGGGCGGCTGGTGATCGACGAGACCGAGGCGATCGTCGCCATCGACGTCAACAGCGGCAAAAGCCGCACCGCCCGCGACGCCGAGACCAACGCCTACAAGACCAACGTCGAGGCGGTCGAGGCGATCTGCCGCCAGCTCCGCCTGCGCGACGTCGGCGGCATCATCATCAACGACCTGATCGACATGCGCTCGGCCAAGAACCGCAAGGCCATCGAGCAGCTCATGCGCGACCGCCTCAAGCGCGACCGCGCCAAGACCACCATCGCCGCGATCTCGCCCTTCGGAATCCTGGAGATGACCCGCCAGCGCATGCGGGGCAGCCTCCGCAGCCAGCACTTCAGCGAGTGCCCCACCTGCCGGGGCAAGGGCCTGCTCCAGCGCCCGAGCTCGGTCGCCAGCGACGCCCTGCGCGAGCTGACCGTGCTCCTGGAGCACGACTCGGTGGACCGCGTGGAGCTGGTCGTGAGCGCCCGCGTGGCGGGCGAGCTGCTCTCGACCCGCCGGCGCAGCCTGAGCCGCATCGAGTCGCTCAGCGGCAAGCAGGCGCAGGTCCGCGTGAGCGAGACCCTCCCCCCCGACCGCTTCACGCTCTACGCCTACGACGCCGCCGGCGCCGACATCAATATCGAGAAGCTCTCCACCCCGCCCAGCCCCGAGAGCGAGCTCGAGGTGCTGGAGACCGCGCCGGCGACGGAGGAGGGCTGGGCGGTCGAGCCGGGCGAGGAGACGCCGGCCGAGGAGGAGTTCACGCCGAGCGAGCCGGCCGCGCCCCAGCCCCATCCCATCGAGCTGGAGCCGGAGGAAGAGACGGAGGAGGGCGGGCGCAAGAAGCGTCGGCGCCGCCGTCGGCGCAAGAAGCTGCCCGGGGAGAACGGCACTCCCGAAATCGCCGGGGAGCGGCGGGCCGAAGGCGAGGAAGAGTCCGAGACCGCCCAGACCGATGAAGCGGCGCTCGCCGGTGCGGAAGCCGGCGCAGCGCCGGGCGGCGAGGGCGAGCAACCCTTCAAGAAGAAGCGGCGCCGGCGGCGCCGGCGCCGGCGCGGCGGGGGCGACACGCAGCCCGGCGAGGTCGCGCCGGGCGAGGCCGGAGGCGCCGGCGAGGTCGAGTCTTCGGACGAGGAACCTCTGGAGGCCGGAGAGCCCGAGACCGGGTTCGCGGCCGCCGCTGCGTCGCCGGCGGAAACCGAAGACGCCGAGGCCGGAACCGCCGACCGCGATGAGCCCGAGACCGGGGATCGACAGCGCAAGAAGCGCCGCCGCTCGCGTCGCAAGAAGGCCGGCGCCACGCCCGAGACAAGCGGGCAATCGCCCGCGGAAGCTGGGGCTGATCAGCCGGAGCCCCGTGCCGCAGCGATCGCCGAGAGCAGCCCCGAGCACCCCGAGCCGCCCGCCGAGGCCGGGACTCGTGGCAAGCTGAAAGGCCGGCGGAGCGGACGCAAGACGCCGTCCGCCGCCGCGCCGCAGGTCGAGCCCAAGCCTGGCGCACGCGAGCCCTCGCCCGCCGGCGCCCCCGCGCGGGACGAGGAGAAGGCGCAGGCCGCGCCCAAGAAGCCTCGGACGCTCTACGGCGCCGCGAGGCGGAAGCTCGCGCCGTCGGAGATTCCGAGGACGCGCCAGGAGTAGGCTGTTTCCGCCGCAAAGCGGGCGGATGGCTCGGACCGAGCTGGACGTGTCGAACGAGGCGCCATCGAGCTCCCCGAGCGTTCGACCGCGCCTGGCCGCCATTGAGATGGCGCAACGGCGCACGATGCTCGCGGCGTTCGCCGTCGTGCTGCTGTGGGTCAGCGTCGGGGCCCCTCGCGCCGGGGCTGAGGCTATAGGCAAAACGTCGCAGGCCTGTGCGCCTCGGCCAGCAGACCACCGCTTTCGCCGTATCCGATCGAACGCGGAGCTTTCGTGGTGAATCCGCGCATGGACATCTATCACACCGTGAGCCCGGGAATTCAGGCCGAGTAGCGCTCCAGCGCAGCCGCAAACATCTCGTCGAACTGCCGATCCAGAGCGGGATCGATGTGGGCGAGCGTCTGACCGCTTGCCCCCTTGTTCATGAACATGGCGTTCCGCGCCAACGACTCCCGGCCTCCGCGGAACAGGCTCTCGCCGCCGCGGGCCTTTTCTTTCCGCTCGATCTCGCGCAGGCGGTCGAATGCGGAGAGCTCTACGGCGCGGGCGAGCCTCGGCTCGTCGATGGTCTCGCCGATGAAGACGAGCATCGCGCGCAGCTCCGCCGTGGTGTCGGCCTTGAGGGCCTCGTACGTGGTCGAGTGCACGGGGAAGCGGTCGGTCGCCCTCCAGCTCGCGGCGTGCTCGGCCCACGTGCCGAAGCCCATCCGCGCCCAGGCCGGATCGCCGCCGTGCGCGATGAACTCCCGCGCGTAGGCCGCGTCGCTCGGCGCCCCCACGCCCTCCAGGCGAGCGTAGTTCATGCCGCTCAGGAGCACGTCCTTGGGGTGGCGGAGGATGTGGATCGCGCGCTCGGTGTTGGCGAGGAACGGGAGCTTCTCGGTGAGCAGGAGGTGCGTCTTGACGAAGAGGCG
>DASRXL010000152.1:0-42686 GCA_035654175.1 Phycisphaerales bacterium
CCTTGGCCTCCAAGCACTTGCGCCCCCGTTCGCACCCGCAAACATCCACGTCTGCGCGCGCAGAACCCGCCCCCACCCTTATCTATGAGGGCACCGCGCGGCCCGCTCTCGACAACGTGAGTTCGTTCCACACACAGGTGACGGGGCGGGTCGTTCCGCACTCGCACGCTCCGGGTGGGGCCGTCTTGACAGCGGCTGGTCCCCGGAGTCACCGGACCGGTCCATCAAACGTGCAACTGTCTCGCAAAGCCCGATCGGCACTCAAAAGGAACCCCCGCCCCGCTCACCATTCACCGGGTACCCCGCCCCTCCGGGGCGGCTCCCTCTTCTCTCCCCCCTCCATCGCTCGTTCCGGCGCACAGCTCCCCGCTCGCCGCCGCTGTGAACCACGCCGCCCGCGCCACCCATCGACGGAGGCTCTGCGCACCCGCCTTGAACGCGCACGCTCCCGCGCCGACGATGACCGTGCACCCCGGGCATGCTCGTCCCCCAGAGGCGTCAGCGGTCCCGCGCCGTGTCTCCCCGCTCTGCGGGATACAAGAACGCGAGCGCCCCCGCCAGCCTCTCCGCCCATGCCGCCTCGTTGTGCTCGTGCTCAGCCACGACCGACAGCTCCACCGACGCCCCGCCCACGTGTTCCCGCAGCGTCGCCGCCATCGCCATCGCGGCCTCCACCCAGGCCGCGTTGCGCTCCTGCTCGCTCTCCCCCCATTCCCTTCCTCCCATGCCGAGGAACGTCCGCGCTCGATACCCGCGCATCTCCGCGAAGAGCGTCGCCGACAGGTCCGACTCCGGCAGCCTGATTGCCGCACTTTCCGCCAGCGCGCGCCCGAAGATCCCGGGATGCCGCTGCGCACCGCGCAGGGCCACCAGCCCGCCCAGGGACGACCCGCCGATCCCGCGAGCCTCCGCGTCGCCGTCCGCGCGCACCGCTCGTTCCACCCGCGGCACCACCTCGCGCACCAGCCAGTCCAGATACTCGTCGCCCCGCCCCTCGACGCCGAGAGCATCCGCCGGCAGATACTCGACCGTCCGGTTCGGCCCGGAGTTTGGGACCGCGGCGATGATGATCGGTTCCATCTCCCCGCGCTCGATCAGCTCGGTCGCGGTCTCATCCGCCCGCCATTCGCCGGGCGTCGGCGCCCGGAAGTCGAACACGTTCTGCCCATCCATCATGTACAGCACGGGGTACCTTCTCGACGCATCCGCGTCATCGTCGTAGCCCGGGGGCAGCCACACGAGCACGTCCCGCACGGAACCGCACGCGGCGCCCGCCCCGCCGACGACCTGGACCCGAACGAGCTTGCCGGTGACTCGCGGCGCGTCCGAGCCCCGGCCGCGAGGCTCCGGCGACGTCGCTCGCTCGTCCGCGAACCGCTCCACTTCGAGGTCCACGACGATCGGTTTGTCGGCCTCCACGCCCGCCGCATCCACGGGCGCGAGCGTGCGGTTCGGGATGTCCGCGAGATCCGCACCGACCTCCACCGTCTCCCACGAGCCGCGCGTGAACTTGAACTCGAGCCGCTCGCCGCCGAGCGGCCCACGCAGCAGAATCTGCCAGCACAGGGCCGAACGCCCGCTCAGCCTCATCGACGCGTCACCCGGATTCCAGCCGACGTGATTCGACGCCAGGTACAGCGGAGCGTCGCTCCCCGCCAGGCCCGACTTGTCCCGCACCACGAGCAGCACGCCCCCCGAGTGCGACTCCGGATGAATCTCTCCCTGCGCGTCCGCGCGCGCCGCGCCGAGCACCACGGCGAGCGCAAGCACGATGACAAGCCTTGCCCGATGCATGCGGAATCTCCTGTGCAGGCCTGATCCTACCGCGAGCCGAGACCCCCCGACACTCCGCGCGCACGCACCGGCCGAGTTGACGCCCCGCCCCACCCACGCCACACTCGCCCGCGGCCGCTCGGGCCGGGGAGGACGACGCGATGATCCGGATTCTCTCGTTCGATGGCGGCGGCATCATGGGCCTGTTCACCACCACCATCCTCGAGCGCCTCGCGGAGGCGCACCCGCAGCTCATCCAGCGCGCCGACATGCTTGCCGGCGCCTCCACAGGCGGCATCATCGCGCTCGGCCTGGCCGACGGCCTCTCGCCCGCGGACATCTCGACGCTGTACCGCACAAAGGCCGCGAAGATCTTCGACGACTCCATCTGGGACAACCTCAAGGACCTCGGCAACGCCATCGGCGCCGACTACAGCCCGAAAAACCTCGCGAAGGAGCTGCGCACGGTCTTCGGCGCCCGCACCCTCGCCGACCTGCCCAAGCGCGTGCTGGTCCCGGCCTTCGACCTGATGGCCGAGGCGAGCGACGGGCGCCCGACTGTGTGGAAGCCCAAGTTCTTCCACAACTACCCCGGGCCGGACTCCGACGGCGCCGAGTCGATCGTCGACGTCGCGCTCCGCACCAGCGCCGCGCCGACGTACTTCCCCTCGCACCAGGGATACATCGACGGCGGCGTGGTCGCCAACAACCCGTCGATGGCCGCCGTCGCGCAGGCCCTCGATCCCCGGGCCGCGGACGGCCGCCTGACCGACATCGTGCTCCTCGCCGTCGGCACCGGGATGGAGCCCAAGTTCATCAAGGGTCAGACGCTCGACTGGGGCTGGGGCGAGTGGGCCCGCCCGCTGGTCTCCCTCATGATCAGCGGCGTCATGGGCGTCGCCGACTTCCAGTGCAGGCTGCTCCTCGGAGACCGCTACCGACGCGTGGACGAGTACCTGCCCGAGCCCTTCAACCTCGACGAGAAGCGATCCGGACGGCTCGACTGGCTCGTGGACCGGGCCAAGGAGGTCGACCTGGACGGGATAGTCGAGTGGCTGCGAACACACTGGTCCTGAGCCCCGCAATGCCCCGGAGTGCGCCGGCCGATACGCTCTTCTTGCATGGACGCCCTGGCCACGCCGACCCACCCGATCCTCCTCGCTGAGCGCGTCTCCAAGCGCTTCGGCGTCACCCAGGCGCTCGACGACGTGTCGGTGAGCTTCCTTCCCGGCGAGGTCCACGCCCTCATGGGCGAGAACGGCGCGGGCAAGAGCACGCTGGGAAAGATCATCGCCGGGCTCCACCGGCAGGATTCGGGCAGGGTGCTTATCCGCTCGGGGCAGGCCGCCGCGCCCGGCGGCCCGCACAGCGACAGCGATATGCGCGAGCTGACCCCCGGCGCCATCGACGACGCCTTCGCCGCCGGCATCCGGATCGTCCACCAGGAGCTGGCCCAGTGCCCCAACCTGACCGTGGCCGAGAACCTCTGCCTGCACGACATGCCCCGCACCCGCCTCGGCCTGGTGGACCGCCGCGCGATGCGTGAGCGTGCGGCCAAGCTCCTCTCCGGGCTCGAGCCCGGGCTTGACGTCGAGGCGCCGCTCGGCAGCCTCGCCCCCGGGCGCCGCCAGATCGTCCAGATCGCCGGCAGCCTGGACGAGCGCTCCCGCGACGTCCGGGGCGCAGAAGCAACGGCCCGTCAGGGCGCCCGCGTCATCGTTCTCGACGAGCCGACCAGCTCGCTCAGCGTCGCCGAGGTCGAGCGGCTGCTCCAGATCGTGCGCCGGCTCGCGGCCGAGGGGCTCACGCTGATCTACGTCTCCCACCGCATGGCCGAGATCTTCCAGGTGTGCGACCGCGTCACCGTGCTGCGCGACGGCAAGCTCGTCGCGACCAGCCATGTCCGCGACATCGACGAGCCCGCGCTCATCGAGCAGATGATCGGACGGAGGCTTGAGCAGACGACGAAACGCGCGCCCGCCGAAGCGACCGGCCGGCCGCCCGCGCTCAGCATCCGACAGCTCTCCTCACCGGGACGCCTGCGCGACGTCTCGCTCGATGTCATGCCCGGCGAGATCGTCGGCCTCGGCGGCCTTGTCGGCTCGGGACGCAGCGAGCTGCTCGACGCGATCTTCGGGATCGACCGGCGCGCCCGCGGCGGCGTGATCGTGGAGGGTCGCGCGATCGGGACCGGGGCCGTGCGCGCCATGATCCGCGCCGGCGTCGGCTATGTGCCCGAGGACCGCAAGCTCCAGGGCCTCTTTTTCGACCTCGGCGTCGACGAGAACCTGCTCATGCCGATCATGCCGAGCCTCGCGACCGCAGGCGCCCGCTCCCTGCGCCGCGAGCGCGCCGCGGCGGCCGCCCGAATCCGCGACTTCCGGGTGAAGGCGGCGTCGCCGAAGAGTCCGCCCGGCTCGCTCTCCGGCGGCAACCAGCAGAAGCTGCTGATCGCCCGGTGGATGACCAGAGACACCCGCGTGCTCCTGCTCGACGAGCCGACCCGCGGCATCGATGTGGGGACCAAGGCCGAGGTGTACCGGCTGATCCGCGAGGCCGCCGACCGCGGGGTGGCCGTGCTGCTCGTCACCAGCGAGATGCCCGAGCTGCTGGCCCTGTCCGACCGCATCCTGGTGATGTGCGCGGGGCGCATCGCGGGCGCCCTCCAGGGCGCCGAAATGACCCAGGCCGAAATCCTGAAGCTCGCGACCGTGGACAGCCGCGAGCACGCGCCGGCCTGAAGGTATCGGCACGCCGACGTGAGCACGGATGCTCTCTGCGTCCGCCCTCGTCCGCGCCCGATCGGCTCACCCCGGCGTGCGAAGCACGATGTCCTCGTTCTCGCGCCCGCTCGCCCTCAGCTCCGTGCCGTCGCGCATGAGCAGCCGGACCCGCAGGGCTCGCTGCGGGGCATTCCAGCGCCCGTCGCGCCGCGTCGCCCTCACGTACACCGCGTCCGCCTCCGCGACCGCCTCGTACGTCGTCAGCCGGTACTCGCCGTCGCGGAATTCCCAACCGTCGCCGAAATCCTCGTACAGCGTGCCGCGGGCGCTGCCGGAATCGTCGAGCGCGACGACGAGCTCCAGCGGGTCGAGCGGTCGCTCTCCCGTGTGCTGCTCGACCGGCCCCGTCGGCACGATGGATCCGGCCCTCGCATAGAGGCGCGGCAAGTCCGGGTCGCCCGCGTCGCCGAAATCCAATGCCCTCCACGCCGCGCCGAAATCCCTCGGCAGCGCGGGCGCGCGGTCCCCTTCCTGCGTCAGCGCCGGCACGACGAGCACGTCGCCCCCGAGCAGGAACGCGTCGTCCTCCGAGCGCAGCGCCGGATCGGCCGGGTCCAGGAAGAAGAGCGGGCGCACGATGGGCATGCCCGTGTCGTGCGCCTCGCGGAAGAGCGTGTAGAGGTACGGGATCAGGCGGTACCGACGCTCCAGCGCCCGCCGGCACGTCGCCTCGACCCCGGGCCCGAACGCCCACGGCTCCTTGTCGACGTTCTCCTTGCCCGTGTGCCCGCGCGCGAAGGGCAGCAGCGCGCCCACGCCCATCCAGCGGGCAAACAGCTCGCCGTCCCCGTCGCCCACGAACCCGCCGATGTCCGGGCCCGTGAAGGGATTGCCCGAGAGGCCCAGATTGATCACCATGGGGACCGACCACTCGAGGTGGTCCCACGCCGCCGTGTTGTCTCCCGACCAGGTCGCGGCATACCGCTGCCCGCCGAGGAAGTTCGCGCGGCTGAGGACGAACGGGCGCCGGTTGGGATAGGCCCGCATGAACCCCTCCCGCGTCGCGCGCGCCATCTGCATGCCGTAGATGTTGTGGTACTTCGCGTGGGGGCCCGGCCCGCCCAGGGCCGCGTCGGCGCGGTGCACGTTGCCCGCGGGCATGGTCTTGCCATCGACGTTGAACACCGCCGGCTCGTTCATGTCGTTCCACACCCCGTCGATGCCCAGCAGGACGAAATCCTCCACCAGGCCCGACCACCAGTCGCGCACCGAGCCGCTCGTGAAATCCGGGAACACGCACGGCCCCGGCCAGACGTCCCCGACGTACGGCTCGCCCGCCGCCGTCTCCACCCACGCCCCGCGCTCCGTGCCTTGCCGATAGACGGAGTCGCTCTCGTCGAGCTTCACGCCCGGATCGAGCATCCACACGCTCCGGAAGCCCATGGTGTGCAGGTCGGTATTCAGCCGGCGCGGATCCGGGAAGCCCACCGGATCGAACGTGAACACGCGGTACCCGTTCATGTAGTCGATATCCATCCAGACCACGTCTGCCGGGATCGACCGCTCCCGGAAGCCGCTCGCGACCTCGCGCACCCGCGACTCCGGCGCGTATGAATAGCGGCACTGGTGGTAGCCCAGCGCCCACAGCGGCGGCATCTCGATCTTGCCGGTCAGGTCGGCGAGCGTGGTCACGACGTCCTGCGGCGAGGTCCGGTCGATCACGATCACGGCGAAGTCCGGGCCGTCGGCCGTCATCGTGATCCCGCTCGTCAGGTCGATCCACGTGCGGAACGTCGTGTCCGCCAGCACGCCGAACGCGCTCCCGTCCGGGCGCACCGCGAGCACCCACGGGTGGCTCTGGTAGAGGTGCGGCGTCCGGGCGTCGTACCCGTACGCGTCGTGATTCCAGCACTCAATCACCCGCCCGTTTCGCAGGAGCGGGCCGGCGACCTCTCCGGTGCCGTACAGGCTGGTGCCCGGCGCGACCGTGATGGCAAAGCCCTCCCGCCCCTCCTCGGTCTCGAAGAACTCGGGCACGACACGGAGCCCGTCCGGCGCCGGCCCGAGGGGCTCGGGCGGCGCCACCAACGCGACGGAGGGATGCAGGCCGTCGGCCGCGACGCCGGCATCCGTGAATCTCACAATCCCATCGCCGAGCAGGTCGGCCCGCGGCTGGGCCGAAGCCGACACCGCGGCGAGGGCAAGGACCGGGAGGATCGCGGCGGCGCGGAGGCGGGGCATGGCGGGCTCCGGAGCGGGTGCGGGGCGCGCGTGCTCGCGCGGGATTCAAACCGGAATCGTACCTGCGCCCTTCCCGGCGCGCGGCCCCGGGACCATAATGCATCGCGGCGGCGCTTCGGCGCGGGAGGGGCCAATGACGCGGCAAGCAACCAATGCGCTGCACGGCCTCGCGGCGGTGCTCCTCGCCTGCGCCGGCTCGGCCGCCTCGGCGCAGGAGGACGGCGGCGCGATCCTCCAGTGGTTCGAGAACCAGTGGCAGTGGATCGAGCACCGGGCGCCGGACTTTTTCCACGCGGGGTACGGCGCGCTCTGGCTGCCGCCGCCCTCCAAGTGCGCGGACCCCAAGAGCCCGGGCTATGACGTGTTCGACCGGTTCGATCTCGGCGCGCCCGGCGCGCCCACGGCCTACGGCACCGAGCAGGGGTTCCGCGCCGCGATCGGCGAGCTGCACCAGGCCGACGGGCTGGTCTACGTCGACCTCATCATGAACCACAACTCCGGCCGGCAGGCCAGCGTCGGCTTCCAGCAGGCCGGCGGCTATCCCGGCTTCTGGCTGCACCCCGAGGACCCGGCGCGCGACAAGCGGCCGACCGACGACTGGGGCGACTTCCACGGCGGCAACGCGGGCGGGTATCTCCAATCCGAGAACCCCAATGGGCCGAACTACGACCGGTTGCGCGGCGACCTCGTCGCGCTGATCGACATCGGGCAGGAGACCAACCACCAGTTCATCCGACACCCGGTGGCCGAGGGCGACCCCCGCAACATCCCCGCGGGCACGGCGTACAACCGCGTGAGTCCCGCCAACGCGCGGTGCTACACCGACCAGTCGCTCGCGCCCAAAGTCGTCCGGAACCCCGGGACCACGCGCAACCCGCCGCCCGGCGACCACTGGGAGTTCTCGTTCCACCCCTACAACACGCTCGACCCGATGGCGGGCGACGCGGTGACCGACAACACGACCGGGCTGCTCATGCGCTTCACGCAGTGGCTGCTCGACGACTTCGGCGTGGACGGCTACCGGCTCGACGCGGCCAAGCACGTGCCGAGCTGGTTTTGGGACACGTACTGGGACAGCGTGCTCTTCGAGCGTCGGACGACCCCGGCGGGCACGCCCGTGACGCCCATCTCCTTCGTCGAGTGCGTGGACGGCAACTCGTTCGCCTACGCCGAGTACGTGCGCAAGGACGGCTTCGCCAGGCGCGACGCCCTCGATCTCAACGGCGCGGGGCAGCTGCGCGGATTGATCGACGCGGGAGGGTTCGGCTCCTGGGACAGCGTGATCTCGGCGCACATCGACACGGCCGACGACGGCTACAACAACGCGAGCGTCGGCGTGAACCACGTCTTCAGCCACGACAACGGCTCCGCCGGGGACGGCGGCTCCGCCCCGCCGCTCCCGAGCGCCAAGCAGCAGGGCCTGCCCATGATGGCCTACACGCTGCTGCGCGGCGGGCCGGCGATCGTCTACCACAACGCCCGCGGCATCAGCCGGTCGTCCGGCTTCTTCCCGCGCGAGGGGTCGCCCAACGCCCTCGGGCTCGACCCCGCGACGGGCCGCCCCGACGACACGCTCACGACGCTCGTGCGGATCCGCAACGAGTACGGACGCGGCGAGTTCCATCCCTACTCCCAGGGCAAGGACGACGTGCTCGCCTTCCAGCGCGCGACCGACACTGGGAATGGCTACTCGGCGAACCTGCTCGTCGCGGTGTGCGACCGGTATGACGACGGCGCGCAGCAGCGCACCGTTCCCGTGTGGTTCCCGCCCGGCACGCGCCTGCACGAGCTCACGGGCAACGCCGCGGATCCGGCGGTGGACCCGCAGAACCAGGTCCCGGAGGTCGTGGTCGTCAGCGGAGGGGGCACGGTCGGCCTGCTCGTGCCGCACAACAGGTCCGGCGCCGTGGAGCACGGCCGGGGATACCTGGTCTACGGGCCCGTGGCGCCGGCCGGCGAGCTCGGGCTTCTCGGCGCCGACGGCGTGATCGGGGCCGACCCCCCGAACGCCCCCGCATACCGGCGGCGCCTTGCGGAGACGCCCGTCGTCACAGGAGATTGGTTCACGGTTCGCCTGACGACGACACAGGCCGACCCGCTCGACCCGAACACCGACGACAGCGCCGTCTTCCGCTTCAACCAAGGGTTCGCGGACCTCAACCGCGACGGCGCGGCCGACTTCGGCGAGGGGCTCGGGCCGGTCTCCGGGTACGAGAACTTCCTGACGCTCAACCAGCCGCTGTACGGCTCGGGCGCGGAGGAGGGCCGCTACGCGCAGGAGATCCGGACGGCCGACCTGCCGGAGGGGTACAACTACCTGTCGGTCCTTGCGTTCCGCCACCGCACCGCCGGCGAGGCGCCCATTTTCCGCGAGTTCCGACTCGCGGTCTACCTCGACCGCGCCGGCCCGGAGATCGAGCTGACCGATCCGGGCGAGATCGACGCGAGCGCATGGGAGTTTAAGATCCGCCCGCTCGATCGGACCGCGCAGCGGGTGCATTTCTTCTGGGATCTCCCCCCGGACGTCGACCCGATCCCGCTCATCTCTCCCTTCAACCAGGGCGCGAAGCGCGACCGCTTCGATTGGCGCTGGACCCAGGCCGACATCACACATGGCGCGCACACGCTCACCGTCGTTCCGGTGGAGGTGACCGGCTCCGCGGCGGTGCGCCGGTACGAGGTCTTCGCCCACCTGTGCCGCGTGGACATGAACGAGGACGGCGCCGCCGACACGCTGGATTTCATCGAGTACCTCGGGCTGTGGGCCGCGCGCGACCCCGAGGCGGACTTCAGCGGCGACGGCGCGGTGAACACGCTCGACTTCGTGGCCTTCCTCAACGCGTGGGTCGCGGGCTGCTGAGGGGTCCGGCGGCTCAGGATTCGGCCAGCGTCGCCGAAGCGCTGTCCCAGAGGAGCACCTTCCGGCGGCGCTGCGACTCGGAGATCATCTTCACGGCGATCATCGTCGAGCAGGCCAGCTCGATGCCGCAGTGCGGGGCGGCCGCGCCCCGGACCGCGTCGAAGAAGTTGCCGAGCGTGTCGCGCCGCGGCTCGGGCGTGAGCGCGAATCCGACCTCGCCCTTGGGAGGATCGGGCACCCAGAAGCCCTCGCTGTTCTGGACCATGCCGGCCTCGACGCGGTCCTTGTTGGCGCCCCGGAACTCGGGGTGGAACGCCCCCTGCTCGCGGATCTCGACGGTCTCCTCGCCGAAGGTCGCGGTCCCGTGCCGCCCGCGCACAATGGTGCCGAGGCGAGTGTCGTTGAGGGCGGAGGCGGCGAGCGTGATCGAGTGCTTGCCGCCGTACCCGAGCACCGCGACGAGCTGGTCGGGCGTCTCGCGCCCGTCGGTGAGCTGGTAGAGGCCGCCGGCGCAGACGACGCTCTGCGGCTCCTCGCCGTCCGGCCCGGCTAGGGCGACCAGGAGCGCCGAGAGCACCCCGAAGAGCAGTTCGCCGGCCATGCCGCTGCTGTAATCGTAGAACTTCTGGAAATGAAAGAACCGCTCGGGATCGAACTCGACTCGGGGGGCCAGGCCCCACTCGTGGCCGAGCCAGCGGTCCCACCACAGGTGGTCGGGGCGCTGCTCGTCCACCGAAGCCGACTCGTTGATCGGCCGGGCGAAGAGCGCCGCGCGCGGGTTCACGCAGAACGAATCCTCGCTCCAGCACACCGGCCCGATGCGCCCCGCGGCGACGGCGTCGCGCAGCTTCCAGTACCGGTCGTCGCTGCACTGCCTCGCGCCCACGGCGAGCACCCCCCCGGTCCGGCGCGCGGCGTCGCGCAGCGCGAGCGCCTGCTCGATCGTGTGGCTCAGCGGCGTCTCGACGAGCACCGCCTTGCCAGCTTCGAGCGCCTCGATCGCGATCTTCGCGTGCCAGTGGTCGGGGGTCGCGATGAGGACCGCGTCCACCTCCTTGTCGTCCAGCACGTCGCGATACTCGGGGGTCGCCCGCTCGGCGGGCACGCCGGAGAGCCTTGCGGCCTGGTTGAGGCGCGGGCGGTGCACGTCGCACACGCGCTGCACCGCGACGGACTCCTCGGCGGCGCGGCGCACGATGTTCCGCAGCGTCCCCTGGCCATAGAAGCCGCACCCGATCACGCCGAGCCGGATCACGTCGCCCGCTCGGCCCGCACGCGCCCACGAGAGCGCCGGGAGCCCGGCGGCGGCGCCCGCGGCGGCGGCGGAGCATGCGATGAAGTCTCTGCGGCTGAGTGCGCTGCCGGTCACGGC
Source organism: Phycisphaerales bacterium (assembly GCA_035654175.1). Classification (GTDB taxonomy): domain Bacteria; phylum Planctomycetota; class Phycisphaerae; order Phycisphaerales; family UBA1924; genus PNC22. The sequence continues at coordinate 10,970 of DASRXL010000152.1, forward strand.
TTGCTCCTTTCGGGTGCATCCAATTCGCGGATCAGGCCCGACGCGGGCCCGAAGCGGTGCTCCGCGCCGTCCACCACCATACGGACTCCGAGGCCGGGCGCGCCCCCGAAGGCCGCGCGGGCCGCCTCGGGCCCGAGCACGCAGGCGGCGGAGGCGAGCGCGTCGGCGGCCGCGCCGTCGGGCGCGACCACGGTCGCGGCCGCTCTGCTCGTGAGACCGAGGCCGGTGCGGGGGTCCAGGATGTGCGAGTAGCGGACGCCGCCGAAGTCGATGAACTGCTCCGCATCGCCGGACGTCGACACGGAGCGGTCGGCCAGCCAGATCACCGGGCGCGGCCCGGCGCCGTACCCGGATTCCACCACGACGCGCCAGCCGGGCTCGCCAGGCGGCGGGGCGGCGGCGGTGACGTCCCCGGCGAGCGCGACCATGTGCCGGGTCAGACCGAGGCCGCGGAGCACCATCGAGGCCTCCTGGGCGGCGAACCCCTTGCCGATTCCCCCCAGGTCGAGGCGCATGCCGCCGGCGCCGAGGCGCGCGGACCGGGTTGCGGAATCCAGCTCGAGCAGGCGCCATCCGACCGCGGCCCTGGCGGCGGCGAGGTCTTCGGCGCGGGGGAGCTCGCCCGAGCGCCGGGCCTCGCGCCAGATGCGGGTGAGGGGGCCGACGGTGCAGTCGAACGCGCCGGCCGTGCGTTCGGAGAACCCCTGGGAAAGCTCGAGCACCCGGAACAGGTCGTCGGAGAGGGGCACCCAGCGCCCGGGCGGGGATTCGCTCAACCGGTTGAGTTCGCTATCCTGCCGGTAGTCGCTCATCACGGCGTCGAGCCGGGCGATTCGGGCGAAGGCCGCGGCTGCGCCGGAACGCGCGGCGGGCTCGTCGGTCGCATAGAGCACCACGCGGGTCTCCACCCCCATGTGGATCTGCGTGTAGGAGAAGCGGGAAAGATCGGCTTCCCGCGCGGGAGCACACCCGAAGGGCGCGAGGCCCCAGAGTATGAGCACAGAACGCATGAACCACAGCATGGCTCCACGGGCGCAGGACATCCGCTCACGATACGCCCGGGCCGGGCGCGCCTGCGGGCTCGTCGCGGCGCTCGTCATCGCCGGCGCGGCGCCGGCCGATCCCGCCGGCGACGGCGCGGAGAGCGTGCTCGTCGAGATCCCCAAGACAACGCTGTCGATCGAGCTGGTGCCGGTCGACATCGGCGATGGGAGAACGCTGCTGGTGGCGCGGCGCGAGATCAGCTGGGACCACTACGACACGTTCATCTACGGGCTGGATCAGCAGGATCCCGCCAAGCCCGACGACGCCGACGTCGTCACACGCCCGACCAAGCCCTACATCAACATGGACCGGGGCTGGGGGCACACGAACTTTCCGGCGATGGGGATGAGCCACCTCGCGGCGCAGGAGTTCTGCGGCTGGCTGGGCCACAAGACTGGGCGGAAGTTCCGCCTCCCGACGGAGGAGGAGTGGCAGGCGATCGCGGACCGCGCGGGCACGACCCCGGACAAGGTGGACGCCCGCTGCTGGCACGCGGACAACACCGAGGACACCACCAGGGAGAGCGCGACCAAGGACCCGGACGACCTCGGGCTCTACGACCTTCTCGGCAACGTGGGCGAGTGGTGCACGGACGCGGAGGGGAAGGCGATCGTGCGCGGCGGGTCGTACCTCGACGAGCCGGACATGCTGACCGCGCAGGCCCGACAGAAGCCGCACCGGAGCTGGAACGCGACCGACCCGCAGATTCCCAAGAGCAAGTGGTGGCTGGCGGACTGCACGTGGGTGGGGATTCGCGTAGTCTGTGAGCCGGACGCGGCGCCGGCGGAACCGGCCGAATGAGCGGCGGGCCCGCGCACCCACAACCCGGAGCGGTCATGGAATCTCGAGACAAGGGCGGGCTGACGCGGCGCGAATTCGTGAAGACCTCCGCGGCGGCTCTGGCGGCCACGGGCATCACGGGCCCGATCCTCGCGTACGCGGGCGGCTCCGACCGGATCAAAATCGGCCTGATCGGGTGCGGCGGGCGCGGCACGGGCGCGGCGGTGCAGGCCCTGCGCGCCGATCCCGGCATCGTGCTCTGGGCGATGGGCGACATCTTCGCCGAGCGCATCGACTCCTCGCACGCCGGCATCATGGGCGAGATGGCGGCCATGGACGAGGAGGAGGGCGCGGGCACCGCGGCGCAGGACCGGGTGCAGGTCGCGTCGGACCGGCGCTTCGTCGGGTTCGACTCCCACGACCACGTGCTCGCCAGCGGCGTGGACGCGGTGCTGCTCACGGGATACCCCCACTTCCGCCCGGCGCAGCTCGCGGCGGCGATCCGGGCGGGCAAGCACGTCTTCGCGGAGAAGCCGGTGGCGGTGGATGGGCCGGGCATCCGCTCCGTGCTCGAATCGGCGGCGGAGGCGCGCCGAAAGAACCTTGCGATCCAGGTGGGCTTCTGCTGGCGCTACCACGACGCGATGCGCGCGGGCATGGGCAGGGTGCTGGACGGCACGATCGGCCGGGTCACGAGCGTCCACACCACCTACCACGGCGGGACGCTGCCGAAGAACCCCCGCCAGCCCGGGTGGAGCGACATGGAGTTCCAGATGCGGAACTGGTGGCACTTCACGTGGATCTCTGGCGACCACATCGTGGAGCAGGCGATCCACTCGGTGGACAGGCTCGCGTGGGCGCTCGGCGACGAGATGCCGGTCCGGGCGACGTGCCTCGGCGGGCGCGCGGCGCGATCCGGGCCCGAGCACGGTGACGCGTACGACCATTTCGCCGCCGTGTACGAGTACGCGGACGGGCGGCGGGCCTTCCACACGTGCCGGCAGATGCAGAACACGCCCGGCGACAACACCGATTACGTCTACGGCACGCGCGGCGCCGCGACGATCAACGGCTGGGACCCGGGGAGCATCCATTGCCGCGACCACGAAGGGGGGGAGCTGTGGCGCTTCTCCGGCCCGCCGGACGACATGTACCAGCACGAGCACAACGAGCTCTGGGCGTCGGTGCGGTCGGGCTCGCCGATCAACGACTGCGAGCGGGGCGCGCACAGCAACCTGATGGCGATCATGGGGCGGATGGCGGCGTACACCGGCCAGGTGGTCACCTGGGAGCAGGCGCTCAACTCCCAGGAGCGGCTCGGGCCGACCGAGTACGCGTGGGGCGACCTGCCGGCGCCGCCTGTCGCGGTCCCGGGCCAGACCAAGCTGCTCTAGCGGGGGTGAGGGCATGGGCGCGGAGCAGCGGTCGATCTCGAGGCGGGAGGCGCTGGCGCTCGGGGCGGCGGCGGCTGTCGGCGTGGTGGCGGCCCCGCGCGGGGCGCGGGCGGCGGCCTGCGCCGTGCGGGGCCCGGCGCTGCGCAAGGCGCTCAAGTACGGGATGATCGCGCCGGGGGCGACGGTGCTGGAGAAGTTTCACGTCGCGAAGCGGTGCGGCTTCGAGGGGATCGAGCTGGATTCCCCGGGCGGGCCCCCGCCCGCCGAGGTGCTGGAGGCCAGGGAGCGCACCGGGGTCGAGGTGCCGGGCGTGGTGGACTCCGTGCACTGGAACCAGACGCTGGGCGATCCCGACGCGGGAGTGCGCGCGGCGGGGCTCGGGGCGCTGCGCACGGCGATCCGGGATTGCCACGCCTACGGGGGCGGGTCGGTCCTGCTGGTGCCGGCGGTCGTTCGCCAGGAGATCGCCTACGGCGACGCGTACAAGCGGTCGCAGGAGGAGATCCGCAGGGTGGTGCCGCTGGCGGAGGAGCTGGGGATCAAGATCGCCTTTGAGAACGTGTGGAACAACTTCCTGCTCAGCCCGGTCGAGGCGGCGCGGTACGTGGACGAGTTCGGATCGGCGGCGGTCGGGTTTCACTTCGACGTCGGGAACATCGTGCTGTACGGGTGGCCTGAGCACTGGATCAGGACGCTCGGCCCGCGCATCCTCCGGCTGGACATCAAGGAATACAGCCGTCAGAAGCTCGACGCGGAGGGGCGCTGGAAGGGCTTCGACGTGGAGATCGGCGAGGGCGACTGCGGGTGGGACCGCGTGATGCAGGCGCTGCGGGACATCGGGTACAACGGATGGGCCGCGGCCGAGGTGGCCGGCGGCGACGAGGCGAGGCTCAGCGACATCGCGCGCCGGATGGACCGCGTGTTCGCCATGTGAGCGACTGGAGGGCGTCATGGAGAGCGGCAAGAGCGGGATGTCGAGGCGCGAGTTCGTCCGGGCGTCGGGGCTCGCCGGGGCGGCGCTGGCCGGCGGGGCGCTGGCGTCGCCGATCGTCGGCAAGGCTTGGGCGGGCGGCACGCGCCAGACGATCCGCGTGGGCGTCGTGGGGTGCGGCGGGCGCGGCACCGGGGCGGCCAACGACGCGCTCACGGCCGACGACGAGGTCGTGATCTCCCACTTCGCCGACCTTTTCCCGGAGCAGATCGAGAAGGCCCGGTCGCTGCTCACGAGCGAGTGGGGAGACCGCGTCACCGCCACGGACAAGGACTGCTTCTCCGGGATCGACGGCTTCAAGCGGCTGTGCTCGCAGGGGTGCGACTACGTGATCCTGGCGACGCCTCCCCACTTCCGGCCCATGCACCTGGCGCGGGCGATCGGCAGCGGCAAGCACGTGTTCACGGAGAAGCCGGTCGCGGTGGACCCGGCGGGCATCCGCATGGTGTTCAGCGTGCACAACGAGGCGGAGCGGCGGCAGCTTTGCGTGGCGGCGGGCACGCAGCGGCGGCACGAGCAGTGCTATCTCGGGGCGATGGAGCGGGTGAAGGGCGGGGCGCTGGGCGACCTGGTCTCGGGCTCGTGCTACTGGAACATGGCCGAGCTCTGGAGCGTGGACCGCACGCCCGAGATGAGCGACATGGAGTGGCAGCTGCGGAACTGGCTCTATTTCACGTGGCTCAGCGGCGACCACATCGTCGAGCAGCACGTGCACAACCTCGACGTGATCAACTGGGTGAACGGCGGGCCGCCGGTGCGCGCGATGGGGATGGGCGGGCGGCAGGCGAGGACCGACCCTCGCTTCGGCCACATCTTCGACCACTTCGCCGTGGAGTATGAGTACGCCAACGGCTTCACGCTCACGAGCATGGCGAGGCAGACGCAGGGGTGCGCCAACCGCGTCGAGGAGCGCGTCCGCGGCACGAAGGGGTGGATGAAGACCACCTCCGGCTTCGCCGAGATCTACGGCCCCGACGAGTGGAAGTTCAAGGGCCAGCAGACCAGCCCGTACGTGCAGGAGCACATCGATCTGATCGCGGCGATCCGCTCGGGCAACCGGATCAACGAGCTCAGGCAGGTGGGCGAGAGCACGCTGACGGCGATCATGGGACGCATGAGCGCGTACACCGGCAAGGAGGTGACGTGGGACTTCGCGCTCAATTCCAAGCTCGACCTGACGCCGCCGAGCTACGAGTTCGGACCGCTGGAGACGCCGCCGGTGGCGATCCCCGGCAAGACGGAGCTGATCTGAGGCGAGTTTCCTTGACAGACGAGACGAACGAACGGACACGGACGAGGCCGCATCCGGCCCGCGAGGACCTGCCATGCACCGTCGTGACTTTCTGGCGTCGTCGGTCGTGGCGGGGGCGGCGGCCGTGAGCGCTGCGAAACCGGCGGAGGGCGGGGGCGGGCGCGCGGGCGGGCCGGGGCCGTTCAAGCTGAAGTACGCGCCGCACTTCGGCATGTTCCGGAACCTCGCGGGCGACGACCCGGTCGAGCAGCTCAGGTTCGCGGCCGATCAGGGGTTCACCGCCTGGGAGGACAACGGGATGATGGGCCGCTCCGCCCAGGAGCAGGAGCGGATCGGCGCGGCGATGGCGGAGCTCGGCATCTCGATGGGCGTGTTCGTCGCCAGCATGGCGACGGCGTGGGGGCCGCACTTCGTCGAGGGGAAGGAGGACTCTCGCGAGCAGTTCCTGAAGGACTGCCGGCAGGCCGTGGAGGTCGCCGAGCGGGTGAACGCAAAGTGGATGACGGTGGTGCCGGGGACGACGGTGCCGCACCTGGAGATGGGCTACCAGACGGCGAGCGTGATCGACATGCTGCGCCGGGGCGCGGAGATCTTCGAGCCGCACGGGCTGGTGATGGTGCTCGAGCCGCTGAACCCGTGGCGCGACCACCCCGGCATGTTTCTCTCGAAGATCCCGCAGGCGTTCGAGGTGTGCCGCGCGGTGGACTCGCCGTCGTGCAAGATCCTCTTCGACATCTACCACCAGCAGATCACGGAGGGGAATCTGATCCCGAATATGGACCTCGCCTGGAGCGAGATCGCGTACTTTCAGGCGGGCGACAACCCGGGGCGCTGCGAGCCGGGGACGGGCGAGATCAACTACCGCAACGTGTTCCGGCACATCCAGTCGAAGGGCTTCGGCGGGATCGTCGGGATGGAGCACGGGAACAGCCGCGAGGGAGCGGAGGGGGAGCGGGCGGTGATCGAGGCCTACCGCGCCTCCGACGACTTCTGAAGCTGGGGCGCCGTGCCGGAGGAAAGCTCCGCGCGTATGTCCTCGACCACCTTCTTCGCGTCGCCGAAGAGCATGCGGGTGTTGGGGCGGAAGAACAGCGGGTTGGCGATGCCGGCGTAGCCGCTGGCCATGCTGCGCTTCATGACGACCACGTCCCGCGCCTTCCAGACCTCGAGCACGGGCATGCCGGCGATTGGGCTGTTGGGGTCCTCGAGCGCGCTGGGATTGACGATGTCGTTGGCGCCGATGACCAGCACCACGTCGGTGCGGGGGAAGTCCTCGTTGATCTCGCTCATCTCGAGCACGATGTCGTAGGGGACGTGGGCCTCGGCCAGGAGCACGTTCATGTGGCCGGGGAGGCGTCCGGCGACGGGATGGATGGCGAAGCGGACATTGACGCCGCGCTCGCGCAGCGTTCGGGTGACGTCGGCCAACGCGTGCTGGGCCTGCGCGACGGCCATGCCGTAGCCGGGGACGATGACGACGCTGCGGGCGCCGGCGAGCAGGCGGGCGGCCTCGGCGGCGCTGATCTCGCGGTGCTCGCCCTCGACGGCCGCGGGCGTGCCGCCCTCGCCGGTGCCGAAGCCCCCGAGCATGACGCTGATGAACGAGCGGTTCATGCCCTTGCACATGATGGAGCTCAGGATCGCGCCGCTGGAGCCGACGAGCGCGCCGGTGATGATGAGGAGGTCGTTGGAGAGCATGAAGCCCGCGGCCGCGGCGGCCCAGCCCGAGTAGCTGTTGAGCATGGAGACGACCACGGGCATGTCGGCCCCGCCGATCGCCGCGACCAGGTGCACGCCGAGCACGCCGGTGATCACCGTGCCGACGACGAGCAGCACGAGCTGTGTCTGAGACGAATCGGCCCGGACAAACACGACGGCCAGGACAACCGTGGCGATCAGCATGGCGAGGTTGATCGCGTGGCGAGCGGGGATCAGCAGCGGCTTGCCGGAGATCTTGCCGTGGAGCTTGCCGCAGGCGACGACCGAGCCGGTGAGGGTGATCGAACCGATGCAGACCCCGACGAAGATCTCGGCGAGTTGGATGGCGTGCTCGGCGCCGGTCCCGGCGTGCAGCGGGTGGATGAGAGTGGCGAAGCCCACGAACACCGCGGCGAGCCCTACAAAGCTGTGCAGCAGAGCCACCAGCTGGGGCATCTCGGTCATCTTCACGCGGGCCGCCACCATGGCGCCGATGACGCCGGCGGGGATCACCGCGCCCAGGAGAAGCAGGAAGTTGCCCAGGCCCGCGTCGGGGCCGTCGCTTCCAGCAGCGGGGCCGGCTCCCCACGCTCCGCTGAGGCCGAAAGCGGTGGCGACCAGCGCGATGAGCATGCCGACGATCCCGAAGAGATTGCCGCGCCTCGAGGTCTCGGGGTGGGACAGCCCCCCGAGGCTCAGGATGAAGAGCGCGGCTGCGACGATGTAGGCTGCTTTGATCAGGTTGTCGGCCATGGCTACCTCTGGAACATCGCGAGCATGCGCCGGGTGACGAGGAAGCCGCCCGCGATATTGATCGCGGCGACCAGGACGGCGGCGAAGCCGAGGATCGTTGCCCCGCTCGTGAGCCCGCCGGAGAGGTGGAGCATTCCGCCGACGATGATGATGCCGCTGATCGCGTTGGTGACGCTCATCAGGGGGGTGTGCAGGGCGGGGGTGACGTTCCAGATGACCTGCCATCCGACGAAGCAGGCGAGCACGAACACGGTGAGGTGGCTCAGGAACGACTCGGGGGCCCACGCGCCGACGCCGATGAGGGCCGCCGCGCCGACCGCGAGCCACACGAGGCCCTTCGCCTTCTCGGCCACGACTGCGGGCTTCTGCTTGCCGGCCTGCTCGGTGGGCTCGTGCCACGGCTGCTCCGGCTGCTGCTCGGGGGCGCGGGGAGGCGCGGCCGCCGCTTGCGGGCTTGAGGCGGCGGGCTTGGGCTCGGGCCTCAGGGGGGGCCAGGTGATGCGTCCGGCGTGGGTGACCAGGGCGCCGCGCACGACCTCGTTGGTCTCGTCGGCGTGGAACCGCTCCGCGCCGCCCATCTCCTGGACCATGTTGACGAGGACGGAGGCGTAGAGCCAGCTTGCCTGGAGGGCCATCCGGCTGGGCAGGTCGGTGTAGCCGACGATGCGGACGCCGTGGTGCGTGATCACGGCGCCGGGCTGGGTGAGCGTGCAGTTGCCGCCCTGCGGTGCCGCGAGATCGACGATGACCGAGCCCTCGCGCATCGTCTCGACCATGCCGGCCGTGATGAGCTTGGGGGCCTCTCTGCCGGGGATGAGGGCGGTGGTGATGATGATGTCGACCTCCATGGCCTGGCGAGCGAAGAGGGCGCGCTCGGCCTCCAGGAAGGCGTCGGACATCTGCTTGGCGTATCCGCCCTCGCCGCGGGCGTCCTCCTGGAAATCCAGCTCGATGGGCTGGGCGCCCATGCTCCGGACCTGCTCCAGGGCCTCAGGGCGGGTGTCGAACGCGCGGACGACGGCGCCCAATCCGCGGGCGGCGCCGATCGCCGCCAGACCGGCGACGCCGGCGCCGATGACGAGCACCTTGGCCGGCGGGATCGAGCCGGCGGCGGTGACCTGACCGGCGAGGAACCGGGGATAGACCGTGGCGGCCTCGATCACGGCGCGGTAGCCGGCGGCGTTCGCCATCGCCGAGAGCGCATCGACCTTCTGTGCCCGCGTGATGCGCGGCACCGCGTCCATCGCGATGGTGGTGACGTTGCGCGCGGCGAGCTTCTCGAGCAGGTCCTTGTTCTGCGCGGGCCAGATGAAGCCGATCAGCGTGGCGCCGGGGCGGATCAGGTCGGCCTCGTGCTTCCCGAGGACGGGGTGAGCCTGGGGCGGCCGGACCTTGAGGATGATGTCGCATTCCCCCCAGAGGCGCTCGACGTCCTCGATGATCTGCCCGCCCGCCTCGGCGTAGCCCGCGTCGGGGTGCTCGGCCAGCTCGCCGGCCCCGCGCTCGACCCAGACCTCGAACCCCAAGTGGCACAGTTGTTGGACCGTGCGCGGCGTTCCCGCCACGCGCCGTTCGTCCTGGAAGATTTCCCGGGGGATGCCGATACGCATGACGTGGTCCTGTGTTCTGGGCGCGGAACGGGCGGATTGTACCCCGCACCCTCGCTGAGCCTTCCGCTCCGGAGCGCGTCGCAGGCGCAACCTGGCCGCCTGCTCTCGTGGTACCCTGCCCACACGCACCGACAGTGATCCCGCGAGGCGCCGCGGGCGAGGATTGCCGGCCATGACCGACCACACGGCCCACCCGGGCTCGATGATCACCGCCAAGCTCTCGGCGATGATGTTCCTTCAGTTCTTCCTCTGGGGCGCGTGGTATGTGACGGTCGGGAACTACATGGGCGAGCACCACATGGGCAGGGTGGTGTCATGGGCGTACACGGTCGGTCCGATAGCCGCCATCATCAGCCCGTTCTTCCTGGGCATGGTCGCGGACCGCTTCTTCGCGACAGAGCGGGTGCTCGCGGTGATGCACCTTCTGGGGGGGGCGTTCCTTTTCGCCGCCCCGTTCGTCGTGCCCGACAGCGCGGAATCCTCGCCTTGGCCTTTCATCGGCATGCTGATGCTGCACATGCTCTGCTACATGCCGACTCTCGGGCTGACCAACACGCTCGCGTTCCACAACATGAGCAACCCGGAGAAGCAGTTTCCGCGAGTACGCGTGTGGGGGACCATCGGCTGGATCGTGGCCGGGCTGGTGATCGCGCTCCTCGCGGCCATCGAGGTGCCGGAGACCGCATCGCTTGCCGGGGCCGAGCTGAACGCGGCTCGGAACGCGCTGCCCTTGTTCTTCTATCTCGCCGGCGCGTCGGGAGTGCTCCTCGGACTCTACTCGTTCTTCCTGCCGCATACACCGCCTCCGGCCCGCGGCAAGGCCTTCTCGGCCCGGGACGCGCTCGGGCTCGACGCGCTCTCGCTCATGAAGCATCCCTCGTTCGCGGTGTTCGTCCTCTGCTCACTTCTGACCTGCATCCCCCTCGCCGCCTACTACGCGTTTGCGCCCGTGTACGCCAACGACCTGGGCATGGCCGACGTGCCCTTCAAGATGTCGTTCGGTCAGATGTCCGAGATCTTCTTCATGGTGGTCATGCCCTTCTTCTTCGCCCGCTTCGGCGTGAAGTGGATGCTGCTCGTGGGCATGCTGGCGTGGGTGGCTCGCTACGGCCTGTTCTCGGGCGCGGCCGACGGGCGGGTCATGTGGATGGCGATCTTGGGGATCGCCCTGCACGGTATCTGCTACGACTTCTTCTTTGTCACCGGCTTCATCTACACCGACAAGCGCGCACCGAAATCGGTTCGGGGCGCGGCCCAGGGATTGCTCGTGCTGGTCACGCAGGGGCTCGGGCTCGGCCTCGGCGCTCAGATCGTGGGTTGGCTCAAGAACAGCAACACCGACGCGGGCGTCACCGACTGGCGGACGGTGTGGCTCATCCCGTGCCTTTTCGCGGCGGGCGTCGCCGTCGTCTTCTTTCTGTTCTTCCGCGACAGGGTCACCGCGACCCCGGAAGAGGTCGGAGACGCCCCGCTCCAGGCCGGCGACACGGAGACCGCGGTCTGATGGCGCGGCTCGGCGTGTGCTCCTGGTCTCTCCGGCCGTCGAGCCCGGCGGACCTCGCCGCGAGGGTGCGCGAGTGCGGGGTCGGCGCGGTGCAGCTGGCGCTCGATCCCGTGCGCTCGGGCGCGTGGGACGAGGGGGAAACGCGGGGAGTGCTCGGCGCCAATGGCATCGGAATCCTCTCCGGCATGATGGCGATGGAGGACGAGGATTATTCGACGCTGGACACGATCCGCGCGACCGGCGGCGTGCGCCCGGACGCGACCTGGCCGGCGAACCTCGCGGCCGCGAGGGCGAACGCCGCCCTCGCGGAGCGGCTCGGGTTGGGGCTCGTGACCTTCCACGCGGGGTTTCTCCCGCACGACCACGCTGATCCCGAGCGCGCACGGATGATCCGGCGCTTGCGCGAGCTGATCGAGGTGTTCGGGGAGCGGGGCGTGCGCGTCGCGTTCGAGACGGGGCAGGAATCCGCCGGCACGCTGCTCGACGTGCTCGCCGAGCTCCCGGAGTCTGCCGGCGTGAACTTCGACCCGGCGAACATGATCCTCTACGGCATGGGGGACCCGGTCGCGGCGCTGCGTCAACTGGCCGGGCGGGTGGTGCAGATCCACGTCAAGGACGCGCTGCCCGCCGAGACTCCGGGCGCGTGGGGCACGGAGGTTGTCGCGGGGTCGGGGGCTGTGCGCTGGGAGGAGCTCTTCGCCGCGCGGGGCGAGGCCGGGCTCTCGTGCGACCTGGTGGTCGAGCGCGAGGCCGGGGATTCGCGGATCCCGGACGTGCGCACCGCCGCGGCGCTCGTGCGCCGGTCGGCCCCCGTCGACGCCTAGGCCGTCGCGCCGAGCGCCGCGAGCTTTTTCCATCCCCGGCGGTCGCGCCATCGCTCCCGGTCGATTCGGATGAGGGTTGACTGCATCGCGCCGGGGCTCACCAGGAGCGTGAGCGGGTCCATGTCGCACTCGGCGGCGAGGTCCTTGACGAGAGCGCGGGTCTCGCGGTCGAGCCCGAGCATGCGCGCCATGCGGATGAACGCCCTCTCCCTGGCGGGGCGGCGGCCGTTGAAGCGGTGGTTGATCCACCAGGCGATGAGCGCCGCACCCAGCGCGACGAGCGCGAGGGCGCCGAGCAGCGCCCACGGGATGTCGGTGGTCGCGACGGACCCCACCGCCGGATCGCGGGCGTGCCCGGCGACAGCGCCGGTCGGCGCGATGCTCGCGGCGCCGGTGTGTGCGGCGGCTCCGGTCATGGCGGGAAGCTCCCGCCGGCGTGTGTCGCGGCGTGCGCGGCCGCGAGCCGGCGCGTGACGGCGGCGGCGCGTGCTCGCACCTGCGGGTCGGGATCGCCGCCGGCCAGGCAGTTCACGCGCGAGGCGAGCTCGGGCCAGCGCCGGCCGACCGGCTTGCTGGCGCCTCCCGTGAGGGCCCGCTGCACGACCCAGACGCCGGCGAGCCGGTGCGCGGGCCGCTGGTCGAGGAGCATGGAGATGATGCCTTGGACCGCCGCCCCGGCCGAGTCTCCGCTCGGCTTGGCGTCGGGCCAGGCGGCGAGGAGCGTGCGCAGCGCGCTCGCGCGCACCCGATGGTGGTCGTCTGCGGCGCCGCCGGTCAGGATTCTTCTGGAGCGATCCGGCAGCCTGCGCCGCCCGATCGCCTCGGCCGCGTTCGCCCGGACCCTGGGGTCGGGATGGCGGGCGAGGCATTCCGTGAGCACGGCGGCGACGCGGGCGGCCCTGAGATCGCCGAGGCAGGCGACGGCGGTCGCGGCCACGCGCGGGGCGGCGCCCGCGCTCTCCCCGAACGAGTCTCGCACGATCGAGAGGACAAGCGGCTCGACCGCGCCGATGGCGCCGATGCGCCGGCATGTCATGAGCGCCGCGACGGCCGCGCCGGTGTCTTCGGCGCGAACGGCCTCGCGGACCCAGTCCGCGAATGCGGCGGGGTCCGCCCCGAGAGCGCGGCGGGCGGCGAGTGCGCCGGCGGGATGATGGGGTCCGGGCGAGATGCGGGCGAGCTCCTCGCCGGCGATCGACCGCACCGATGGGTGCGGCGAGCGGACGAGCGAGGCGGCGAAGCGGCGGCGGTGCGGGTCGCCGGCGCGGAGGCGCCCGGATTCGGACGTGCCGCAGGCGCTCCAGGCGATGGCCGCGTGCCGGGCGATCGCCTCGTGAGCGTCGAAGCAGAAGTCGCGCAGCGTCGGCGGCGGGGTTGCGCGGGCGGCGCCGAGCCGGGCGAGGGGGTCGGGGTCGGCGAGGAACGGGTCCAGGGCGAGCGATCGGGCGGTCTCGTCGCCGCCAAACGAGGAGACCAGGCGCGGGACCTGCCGCCGATCGGCGGCGCTCAACGCCCGGAGCTGCGCGGGGTCCGGAAGGGGGCCCGAAGGCTGGAGGCGCCTCGCCGCGGGGGAGGCGCCGGGGGGGAGCTGCTCCTGCGGCGCCGGGCGGGTCACGATCGTCAACAGGCGCAGGCGGGCCGCGCGCGTGGGGGCGAGCGCGAGGTGCCCGAGCGAGAGCAGGGCGGCGTGATCCCGCACGGTGGGCGCTCGGGCGACCCGCTCGGCGCACGCGGGCGCGACCCGGCCCTCACGGAGCCACTGCCACGCGCGCCGGCGGGCGATCGGCGCCCGCGCGCGCCGGAATGCCCCGCGGAGCGCCGCGCCGGGCGGCGAGTCCTCCGCCTCGATCAGCGCCCGGAGCGGCAGGGCCGTGGGACTCTGGGACCGCGGGTGCTCGAGCAGGAGGATGGCGGCCAGGAGCAGCTCCTTGCGCCGGTGCGCGTCGAACGACGCGACGCCGCGAGCAACCGCGTGCGCGAGGGCGCCCAGGTCGTCCGCCGACCAGGCCTCGACGCCGGGATCCAGGATCGGCCGGAGCGCTGTGCCCGCAGCTTCGAGCCCGAGCAGCTCCGGATCGTTCTCCCCCGAAGCCCGGACGGCGAGGGCGAGCAGGGCCGTGGCTGCGGCGGCCGGGGCGGCTCCGGTCGCACCGTCGAGCACTCGCGCGAGCAGGGGGAGCGCGGCGGGGTGGCTCGCGTCCAGGGCCCACTCCGCCACCGCCTCGCCGGCGCGGAGCGTCGCGCGTTCATCGGCGGAAGGGCAGATGCGGGGCCAATGGGGGCGGCACGCGGCCAACGCCAGTTGGCGCAAGGAGTTGGGTATGTGCCTCCACGCGAGGGCGAGGGCCGTCGCCGCGCTGGCGCCGACCTGGTGATCTTCCCGGTCGGCGGCGAGTTCGATCAAGAGCAGCGTCAGCGGCTCCCGCTCCTCCGAGGAGGCGTGGGGCAGGACATCGGCGAGTGCCGCGGCCCGCTCGTCGGGCCGGAGGCGGCGGAGGGCGCGTAGGCGGCGGTCGATCTCTGGCATCGGGCGGGTTCCCAGGCCCTCTCTCTGTCGGGAGTAGCGTACTCAAAATCGCAACAGCTTGTGCAAAAAGGGATGGACTCGCCCGGTCCGCACCGGATATGTTGTGGCTACTCGTGGATTCGCTCCATCAGCACGGGCCAGGGCTGGCCCGGCTGGAGGGCCTCGAATATAGTGGATGCAAACTTCACGGCGACGGATTGCTGTGTCGGGGGCTGACCACACCGCGGCTCGCGTGAAAACGGATTCACCTTGCCGCCTGGTCCAACGAGGGCACGCATGGAAACGCCAGCCAGAGTGAACAGTCTGCAGACCTACCAGGTCATCCTGTACGACCGTGCCCTCCACCCCGAGTTCTTCGACCTCAAAGCGCGTCGCGTCGAGAATCTCAACTCGTGCGAATTCGAGGCGTGGCTGATGAGCGGGTCTCACGCGCTCCGCTTCGAGATGGGGCCGCTGTGCGCCTGCGAGCTGATCACGGACCAGGAGCGGGGGCTGCCTGTCGCGGGCGTCGTCGCCGCGTTCCTGTGCGCGGGCGAGCGGGACTACGACCATTCGTTCGGGGTCGCGCCGGTGAACTACATCACGACGGTGCAGACGGAGACGCTCGCCGAGAACCTGTACATGGCGACACACGAGGAGCTGGTGGCGTTCGGGAGGGAGTCCGAGGCGCTCATGCACCTGTGGGAGGACGAGGTCGGGCCCTGCCTCTCGATGCTGGACACCCAGAGGTACAGCCGCGAGATGCACGTGCAGGCCTACCACCTGCTGGCGAACCAGGGGATCGTGCTGCGGTCGCAGACGATCTTCGAACAGCGCTGATCGCCGGCGGAGGAGACGTGACAAATGGCGCGTCGCGGCTTGTCCGCGGGGCCTGAGCGGCCGATGATTCGGGCGTGAGGCGTTGCCGCGCCATCCGCGTTCGCCGGGGCTCGATCGGGCTCCGAATTCGCTAGCCCCGTTCGGGGGCGTGGGCGGCCGGACCGCCCGTGCCGGCCCGGCGGGGCTCGCCGCGACGCTACCCTCCACATCCGGAATCCTGACCAGGGCGGTGGCCGTCGTCCGCCCATCGAGAGCGACAGCCATGAGCGATGCGCCCGTGCGGAGCGAGAAGCCGGCCGAGAAGAAGGCCGCGAACAGGTACAAGGACACGCTGAACCTGCCCAAGACCTCGTTCGCGATGAAGGCGAACCTGGTGCAGAACGAGCCGGCGAGCATCGAGCGGTGGGGATCGATGGGGCTGTACGGCAGGCTGCGGGCGGCGCGGGCGGGGCGGGAGAAGTTCGTGTTCCACGACGGGCCGCCCTACGCGAACGGCTCGATCCACCTCGGCCACGTGCTCAACAAGACGCTCAAGGACATCGTCGTGCGCTCGCGCTCGATGATGGGGTTCGACGTGCCGTACGTGCCGGGCTGGGACTGCCACGGCCTGCCCATCGAGCACAAGGTCATGACCGGTCTGGTCGAGAGCGGCAAGATCAAGAAGCTGGCGACGCTCGACGAGGACACGCGGAAGATGGCGGTGCGGCGCGAATGCCAGGCGTACGCCGAGAAGTACGTCAAGCTGCAGGCGGGCGAGATGGTCCGCCTGCTGACGCTCGCCGACTACGAGAACCCGTACCTCACGATGCGCCCGGAGTTCGAGGGCGCGGTGCTGGAGACGCTGGCGGCCCTCGTCGAGCAGGGGCTCGTGTACCGCGCGCTCAAGCCGGTGCACTGGAGCATCGCGAACGAGACGGCGCTGGCGGAGGCGGAGCTCGAGTACTACGACCGGGAGGACCTCTCGGTGTACGTGGATTTCGAGGCCGACGACGCGGACGCGGTGTACGACGCATTCGGCTTGGAGGAGCAGAACGCGGAGGAGGCGGAGGAGGCGGAGGAGGAAGAAGGGACGCAGCGAGACAGCGAGACAGCGAGTCAGGGGGAGGAAGAAGACGCGTCGGCTGCGCCTCGCCCGGGAACGCGTCCGGGGATCCGGCCGAGCTTCATGATCTGGACGACGACGCCGTGGACGCTGCCGGCGAACCTGGCGATCGCGGTCAACCCGCGCTTCGAGTACGCCCTGGTGTGGGTGGACGGGAACGTGACGGTGATGGCCTCGGAGGCGGTCGAGCGGGTGACGAGGGCCGCCAAGGCCGAGGAAGTCGTGGTGCTCGCGAAGGCGAGCGGGGAGCGGCTTGTCGGCCTGCGCTACCGCCACCCGTTCGTGGAGGAGGCGCCGCAATCGCTCCAGGACCCGGGGGCAGACAGGTCCCGCTGCTACACGCTCGTCACCGCCGACTACGTCACGCTGGAGGACGGCACGGGTCTGGTGCACACGGCTCCCGGCCACGGCGCGGAAGACTTCGCGACCGGCAAGCGCGAGGGGCTGCCGGTCTATTGCCCGGTGCGCCACGACGGCACCTACGACCGGACCGTTCCGGACTGGCTGCGCGGCGTCGACATCTGGAAGGCCAACGAGGAGATCGCCGCACGGCTCGGCGCCAGCGGGCATCTCTTCTTCAGCCACCGGTTCACGCACAGCTACCCGCACGACTGGCGCAGCAAGACGCCGGTGGTGTTCCGGTGCACGGAGCAGTGGTTCATCGGCGTGGATGCGGCCACGGAGCGCGAGGGCAGGACCTTGCGAGAGCTTGCGCTCGCGACGACGGAGTCGGACGTGGACTTCGTGCCGGCGTGGGGGCGCAACCGCATGCGGGGCATGCTCGAGTCTCGCCCGGACTGGTGCATCAGCCGGCAGCGGTCGTGGGGATTGCCGATCCCGGCGTTTTTCACGCCTGAGGGCGAGTGCCTGATGACCGGCGCGAGCGTGCGTGCGGTCGCCAGGCTCGTCCGCGAGCAGGGCTCCGACGCGTGGTTCAAGAGCGGCGCCGAGGATCTGCTCAGGCACTACGACCCTGCGAGCGACCCCGACTGCCCACCCTCCGTCGCTTCGTCGGTCGGTCGCTCCGCCGCAGCGCTCCGCAAGAGCCCCGACATTCTCGACGTGTGGTTCGAGTCGGGCTCCACCTGGAACGGGTGCATGCGGGAGCGGCTGGGCGATGAGGGCTTCCCGGTCGAGCTCTACCTGGAGGGCTCGGACCAGCACCGCGGGTGGTTCCAATCGTCGCTGCTGGCGTCGCTCGGCGCGACGGGGCGCCCGCCGTTCAGGGCGATCCTCACACACGGCTTCATGGTGGACAAGGACGGGCGCAAGCTCAGCAAGAGCGCGGGGCACACGGTGGAGGACCTCTTCAAGCTCTACGGGGCGGACGTGGTCCGCTGGTGGGTGTGCTCGCTGAGCTACGAGAACGACATGAAGGTCGACGACGAGTTCTTCAAGCTCGCGGGCGAGAGCTACCGCAAGGTGAGGAACACGCTGCGGTTCATGCTGAGCAACCTCTATGACTACCCGCCCGCGGCGTCGGACGGGGCGCAGCGGGAGGACTCCCCCGCTTCGCTCGACGCGTGGGTGCTCGCGGCGTACGCGGAGCTGGAGCGGCGCGTCACCGAGGCATATGAGCGGTACGATTTCAAGACGGTCCACGGCGCGGTGTACGACTTCTGCAACGACGCGCTCAGCGCCGTGTATCTCGCCGCCGTCAAGGACCGGCTCTATTGCGACCGGGCGGACTCGCCCCGCCGCCGGCGCACGCAAGCGACGCTCTGGACGCTCACCGACGGCCTCTGCCGGCTGATCGCGCCGGTGCTGCCGCACACCGCCGACGAGGCATGGCGGGCGCTGTGGAACGCCGGGCCGGAGGACGGCGCGCGGTGCGTGCACTTGGAGGAGTTCCTGAACGAGTCGGCCGGCGATCCCGGCGCCCCGGCCGATACGGGCTGGACGCTTGTCATGGCCGAGCGCGATCGCGCGCTCCAAGCGCTCGAGCGCGCGAAGACGGAGCTGGGCGTCGAGAACCCGCTCGACGCGGGCGTGGTGCTGCCGGACGCGGCCGGCGAGCTGGCCGCCTTCGACCCCGCCGACCTCGCCGACCTACTCGGCGTCAGCCGCGTGGAGCTCGACCGCGCCGCGACGGAGCCCCGCGTGCTCGACCTCCGCGCCGAGCCCCGGTGCGAGCGGAGCTGGAAGCGCGACGGCACGGTGCGGGAGCGGTCGGACGGGGGGATGCTGACGGACCGGGACGCGGAGGCGGTGGGCGTGGCTTGAGTGATCGGTCGCGGAGGGTCGCGCGCTACCCCGCCCGGCGCGCGTCGTGCTCCGGATCGATCCCGAGCGCCCGCATCTTCTTGTAGAGCGTCGTCCGGTTGATCCCGAGGTCGTCGGCGGTTTTCTGGCGGTTCCAGTCGTTGGCGCGGAGGGCCTTCAGGAGGATGATGCGCTCCGGCTCGCGCAGGGCCTCCTCCAGCGGGATCGGGCTCCACGGCGTGTCGTCGCTGAGCACCGGGATCTCGCTGTGCACGGGTGCGCCGGTCGCCGCGGCCATGCGGGCGAGCACGCCGGGCCCGCCCTCGCCGGTGACCTGGCCCGGGAGGTCCTCGGCCTGGATGGTCTGCCCCTTGGTGAGCACGACCGCGCGCTGGACGAGGTTCTCGAGCTCGCGGATGTTGCCGGGGAATGGATAGCGCCGGAGGGCGTCGAGGGCCGCGGGGCTGAAGCCGACGACCTGCCGGCCCAGCTCCGCGGCGTATCGCCCGAGGAAGTGCTCGGCGAGGAGGGGGATGTCGCTGACGCGCTCGCGCAGGGGGGGCAGCTCGATCATCACGACGTTGATGCGGTAGAAGAGGTCCTGGCGGAAGTGCCCTTCGGCGACGAGCCGCTCGAGCGGCTGGTTGCTCGCGAGGATCACGCGTGCGTCCACGTCGATGGTCTTGTTGGAGCCGACGGGCTCGAACTTGCGCTCCTGCAGCACGCGGAGGAGCTTGAGCTGCATGGCCGGCGAGGCGGAGTTGATCTCGTCGAGGAAGATGGTGCCGCCGTGGGCAGCGAGGAACCGGCCGGGCTTGTCGGCGTGCGCGCCGGTGAACGCACCCTTGACGTGGCCGAAGAGCTCGCTCTCGAGGAGCGTCTCGGGGATCGAGCCGCAGGAGAGCTCGACGAAGGGCTGGTCGCGTCGGGGGGAGCGGTGGTGGATAGCGTGGGCGACGAGGCTCTTGCCGGTGCCGCTCTCGCCGGACATGAGGACCGTCGTGCGGCTGGGGGCGACGGCCTCGACCAGGTCGTAGATCTTCACCATGCGCGGGTCAGAGCCCACGATGCTGTCGAGGGAGTAGCGGGTGTCGAGCTGGCGGCGGAGGCGGGTGTTCTCGGCCAGGAGCGTGTGGTGGCGGCGGGCGCGCTCGAGGGCCAGGCGCAGCTCGTCGTCCACGACCGGCTTGGTCAGGTAGTCCACGGCGCCGAGGCGCAGGGCCTCGACGGCCCCCTCCACGTGGCCGTAGCCGGTGAGCATGACGACGGCGACGCCCGGGTGCTCCTTGCCGATGTGGCTGAGCAGGTCGGTCCCGCTGCGCCCCGGGAGCGACACGTCGGTGACCACGATCGCGTAGGGGCGCGGTCCCTGATCGCTCGGGCTCCGCGCGGCCTCGCGCAGCGCGGCGACGGCCTCTTCGACGTTGAGGGCGGTGCTGCTGTCGAAGCCCTCGCACGTGAGGAACTCCGAGAGCGAGTCGGCGACGATCGGATCGTCGTCGACAACGAGCACGCGGGTTGGCCGGGCTTGGCTCATGGGCGGGGTTGACCGGCGCGCGCTCAGGCGGCGCTCTCGCGGCGCGCGGGGCGGAACGTCACCTCGAGGATCGCCCCGGGACGGCCGGCGCGGGGCCGGTCGGCGCGGGTGAAGAGGCGGAGCGAGCCGTCGGTCAGCTCGTCCACGATGGCGCGCGCGACGGCGAGGCCCACGCCGGCGCCGCCCGGCTTGGTCGAGAACCCGAAGCGGAAGACCGCCTCGCTGGGGGCATCGGCGGGCAGGCCCACGCCGTCGTCGCGGATCTCGATCCGCACGCGTCCGTCGTCGGTCCATCCGGCGGTGACGTCGACCGACCCGCCCGTCTGCTCGTGTGCGGCTCGGCCGGCCGCGGCGATCGCGTCGATGGCGTTGGCCAGGCCATTGATGATGACCGGGTAGAGCGGCCCGGCGGGGACGCCGCTGAGCCCGTTGGAGACACAGGCCTTGATGCGCACGCGGCGCTCGGAGGCGACGGGGGTGAGCACGTCGACGGCGTGGAAGATCGCCTCGCCGAGCTCGATCGGCGCCTCGGCGGCGAGAGGGGCCGAGGGCGCCTTCATCGCGGCGTCGACGATCTCGGCCATGCGGTGGAGGGCGGCCCGGACGGTCTCCAGCTTGCGCCGGGCCTCGTCGCCAGGGTCTCCTCGGGGGGGGGTCGCCGGGTCGAGGGCCCGCTCGGCCAGCCCGAGGCAGCGGAGGGAGCCGTCGAGAATGTTGCCGAGCTCGTGCGCCAGCACCGTGAGCCGGTCGGCCCCGGTGCTGGATGCGCCGGAATCACGCGGCGCAAGCTTGGCGGAGCGGGCGGCGGCGTCGCGCGGGGCCGGGTTGTGCTCGGGGGAGCGATCTGGCGAGTCCATGTTGATTCAGATCGACACCCGGCGCCGGGCCCTGAAGCCGGACGTTGCGAAAAAACCACACGCCGGGCGTGGCGCCGTCACACGTAGTCCGCGTCGGCGGTGACGTTCTGGACCTGCCAGGCGCCGCCGTCCTCGACGCGCCAGTAGAGCCTGAGGAGGTCGCCCGTCTCCGAGTCGGTGCCGAGGATGTTCATCTCGCCGCCGTGGCTGCCGTTGGTCTGGCTCTGGAGCTGGAGGCTGGGGCGGGGCTCGGCGCCGGGGAGTGCGGCGGTGAGGTTCGCGAACTTCCACGTGTTGTCGTTGTTGGGCACCCACCAGTAGGCGATCATGTCGCCGTTGGCGTCGAGGCCGGCCACGTTGAGCGCGCCCCACGGGGCGACGAAGCTGGTCAGGCTGTCGCCCGTGAGCGTCGGGCCCTGGGAGGCGCTGGTCAGGTCGGCCTGGCGCCACTGGCTCCCGGGCACCCACCACGCGGCGACGACGCGGCCGGAGCTGTTGAGGCCGACGATGTTGATCCCGCCCCAGCCCGTGAGATAGGCCGACAGGCCCGAGGTCATCGGGGGAGCGTTGATGATCGAGGTCAGGTTCGCGGCGTGCCACTCGGCGCCGCCGTTGCCCGACCAGACGGCAACGATGTCGCCGTCGGCATCGAGCCCGGCGATGTTGAGGCCGTTCCAGTCGGTCACGTAGCTCATCAGCGGGCCGACGAAGACCGGCGTGGCCTCGCCCTGCGGCGTCAGGTACTCATCGGAGAGATTGAGGTAGGACCACTCGCCGACGCCGCCCTGGGCGGCGGGATCGAAGACGTAGGTCACCATCTCGCCAGAGTCCGTGAGTCCGGCGACCTGCGACTTGCCCGCCTTGTCGGTGAACACGGTGATGGTGCCGACGATGTTCTCGGCATCGTCGATGCGCTCGGTGAGATTGACGGCGCGCCAGAAGTCCGAGCCGTCGCGCTCGGCGGCGAACACGCCGTCGTCGGTCGTGATGATCGCGACGAGGCGGTCGTCGGAGGCCTGGAAGGCCTCGACGTCCGCGGCGTTCGCGCCGAGCGCCTCGCCGAGGGCGTAGCGGTCGAGGTCCACGACGCTCCAGGCGTCGTCCTCCTCGCGCAGGTCGAAGACGAGGGGGACGCCCTCGGCGTCGAAGATCCCGGCGACGACGGTGGTGCCGTACTCCACCTCGGCGTCGGGCGCGATACGCGTGAACAGGCCCATGGGGCGCTCGAAGATGTTGTCGCTGGCCACGCGGAACTGCATGAGGATCAGCGACGAGTCGTTGTCGCTGAGCTTGAGCGTCGTCTCGACGCCGGTGGTGCTGTCGGTGAGCACCGCGAGGCCGCTCTGGAGCTGCCAGGCGCCCTGCGAGAGCGGGCTGCCGGGGACGCCGGAGTCGACGGCCGCGAGGTCGAACGTGCGGTAGGTCCCGTTGGCGTTGAGGTCGAGGCGCCACGCGGCGGACGGGCCGCCGAAGAGCTCGCTTGTGAACTCCCCGTCGGCGAGCAGCCCGCCCCGGTAGCTGCCGGCGAGATCGTTCTCGGCCACCTCGGTGTGCTGACGCATGAAGACGCCGATCCAGAGGTCGCCCCCGTCTTCATCGAGGTCGGCGAAGAGCATCATCGACTTGTCGCGGTTGACATAGAAGACGGCGGAGTCGTCGCCCGAGAGGGAGATCGAGAGGCGCCCCCGCTCAGGGGCGCCGACGAACTCGAAGCCCTCGCCGGGATACGTCGGGTCGGCGTCGTCGCCGACGGCGCCGACGCCGAATCCGATGAACCCGCCGACGCCGTTGAACGACGTGAAGCCGCCGTGATAGGTGTAGACGTTCGACCCGACGAGGCGCACGGCCTGGTACGTCCACGTGCCGGCCAGCTCTTCCGTGGTGACGCTGGGGGCGCGCTCGACGACCGCCGCGAAGACGGCGCCGGAGCCGTCGTCCTTTGTGCCGGCGATCCAGCCGGCGGGGAAGTCGGCGGAGGGCTCGATCCTGGCCCCGATGGTGGAGTCGTAGTCGCCTTCGCGGAAGAGGGGGCGGAGCGCGCCGCCGGCGCCGTTGACGAGGTCGGAGAGGGTGGTCGGGCTGGGCCCCTGGGGCGCGGTTGCGCCGGGCACGAACATGTCGCCCGAGATCGAGCGGTCGCTCTCCCAATCGAGCTCCGCGAGGTAGGGCGCGAACCCGTCGGCGGAGTCGTAGGTGAGTGCGACGAGTGCGAGATCGTGCGACGCGGCGAGCACCACGCGGGGCTCGAACTGCTCAATCATGGGGCGGGTGTGCAACCCTCCCCGGCGACCGTGCAAAGAACGCATGCGAAGACTCCCGTGCTGTCCTGGTTCGGCATGCCGCAAGCTGGGCGAGCACGCCGCAGGGCCGGGCTTCCACCCCCGGCACCCTCCGCCCAGAGTCTACGCGAAATCGCCGTGCGCGCGAAGCCCCATCGGGGGGTGGGGGGCGACATGCGCTCCCGCGAAGGGCGGAGGGCCGGGCGCGACCGCCCGGCCCCGTGCGCCGGCTCCGGCGAAACCTACCGGTCCTCCTCCGGGAGGCCCATCCCGCTCCGCTCGGGGTCGCGCGGGCGCTGGGGCGGGCGGTAGCCGTTGGTCTCGATCTCGCGCAGCATCAGCTCGATCGCCGCGTCGAGCTGCGGGTCGATCCCCTGGGCGAGCTTCGAGGGGTCATCGATCACCTCGATGTCGGGATCCACGCCGTGGCCCTCGACGCCCCAGGTGCCGTCGGTCTCGTAGAACCCGAACGTGGGCACGGCCGTGTAGCCGCCGTCGATCAGGTCCGGGACGCCGGAAATACCCACGAGCCCGCCCCAGGTGCGGGTCCCGATGAGCTTGCCGAGCTGGTTGTATCGGAAGAGCCAGGGGAACATGTCGCCGCCGGAACCGGCGAGGCCGTTGATGAGCATGCACTTGGGACCTTGGTGGGAGTCTGGCGGCCACGGCCAGTCCTTGCCGTCGCGGCGGGCCCAGTAGTTGGTGCGGGGCCGGTTGAGCAGCTCGATGAAGCGGGTCGGGATCTGCCCGCCGCCGTTCCATCGCTCGTCGATGATCAGGGCCTGCTTTCCGGCCTGGCCGTAGAACTGGCGGAAGAGGTTGTTCTGGCCGTTCACGCCGGTGTCGGGCACGTAGATGTAGCCGACCTTGCCGTCGGTGGCCTTCTCCACGTACTGGCGGTTCGCCTCGATCCAGGCGCGGTACCGGAGGTCCTGCTCGGAGGCGAGGGGCACGATCGTGATGTCGCGCTCGTTGCGGGCCTCGTCGTCGCCGGAGAGCGAGTCGGCGAGGGTGATGGTGGTCTCCTTGCCGGCCAGGCCGACGAACGCGGCCCAGGGATCCTCGTCGGTGGTGACGGGGCGGCCGTTGACGGCGATCAGGTAGTCGCCGGGCTCCGCATCCATGCCCTGCTCGGTGAGCGGGTTTCGCGCGTCGGAGTCCCAGGGAGCGCCCTCGTAGAGCCTGGAGATGCGGTACGCGGACCGCGACCCACCCCCACCGTCGTCCTCGGACGCGACCTCGAAATCGGCGCCGATCATGCCCACCGTGCGGCTGTCCTCCGCCTCGACGTCGCCGCCCCAGTAGTACGCGTGGCCGACGTTCAGCTCGGAGATCATCTCGCTGATGATGAAGCTCACGTCCTCGCGGCTGGCGGCGTCGGCCAACATGGCGTGGTACTGCTCGTAGACGGCGTCCCAGTCCACGCCATGCATGTTCTCGACATAGAAGAAGTCCCGGTGCCGACGCCATGCGTCGGTGAAGATCTGCTCCCACTCCTCGCGCGGCTGGACGGTCTTCCGGAGGCCGTCCGTCGGGAGCGCCTCGCCGAAGGCCTGCCCCGCGGCGGCGCTCACGATCGCGAACTTATCCTGGCCCTGGGCCACGAGGAGCTTCTTGCCGTCGCCGGAGATATCGACGAGCTGGGCGCCGCCGAGAACCATCTTCTCCTCGGGCTCGTCGTCGGTGATGTCGAACAGCTTGATTGCGGGCGGCCCGTCGCTGGACTGGCGCATGTAGAGCAGGTTGCCCTTGTCGTTCGAGACCAGGCCGCCGAGGCGCCCCGATGGGACGCCGAGCTCCACGCCGCGCGCCTCGAACCCTTCGAGGTCGATCTCGACCGGCTTGGCCTCGTCCTCGCCGCCCTCGACGGCGGAGGCGTCGGGCTCCTCGTCGGTCTTCGTCGCCTCCCAGGGCCCGGAGAAGCCGAGCTCGACGATGCTCCACGTGCCCTTGAGCGTTTCGCCCTCGAGCGTGGCCTCGATCTTCGAGGTCATCCCCTGCTGCGAGCGGGTCGCGGTGAACTTGCCGGAATCCTCCTCGAACGTCACGGAGTCGTAGTCCTGGGACTCGCCCATCGCCTCGCTCGAGCCGACGATCGTGCCGTCCTCGCGCACGATGATCGTCATCTTGAACTCGAGCTCGTCCATCGGCATGCCCGCGGCCTTGAGGCCCGTGGCCTTTCCGGACCAGACGCCGTGGATCGGACTCTCCGGCGCGGCGGCCTCGTCGCCGTCACCGTCGTCGCCCTCCGCCTCGCCGTCCTCATCCTCCGCGTCGTCGGCCTCGTCCTCCGCATCCTCCGCATCGTCGGCGTCGTCCGCCTCGTCGTCCCCTTCATCCCCTTCGCCGGCGTCGTCGGCGTCGTCAGCGTCCTGACCTTCCTCGTCTTCCCAGCTCTCCTCGTCGCTCTCGATCTCTCGCGGGTTCTCGACCTCCTCGTTGAGCGGTACGGCGATCAGCTTTGTCGCCTCGGCATAGACGAAGGTGGTGCCCACGTCCTCGTACTGGGGCTCGGTGAAATCGCGCGAAGACGCGTAGTACAGGTAATCGCCCTTGCGGCTGAACACCGGGTCGGTATCGTTGAAGAAGCCGCTCGTGACCTGATGCTTCTCGCCGCTTTCCAGGTCGTAGAGCCAGATCGCCGAGGTGCCGGAGTCGGGGCCGACCTTGTTGTACGCGAGCCAGCGCGAGTCGTGCGACCAGCTCAGCGTCGGCTGGTTGGCCCACTCGTCGCGGTCGAGCACCCTCTGCTCGCCGGTCTCCAGCGTGACGAGGACGATGTTGCCGGCCTTGTCGGTGACGACCAGCTTCTCGGAGTCCGGCGCCCAGCGGATCTGGAAGAAGTACGTCTTGTTGCCGTTGGTGACGCGGCGCGGCTCACCCTTGCCGTCTGACTGCGCCACGAAGAGCTCGTACTCGCCGGGGGCGTCGGAGAAGTACGCGATCCAGCGCCCGTCCGGGCTCCAGGCCGGGGCTCGCTCGGCGGTCCCGGAGGTGTCGGTGATGTGGCGCACGGGGCCGTGCTCGGCGGGCACGGTCCAGATGTCGCCGCGGGCTTCGACCACGGCCCGCTTGCCGGTCGAGGAGATCCCGCCGCCGGCAAGAAAGTTGGCGGCGTTCACGCTGCGCTCACGGATCTTCGGGCGGTCGCCGGGGATCGTGACGGTGATCCGCTCTGAGCGGCCGCTGCCGAGGTCCAGCAGGTACAGCCCGGAGCCGTTCTGAAAGACGATCTCGCCCTCGCCGTCGTCGCCGGGGCCGATCGAGGGGAACTTGCAGTCGTACTCCTCGAAGTCGGTGACCTGCTCGCGACGGCCGCCCCGGGTGTCGTAGCTCCAGATGTTGAGGCGGTGCTCGGGCCCGTTGTCCGAGAGGTAGTACACCTTCGTGCCGTGCCACATGGGGAACGTATCGGTGCCTTCCCAATCGGTGATCTTGCGGCTTTCGCTGGTCTCGGGGTTGAAGAGCCAGAGATCGGTCGCCATGCCGCCGCGGTAGCGCTTCCAGGTGCGCGTGTCGATCGTGTGGGGGGTGTAGGCCAGCCACTCGCCGTCGGGGCTCATCGCGCCGTTGGCGCCGTAGGGCACGGGGAGCTTGCGCGGCAGGCCGCCCTCGGGAGCGACGGCGAAGATCTGCGTCTGGCGCGCGAGGCCGGCAAGCCCGCTCTGGAAGAAGAGGAGGTCGCCGTCGGCCGTCCAGTCGGTGATCCATTCGGCGCTGGGGTGGTGCGTCACCCGCTCGGGCACGCCGCCGGCCACAGGCACGGTGTACAGGTCGCGCCCGCCGTCGTAGTTGCCGCTGAACGCGATGGTCGCGCCGTCGGGGCTGAACTTGGCGAGCGCCTCGGCGCCGCTCGGGCTCGAGACGCGGGTGGCGATGCCGCCGGACTTGGGCGCCACCCACAGGTCGTTCGCGTAGCTGAAGACGATGTGGGTCTTGCTCACGTCCGGGTAGCGGAGCATCCCGGCGTGGGGCACGGTCTGCTGCGCGCGGGCCGAGCCGGCCGCCCCCGCGGCGAGCAAGAGCGACAGCGCCAGCGTCCGGGACGATCGCATCGGGTCCGGTGTCATCAGAGTCTCCTCGGGGTGGGCCTGGCCACCGCCATGCGCGCGGCGAGCCCGGCCGCCTTTGTTCCGCGGGACGGCCGGCTCATTTCACGCACTAGGCTAGCGAGGATCGCGGGAGCGGGACGCGGGGGCGGGGCGCGGCGAGGAGGCCGGTGTCCCGGCCTCGCGCAATTCAGAACGCGACCTCGACTCGGAAGCCGAGGTTGACCGCGTTGTCCAGGCCGGCGCCGCCGGGGTTGTAGATGAACTGCGCGTAGGGCTGGACGCTCGCCCCGGGCGTGACCTGCACGCGGTAGAACGCTTCGAGCGCGGCCTCCGGCTCGTCGGCGTAGCCCGCGGCCTCGGCGTCCGTGAATTGCACCAGGGAAGCGCCGATCCCGGCGACGTCGTCGTCGCGCCCGGAGATCGCGCCGCGCCAAGTCGCGCCGATGCCAAAGTGCTGCGCCAGGTCGAGCACGTCCGGATCGGCCCGGTCGTATTGCACGTACGCCCCGACGCCCTGGGCGAGCACCGGGACTTCACCCTCCGGCGCGGGCTCCTCCACCCAGATCATCTGGTCGACGACGAGGAAGAGGCCGTTCGTGCCGCCCTCCATCCCGCCGTCCCAGCGCTCGAACGAGCCGGTGTGCCGCCAGGCGCCGACGCCGACGCGCCCCGGGCGGCCGCCCTCGCCGGAGCCCCAGGCGAGGCCCACCTCGGCGATCAGGTAGAGATCGGCGGGATCGCCGAAGAAAGTCGCGGGGCCGCGCCCGCCGGTGCGGATGCCCTCGCCGGCGGCGCCGTCGAAGAGGCCGGCGCCGAAGGACCACGCGTCGTCGGGGTACACGAAGAGGCACGCGCCGGTCGCCGGTTCGGGGTATGTGGTCATGAGGGCATTGGTCGCCGGGTAGCTCGACGAACCGTGCACGAACTGCCAGCCGAGGTCCGTGTACGCGAATTCGTAGTTGGCGTCGATCTTGCCCGCCTTGATGCGGAGCGCCCCTTCGAAGAGCTCCTGCTGGCACCAGAGCTCGCTGACCTGCGTGAGCCCGTCGGCGTCCCAGCTGCCGACCCATTGCCAGTCGCCTACCTCGTCGGAGCCGAGCTGCCCGGCCTGCTGGTGGAAGTCGATGTAGGCGGAGCCGCCGGTGAGGCCGAACATGGCGTCGAAGTCGGCGCTCATGTTGAGCGAGAGCAGGTGGCGCAGAGCCGAGCCCTCCGTGTCCGCTCCGCCGCGCGTGTTCTTCGAGAAGTCCACCACGACGAATGGGTCGAAGGTCAGGCCGGCGGCGGCGAGGCGGTCCCGCGCGCCCCACCAGCCGCCTGTGATCTGCTCGCGCTCCTGGAGCGGCGGGTCGTCGGATGGAAAGCTTGGCGACGGGGCCTCGGTTTGGGCGTGCGACGCGGCGCCGGCCGCGCAGGCCCAGACGGCAAGCATCAGGCAAGGGGCCTGGCTCCGGAGTCGCTCGCGGCGTGGGGCGATTCGCATTGGACCACCTGCTGCGTGAGAGGAACCGCGCCGGGCGCGGCCGATGTTCACATCGAGCGATCCCGCGGAGGGCTTTATCCGCTGTTCGGGCGCGCACCGAATCCGGCGCGACGCGATCCAGAGGCAATCACCGGGGTGCGGCGGCGTCACCAGGCCCGGGGCCCGCCGATTCCTCGAGGAGCCGGTTGATCAGCGCCTGACAGCGCCGGATCTCGTCGCACAGCGCGGTGAAGGTCTCCTCGGCCCGGGCGAGGTCTCCCGCGCGGCCGAGCTCCTCCAGAAGTCCCGAAGTCCGGTGGACCGCGTCGGCGGCGGTGAGGCCCGCGGCTCCCTTCAGGCCGTGCGCGGCGCGGGCGACTGCGCCGGCATCCCCGGTGCGCAGGGAGGCGCGGATGCTCGTCATGGCATCGGACGCCTGCGCCGAGAACGTCGCGAGGACACGATCTGCGAGGTCGCGCTTGCCGGAGCAGCGGCGGAGGAGCGCGTCGAGGTCGAGGCCGCCCGCGTCGCCGGGCGCGAGCGCCTGGGCCGGCTCGCTCGCGACCGGGGCCGGCGTCGGATCCGGAAGCACCCCGCGAAGCTCGTGCAGCAGGCGCTCCATGGTGATGGGCTTGGTGCAGTGGCCGTCCATGCCGGCGTCCATGCACCGCTGCTTCTCCTCCCCGGAAGCGCTCGCGGTGAGCGCGATGATCGGTACTCTCCGCCGCCCGCGAGCGCGCTCCTCCGCCCGGATGGCGAGGGTGGCCTCGGGGCCGTCGAGCTCGGGCATCTGGCAGTCCATCAGGACGACGTCGTACTCCGCCCTCGCGGCGGCGGCCGCGGCCTCGCGCCCGTCCTGGGCCGCGTCGCAGCTGAACCCCGCGGCGGCGAGCATGTCGGCAAGAACCAGCCGATTCACCTCGTTGTCGTCGGCGAGCAGCGCGCGTCGGCCGAGGAAGGGTTTGGCGAGGTTCGCGGGCGCCGGACCGGCGCGACGTGCGGCCCTGCCGGGGTCCATCGCCTCCTGGACGGCCGCGAGGAGCTGCGCGACGCGAACCGGCTTGCTGACGGCCCCCGGAGGGGCGTCCGCGCCGGCCCGCGCGGCGCCCATGAGCACGATCCGCGTGCCGCGCAGGTCGGCGCGGGCGCGGAGCTTGGCGGCGACTTCGAGCGCGGGCAGGCCGGAAGGGCCGTCGGCGACCATGATGAGGTCGTGCCCGCCGGGCTCGGGGCCGGGCGGCCCGGTCAGGGCCGCGGCATCGCCGACGACAGCAACGGAAGCGCCGAGCGCGCCGAGCCTTCGCGCGATGACGGCGCTCGCGCGGGCGTTCGGCTCGGCGACGAGGATGCGCAGGCCGCGCAGCGGCGCGGTCGGTCGGGCATCGGCGTCCGGGCCGGGGAGGCCCAGCGACGCGGTGAACCAGAACCGCGAGCCCTCGCCGACGCGGCTCTCGACGCCGATCTCGCCGCCCATGAGCCGGCTGAGCTGCTTGGAGATCGCGAGGCCCAGTCCGGTTCCGCCGTAGCGACGCGTCGTAGAGAGCTCGACCTGGGAGAACGACTCGAACAGCCGGTGGCGGTGCTCCTCGGCAATGCCGATCCCGGAGTCGGCGACCGAGAATCGCAGCATCGCTCTGCCGGCTTCGGCCGACACGGCGCGGACGGCGACCTCGATGAAGCCGCGCTCTGTGAACTTGGCCGCGTTGTTGATGAGATTGAAGAGCACCTGACGCAGGCGGTTCGGATCCCCCACGACCATCGCGGGGACGCTCTCGTCCACGTCGCAGATCACCTCGACGCCCTTGGCGGCGGCCTTGGGCGCCATGAGCTCCGCGGCGTCCTCGACGAGGGCGCGGCAGTCGAAGGGGATCTGCTCGAGCTCCATCTTTCCGGCCTCGATCTTGGAGAAGTCGAGGACGTCGTTGATGAGCGTCATGAGCAGCTCGGCCGAGGACTTCACGAGCGAGGCGTACCGGCGCTGGCGCTCGTCGAGCGTGGTCGTGAGCAGCAGGTCGGACATGCCGACGACGCCGTTGAGCGGCGTGCGGATCTCGTGGCTCATGTTCGCGAGGAAGCGGCTCTTGGCCCGACTCGCCGCCTGCGACTCCTCCACGAGGCGTTGCAGTTCGTGCCTTGTGCGCAGTTGTCGGACCATGTCGTTGAACGCCTCGGCGAGCGCGCCCAGCTCGTCGCGCCGCGCGACCGGGAGCGCCTGGTCGAGGTCCCCCTCGGCCACGCGCCGGACGCCGGCCACGAGCTGCGCCACCGGCCTGGTGATCGCGCCGCTCAGGAGGTAGCTGCCCGTGGCCGCGGCGAGCAGGCCCGTGGCGAGGATGCCGAGCATGATGCCGGAGACGCGGCGCTGGAGCGCGGCGGTCCTGGTGGTGTCGCCCTGCACGAGCATGGCGCCGACGACCCTGCCCGAGCACGGATCGATCAGCGGGTCCATGTGCGTGCGGTATGGCGTGGCTCCGAGGCGGGTGGTGAACGTCGCCGATTCCGGCCAGTCGGCGCGGTCGTGCAGGCGCCCGAGCTCGCCCCGGTCCTCCGCGCCTAGGCTGGAGGCGATCACCTCTCCCGCGCAGAGGAAGGAGACCTCGCACTGGTGGCTGGCGGCCAGGTCCGCCGCGAGCTCGTCGGTGACGCGCTCGCCGACGATCAGCGCGCCCTCGGGGTACGCCTGCGCGTCGGGATCGTCGCCGAAGGTCAGGGGGACCGCGACGACCTGGTAGAGCGCGCCGGCGATCGGCCAGAGGCCGACGGCGTCGCGCGAGGAAGTGGGAGCGCCGTACAGGCGCTCGATGAGCGGGTACGCGTCGTCGGATTCCAGGAAGTAGGCGTGGCCCTCGCCGAACGCGCCCCAGGGGGCCGCGCTGTTGAGCGCGACCAGCTCGCCGCGGCTGCTCAGCACGCCGAGGAAGCTGGCCCCGATCGTGCCCGAGAGCGCGTCGAGGCGCTCGGTGAGGCTGGCGCGGTTCTCCTCGGCGACCTCGTACTGCTCCTCGGCGATGAGCGCCCGCAGCTCGGGGA
>DASRXL010000153.1:0-23787 GCA_035654175.1 Phycisphaerales bacterium
GGTCTGGGACGCCTGCGAGAGGATCTGCGAGCGGGTCAGGGCCGCGGTCTCGGTCGCGAAGTCCGCGTCGCGGATGACGCTCTCGGCGGCGGCCGTGTTCTCGACGGCGATGCCGAGGCTGCGGATCGTGGAGCCGATGACGTTGGTCTGGAAGGCGCCGAGGCGGCCGCGGAGCGAGGACACCTGGCCGATCGCCTCGGAGACGATCTTCTGGGCCTGCACGCCGTCGTCGTCGACGAGGTTGTAGGACTTGCCGGAGGCGAGGTCGTCGAGGAAGCCGAGGCTGCTGGAGCCGAGCTTGCGGACGGCGACGTCGCTGATGCCGACGGAGACCTTTCCGCCGATGTCCACGTTCCCGGCGAGCTGGAAGTCGGCGCCGCCGCCGGTGATCTTGAAGGCGTCGATGGACGCGAGCGCCTGGGACGCGCCGGTGGTGAGGGTCATCTCGACGTCGAGGAAGTCGGTGTTGATGTTGATCGTCTTGCCCTTGGCGGTCGCGGCGATGCCGTTGATGATCGCGCCGACGTCCTGGCCGGCGTCGCGGATGCCGTTGGTGGCGGCGGTCGCGTCGAAGTCGGTGCTGGAGCTGGTGTCGATCGTGCCGGCGTCGTCGGACTCCATGTTGTAGAAGCCGAGGGTGCTGCTGCCGTTCTGGACGCCGGCGTCGTTGACGACCTTGACGCGGGCGAACTCGTCGGAGCCGAAGTCCTGCGAGTAGAGGGCGATGCCGGTGGTGGCGCCGCTGCTGGCGACCGAGGCGACCAGGCCGGTGATGTCGGTGAAGGTGTTGATGGCGGTCGCCATGTCGCTCAGGGTGGTGCCGGAGGCGAACTGGAGCTCGCGGCTGCCCCTGGAGCCGGTGATCTCGATGGTGAAGTTGCCCTCGTCGGCGCCGGCGAAGGTGAGCGACGTGCCGCCGAAGGACATGAAGATCACGCCCTGCTGGGCGGACTGGGTGACGAGGACGTCGACGTCCTGGGAGGCGCCCTCGAACTTGGCGCCGTTCACCTGGTAGTCGGTGACGGAGGCGTTGACGGAGCTGACCTGGTAGTCGAAGCCGCCGTTGAGGAGCTTCATGCCCTGGAAGGAGGTGGCGCCGGCGATGCGGTCGATGGTCTGCAGGATGGAGTCGATCTGGAGCTGGTTGGCCTCCTTCTCCTCCTGCGAGATGCCGCCGCTGCTGGAGCTCGTGGTCACCAGGCCCTGGAGCTCGGTGAGCAGGCTGGAGATCTCCTGCAGGCCGCCCTCGGCGGTGTTCACCACCTGGTCGGCGCGGGTCGCGTTGGAGATCGCGGCGTTGGTGGCCTTGATCTCGCTGCGGAGATTCTCCGACGCGATCAGGCCCGCCGGGTCGTCCTTGCCGCGGTTGATCCGCAGGCCCGTGCTCAGCCGCTCGAGCGACTTGTTGAGCGAGAAGTTGTTCTGCCCGAGCACGCGCTGGGCGACCATCGACTGAACGTTCGTATTGATGCGAGACATTGCGTCCTCCGTGCCAGATCTCGAGGCCGGCCCCGTCGTTGCCGCCTCCCAACCCCAGTGGACCCGGGGTTGTGCGTCCTGCACCGCCCGGATCTGTGGCCTCGGCCACGTGACTCCCGGTCCGTCCGGGAACAGTCGCCGGACCTTGCGGACCGGCGTCGACCCGAGGCATCGACGCTCGCGGGGGGGTGGTTGAGCCGGACCGGCGGAGGGACGGAGTATTTGTGCGGGTCGCGACCCGGCGGCTTCTCGGCGCGCGCAATGAAAAGCCCCGGCCGGGTGGCCGGGGCTGGGTGTCTTTGTGCAGTCCGGTCGTCGTTATCCGAGGAGCTGGAGGACCTGCTGCGACTGCTGGTTGGCGAGGGCGAGGATCGAGGTGCCGGAGCTGGCGAGGATCTGGGCGCGGGTGAGCTTGCTGGTCTCGAAGGCGAAGTCCGCGTCGCGGATGCGGGAGTTGCTGGCGCTCAGGTTTTCATAGGCCGCCTGCATGGACCGGATGTTGGTCTCGAGGCTGTTCCGCTCGAGGGCGCCGAGCCGGCCGCGGAGGATGGTGACCTGGTCGATGGCGGATTGCACGACCTTGCTGGAGAGGGTGAAATCGCCGCGGTCCACGCTGTTCTCGATGCTGTTCTCGCCGCCGGACTTGATGGAGCTGAGGAAGTGGAGGGTCCCGTCGTCCAGCACGCCGCCGAGGTTGGAGGCGGCGACCGAGGGGATGCCGGTGCCCAGCTGCTGGAGCGGGGTGATCTCGGGGCCGACTTGGAAGAGCGCGCCGCCGCCGGTGATGTGGAAGGTGCTGTTCGCGCCGTCGGGGTCGGTGGCGAAGGCCTCGGCGAGCAGCAGCTCGACGGCGAGGGACTGGGAGTTGACCGAGACCTCGAGCCCGTCGCCGGTGGCGAGGTTGCCGTTGACGAGGGCGGAGACGTTGCGTCCGGCGTCGCGCTGGGCGGAGGTGACGCTCCCCCAGGGGAAGCCGCCGGTGGTGTCGGGGACCTCCGCCTCGTCGGGGAAGCGGTAGGTGGCCCAGGTGTCGCCGCTGCTCGGGGCGTTGAGGCGCTTGACGGAGACGAACGAGCCGGAGCCGTAGTCGGCGGACTGGAAGACGATCCCCGAGTTGACGTCGCTGTTGATGAGCTCGGCCTCGACGCCGGTGATGCTCGTGAGCTTGTTGATGCCGGCGACGACGTCGGAGAGGGGGGTGTAGGAGGCGAAGGTGAGGACCTCGACGCCGTTGGGGCCGGTGACCTCGAGGACGGTGGTGGAGAGGATCTCGCCGAGGTGGGTGGGGTCGGAGCTCTGGCCGGGGTAGTAGAGGGCGCCGACCTGGGCGGAGGCGAGGACGTTGACCTCGATCTCGAGGCTGTCCACGTCGATGAGGCTGGCGGAGTTGATCCGGGCCTGCGAGATCTCGGCCGTGTTGATGCCGGAGAGGGTGTAGTCCAGCGAGCCGTTGAGCAGCTTGAGCCCGCCGAACGTGGCGGTGTTGCTGATGCGGGTGATCGAGTCGATGGCCGAGTCGATCTGGAGCTGGTTGGCGGCGCGCTCCTCCTTGGAGTTGGCGCCGGTGTTCGCGGCCTCGACCATGAGGGCGCGGATCGACGTGAGCAGGTCGTTGACCTCGGCCAGCGCGCCCTCCGTGGTCGCGATGACGGACGAGGCCCGCTCCACGTTCTTGATCGCCTGCTCGATGCCGTTCAGGTCGGAGCGGATGCGCTCGGTGATGATGAGGCCGGCGGGGTCGTCGGCGCCGCGGTTGATCCGCAGGCCGGTCGAGAGGCGCTCGAGGCGGAGCTGCAGCTCCTTGTTGTTCTTCGACAGGTGCGACTGCGCGATCAGACTCGGGATATTGGAGTTGATCCTCGACATGACAATCCTCCGTGACTGGGGCCGAGGGTGTGTGCGACGTTCCTCTGGCGCGCGGGCGGCTCAGCCCGTGCGCTTCGCGGGTTGCTTCTTGGCGGTGGTGACGGTGGGTTCGGGGAGCGAGGGGGCGCGGACCGGCCTGGCGAGCTGCGCGGCCCGGGAGCGGGCGGCGGCCCGCTCCGGTCCGGGCTGGATCGTCTGGCTGATCATCTGGATATCACCGTTGAGACGGGCGGCGTGCTCGTTCTCGCGGCGGATGGCCTCGTAGACCTCCTTGCGATGCACGGCGATCGTCGTGGGAGCGGTGATGCCCAGCCGCACCTTGTCGCCGCGGATGTCAACGACCGTGATCTCGATCTCGTCGCCGATCATGATCGTCTCATCCCGCTGACGTGAGAGCACCAGCATGGGTTGGCTCCTGGTAACGCATGGACGCCGGGCGCCGTGAAGCACGGCGGACCGGTGTGGACGTCGTGGCGCACGGATGCCACGGCGGGGATGGCTGTTCGATGTCCCTGGGCGCCCGCTCGGGGAGAGCGGGCGTCGGAGACGGACGTGTTGCTTCGTCGGGCGAGGGTCGGTCAGGCCGAGGCGGCCTCGGGGGCTGCGGCCACCTTCATGAGCGGGTGCCGGGTGGTCCACTTCTTCTCTGCGAGGACCATCTGCTCGCCGGCGCGGGTGAGCGTGTTGACCACGAGCGGGCCCTGCAGATTGCCGGTGAGCGTCTGGTCAACCTTGTTGACGATGACGAACACCTGGGCGTCGGCCAGGTCCTTGAGGTCAAGAGACTGCATCTGCTCGGGACGGATCTGCACCGCGTATTCCGGCACGAACAGCGACGGGTCCGTCACCACGAACGCCAGCTCCGGATCGTCGACCGACTGCAGCCAGAAGAAGCACGCGTCCTCCCCGGGCTCCAGCAGGCAGAACCGAAGGTGCTGCGGGAATCCCAGCAGCCCCCTCGCGAAGGTGATCACGCGGTCCTCCGCGATCTCGATCACCCCAAACCGTGTGGTCCGCACTTCCATGTGTGCGCTCCAGTTCACTCGGCCTTCTCCAAGAATCGATCCCCGGCGATCCGTGCCGGCGGACTTCCTGTCCACGATCGGGTCCGCGGCCGAGACGGACCCTCGAGGCGTTCAATCCTGATGACCGGCCCGCGGCTGCCGCCGAGCGCCGACCGCTCCCCGCCCTCAGGCGAGGAAATCCATCAACGAGAGGCTCGTGGCCATCGCCGTTGTCTGCAGCCCCGCCTGCAGCTGCGTCTGCAGGAGCGCAAGCCTCGAAGCGGCCTGCGCAAAGTCTGCGTCCTGAAGATGGCTGAGCACCGACTGGTCGAGCACGTTCCGTTCCTCGAGCGCCGTCGTTTCCTTCTCGACGCGGCTCGCGTAGCCCCCGACGAGAGCACGCGTCTCCGCGAGCGCGTCCACGGCTGCGCCGACCTTCTCCCCCGCAAGGGCTATGCCAGCCGTGTCGTCGTTCTGGAGGGCGTTCCGGAGGTCGATCAGCCACGAGAACACGTTCGCCGGGCGGATCTTCGCCCGGTCCTCGCCGTGCAGCGTCGAGCCGTCGGCGCTCAGCTCGCCGCCGAGCAGGCCGAGGTCGGCCGCGGCCTGGGAGTTGTTCCGGGGCTCGATGCGGAGGTCGTCGGTCATGCCCGCGCCGGAGTCGTCCTGCGTGAGGACGATGCCGTTCTCGCCGTCGGCGAGCCCGGCCTGGAAGAGCGTCGTGGGCAGGCCGAGCTCGGTGAGGCGGTCGGCGGCCTGGCTGTTGATGGCATCGAGCACGCCCTGCACGGTGGTGACGTCCGCGGGCGAGAGATTGATGTCGATCGCCGCCCCGTTCCCGAGGGTGATCGTGAAGTCCACGTCCAGCGTGGGGTCGGGGTCGCCGGTGTCGGGGTCGAGGGCGCCCGACACGATGCGAACGCCCCTCCCGTCGTTGAACTCCTCGAGCCGCGTCGTGGCGTCGAGCGACCGGATGCCCAGAGCCGCGGCGGTGCCGCCGTTGCCGGGGACCTCCTCGATGGCGAGCGCCGCCTCGCCGGAGGTCGCGACCTCGCTGAGCACGTCGATCCCGGTGCCCGCGCCGTTGATCTCGACGCGCACCCCGAGGCCGGAGGCCTCGATCAGGTTCCGGATGTCCTGGAGCGTCTCGGCCCCGCTCAGGTCCACGATGCGGGTCTGCCCGTGGGCCCGCAGACGGATCTGGCCGAGCCCCGCCCCGCCCACTCCCTCCAAGGCGGAGAGGGGCGTGGCCCACGAGAGGCGGGGGGCGACGTCGAGGCCCGCGCCCGAGCTGCCGGAGAACTCCAGACCGTCTTCGTCGGCGAGGCCGAGGTCCATGGCCATCGTGCCGGTGCCCACGTCGCCGAAGCGCAGGCGGGCGTCGGCCCCGCCGCCGCCGTCGACGTCCACGGTGAACGCCTTGCCGCTGAAGGAGATGCCGTCCGGGCCGAGGATCGTGACCCCCTGCTCGGCCCCGTAGGCGGAGATCGCCGCCGAGAGCCGGTCGATCACGTCGTCGATAGTCTCGGCCTCCGAGAGATCCACTTCCTGCGGCTCGGCGCCGGCGAAGGAGAACGTGACCACGCCCCGCTCGACCCCGATGCCGCGGGCGCCGTCGAGGTCCGCGAGCCGGGTGTCGGCGGTGAGGTCGGGATCGAGGTCGGCGGTGCCGCGTACGCGCGAGGAGGTCGACCCGAGCAGCGTGGTGCCGCCGAGCGTCACCGGGATCGCGCCGCCGAAATCCAGGTCGGTGGTGAGCCCGGGCCCGCGCCCCGTGTAGCGGTAGCCGTTGCGGAAGGCCTCCATGGGGGGGAGGCCGGGCACGCTGCCGCCGAAGATGTGCCCGACGCGGGACTCGCGGTTGGCGATCTCGAAGAGCCCCTGGATGATCGACTCGATGACGACGGCCTCGCTCTCGCGCTCCCCGGAGCTGGCCCCGAAGTTCGCCTGCTCGGACGCGATGGACTGGGCCTGGAGCAGGAGGTCTCCCGCCTCGCCCAGGGCCTGGTCGAGCGTGGCCAGCGCGCTGCCGGCGAGCTCGAGATTGCCGCCGATCTGGGCGCTGCGGTGGAGCCGGCTGTTGATCGCGGCGATGGCCACGGACTTGACCGCGTCGTCGCTCGGCCGGTTGATGGCTTTGCCCGAGGCGACTTGGTTCGAGATGCGGAAGAGGTCCGCGTTCGTGCGCGTGATGTTCGCGAGCGCGAGCTGGGAGCGGAGGAGGTCCGGCACGCGTCCGAGGTTGGAGGGGATGCTCGACATGGTTCTCGCCTCGCTAGATCGTGGCCATGAGCGTGTCGAGCAGCTCGCGCGCGGTCGAGATGATCCGCGCCGAGCCCTCGTACTGCTTCTGGTAATTGATGAGGTTGATCGACTCCTCGTCGATGCTCACGCCGCTCGCCGCGGCACGCTGCGCCTCCAGGCTCTGACGGACGATCTGCGCCGATTGCAGCCGATCGCCCGCGTACTCGGTATCGACGGCGATGCGCTGGACGCGTCCTCCCCAGTGCTCCTGGATGGTCGAGCCCCCCAGGGCGTCGAGCCCGGTGCTCTGGAGCCCGGCGATCGCGAGGGCGGTGCCGTTCTCGACGAACTGCCCGTCCACCATGCGGCCGGTCGCGAGGCGCGAGGGGTTCTCGAGCAGGTCCGGCCGGACGGCGATGTCGGCCGCGCTCGTCCCGGAGAAGAAGGCGTTCACGCCGAGCACGGCGAGCGCGCCCGAGGTGTCGTCGGAGAAGGAGAACTCGTACCCCGCGTCGGCGCGGATGCTCAGGCGGCCGTCGGCGGTGAAGGCCGCGGAGAGGTTGTCCACGCCGTCGAGCGCGGCGCGGATGTCGTCGGCGGACGTGTCGTCGTCGTATCCCGGCTGCCCGGCGTCGGTCAGCCCGTCGAGGTCCACGTCGACGCGCACGGTCTTGACGAGCCCGCTCGCCTGGTGCGTGACGTTCACGTAGAAGCCGCCGTTCCGCGCGGCGAAGGGCAGGTCCGCGAGGGCGCCGTTGAGCGTGGAGTTGAGGGCGAGGCCCCGATCCTCCGTCGGGATCTCGAGCAGCCCGGTGCTCGCGCCCAGGCCGCGCAGGCCCTGACCGGTCGAATGGAGCTTGTTGACCTCGTAGATAAGCTGCGCGGCGATCTCGTCGAGCGTGCCCAGGGTGTCTTCGATCCCGATGTCGCGGCTGGCGAGGAGGCCGCCGATGGTGCCGCCGGTGGTGTCGAGCGGCTGTCCGTTGGTGCCGAGCGTGACGACGAGCGTCAGGCGCGACCCGTCCGATTCCTGTCGCACGCCCATGCCAAGGCTGTTGCCGCCGAGCACCACGGGCGTCCCGGCGACCATCACGTCGTACTGACCGTCGGCCTGCTCGACCACCGAGGTGTCCACGAGCTCGCTCAGGGTGGTGACGAGCATGTCGCGCTGATCGCGCAGCTCGTTGGCGTTGGGCCGGCCGCGCTCGGCCCGGGCGATGGTCTTGTTGAGCTCGGCGATCTGCCCGAGCAGCTCGCTCGCCCTTCCCACCAGCCCGGAAAGCTGGCTCTGGACCTGGTCGCGCACCTGCACCACGTCCCGGCGCACCCGCTGCATGAACTCCGCCATGCGCTGGCCCTGCTGCACGACGACCGCGCTGGACTGCTCCAGGTTCGCGGCCTGCGACCAGGCGCCGAAGAAGCCGGCGAGCTCGCCCGAGAAGTCGTTGCCGGTCAGCTCCTGGAGCGAGGCCTCGAGCGCGCTCATCGACTCCAGCTGCGCCGCCGCCGACGCCGCCTCCGACTGGCTCGACCAGAGCCGCCCCTGCAGCGCCTCCGACACCTGCCGGCGGATGTCCGTGATGCTCACGCCGCGCCCGATGCTGCCGAACGCGCCGAGCGACTGGCCGCGCATCGGCGCGAGTGTCATGACCTGGCGCGAGTAGCCGGGCGTGGACGCGTTGGCGATGTTGTTCGCGGCCACCTGGACGCCCGCCTGGCTTGCGGACAGTCCACTCCGGCCGATCAGCATGGCTGCGGTCAGGCTCATCGCGTGCTCACCTCGTCAGGTCGATCCCGGAGACCACCGCGGCGCCCGGCTCCACCCGCCCGGCCCGGCCGTACACCCCCGCGTGGCTCAGGCGGCGCTGCACGTGGTGCACCACGCCCCGCACGTGCCTGAGCATCGATTCGGTCGCGCTCTGCAGCCGCCGCTGCTCGGCGGCCGCGAGCGCAATGAGCTCGCGCAGCCGCGCCGCCAGCTCCAGCGCGCGGGATCGCTCCGGCTCCGGCAGGAGCGCGGCGAGCGCCGAGAGCGTCGTGTCCGGCTTCCCGGGCGCCATCGCGCCCACGATCGCGCGCCGCTCCTCGTCCAGCGAGGCGATCGCCAGGCATGCGCCGGCCATCTCCTCCCGTGCCCGGCCGATCGCTTCGGGCTCGGCGCCGCGCATCGCCGCGCGCTGGCGGATCGACGCCTCCATCAGCGCCTCGTGGGCGCGGACGAGATCGCCCAGCAGCGCGTGGAGCGTCCGGTGCCGCCTGGTCTCAGAAGGTCTCGAACGGTTCGGTGCCGTCGCCTGCATCGCCGGTCCTCCGGCGTCGTCCGGCCCTAGGCCCGGACGGCGTGGGTGCTCTGCGCTTCCGTGCGCTCGCCGCTCCGCAGATCGCGTGCCAGGCGCTCCACCAGCGGGAATCGCGCCGCCCGCGTGAGTTCTCGCGCAAGTC
Source organism: Phycisphaerales bacterium (assembly GCA_035654175.1). Taxonomy (GTDB): domain Bacteria; phylum Planctomycetota; class Phycisphaerae; order Phycisphaerales; family UBA1924; genus PNC22. Next base: position 9,036 of record DASRXL010000153.1, read on the forward strand.
CTGCGTCGAGCATTGCTCGGAATTGCTTCTCGCCGTTGGAGGGGGCGAAAGGCGGCGCCGCCTGGCTCGACTCCCGGAGCCGGGCCAGGATCGGCTCGATGAACGTCATGGACACGAAATCCTCCGCGGCCTCCCTCGCCTCCCGCGCCCGGGGGCTCGCCTCGTCCTGAGCCTGCGCGACGGCGAGGAGCCGCTCGAACTCCGCCTCGCGCCGCCGGAGGTGGAGGGGCGCGCCCCCGGCGAGTGGCTCGGGAGAGAGCAGGCCGGGCTGTGCGACGGGTGCGATGGGCACGGCTTACTCCACGACGAGCTTCGCGTGCAGCGAGCCCTGCTTGTGAATCTGCTGAATGATCGCGATCTGGTCCTTGGGCGGGATGTCGAGCTGCTGGAACGCCGCGAGCAGCTCGCCTAGCTTCGCGCCCTCGGCTCCGTCGGTCTCGGTCGTGAGGCCGATCCAGCGGCTCTGCGTGACGAGCGGGTCCGCGGGGGTGGGGATGGGCGCCGGCACCGTGCTGGTGATCGAGACCCCCTCCATGGTGAGGGCCACGGGGCTGATCCGCACGTCCCCGGTGAAGGTGATCGCCCCGGTGCGCACGTTGCACATGACGACCGCGGGAAGCTTGAGGAGGGACCTCGATACCTGCGTGGACATGATGTCGGCCACGAACGCCGCGGGCTCGGCCCGCTCGCCCTCGGGGATCTCCACCGACACCGTCCGGTCGTCGCGGGCGTGCGCGATGCGCATCCCCTGCGCGGCGGGGGAGTTGAAGTAGCTGTCGTTGATCGCGGTGGCGACCTGCGACGCCGCGGCGTACCCGCGGTAGTGGGGCTCCAGCACCAGGTCGAAGCGGGTGTCCGGCGCGGGCATCGCCAGCTCCTGCACGATCTTGGCCCCGCCGACGACCCTGGCGGTCGTCGGGATCGCCGCGTCCTGCAGCATGATCGGGCCGTCGGCCATGGCGTATACCGGCGAGCCGGGGATCGGCCCGAGCAGGGGGGCGACGAAGAGCTGACCGCCCCCGAGGCTCGAGGCCGACCCGAGCGTCGCCACGGTCACGTCGAGCGAGTCGTTCACGCGGGCGCCGCCCGCGGGCACCTCGCACGTCACCATGACGAGCGCGACGCTCCGGGTCTTCTCGAGGTCCTTCAGGAGCGGCACGGGGCTGCCGTTCCGCTCCAGCACCGAGGCCAGGGCGCGGGTCATCGCCTGCTCCTTGCCCGAGTCGCCGGTGCCGGGCAGGCCCATGACCAGCCCGAGGCCCTGCAGCGTGAACCTGCTGTCGGTCGAGAGCCGCGCGATCTCCTGCACGGTCATCGTCTGCGCTGCGCACGGCGCCCAGAGCGCCGCGAGGGCCAGCGCCAAGCCGGCGGGCCGCCAGCGGGCGGCTCCCCGAGCGGCCGCGCAGAGCGCCACGAGCATGCGCCGAGCACTGACCGCGCACCGACGCGGATGCACGCCGATGAAGCAAGCATCCGCGCCCGCCGCCTCTCCCCGCGCCCGTCCGTGCTCTTGCATGGCCATGTCTTCCCCTCGATGCCTCGGCGCCTCGACGCGTGGGCCGCCTCTAAAAGTTGAAGATCGTGTCGAGCACCCTGGGGATCAGGCCCTTTTTCGAGGCCTTGTCCACGTCGCCCTCGGTGGTCTGCACGATGCTGAGATCCGCCAGCTGCGACGAGGTGACCGTGTTGGCATCGGTGACGTCCTCCTGCCGGCAGACTCCGCTGAGCACGATCGTCTTCGACTCGCGCCCGTGCGCGACGTGCTTGCGCGCCTCCAGCACCAGGGTGCCGTTGGGCTTCACGTCGATGATCGTCGCCGTGATCCGGGCGATGAACCGGTCGCTGCGCTCGGCGTCGCCCTCGCCCTTGAACTCCTGCTCGCCGCTCACGCCCACGCCCGCCAGGGGGCTCCGCTCTCCGGGCTCGAGGCGCAGCTCCAGCAGCTGCAGCAGGTCGGGGAACTCGTCCACGCCGGCGCTCAGGTCGTATTCCTTCTTGGTGTCGAGGCTTTGCGAGCTCTCCGACCGGCTCGTCTCGTCGATGATGATCGTCACCTGGTCGTGCACCGCGAACTGCCGGGGCTGGGGCACATCGATGTAGAGCAGGCTGACCGCCCGCAGCGGCGCCGACGGGTCCGGGCTGCCCGTCTCGTCCACCGCGATCTCGACGGGGCGCGTATAGAAGCTCTGCGCACGCCCTGCGGCCGCCAGCGCGAGACATGCGCTCCAAGCCGGCACAATCAGCATCCGCGTGCGGTCCATCGGGCCTCCTCCGTTCGGCGTCACTCGCCGCCGGAGAAGCTCGCAAGACCCGTGCCGCCCTCCGGGCCGGTCCACACGACCGCGTCCCCGGGCCCCGCGACGATCGCCCGGAAGCGCTGGCGCGAGTCCTCGACGGCCGCGAAGGAGATCTCCTCACCCTCGCGCCCGTCCTCGAGAGCGTGCCCCTCGCGCCGCACCACCAGCCCGCGCGTCACGACCCGCACCCAGACGCGGTCGCCGCGCGCGATCGCCACCGGCGGCTCGATCGCCTGCGCGTCGAGCTGCTCGCCCGGCTTGATCCGCCGCCTGGCGATCGCCCCGGCGGCCTCATCGGGCGTGATCGCGCGGGCGCCCAGCGCGAGCCACCGCGCTTCCGCAGCGATGTCCGCCGCCTCGATCCCTCTCCCGCGCTCGACCGAACGGCTCGCGATCGCCACCGTCCGGAGCACCTCGACGTCGACGCGCACGGTGCGGCGCACCATGCGCCCGGAGGCCTCGTGCACCGTCACGGCCACCGGCATCCGCGCCGACGAGCCCGCCGGGGAGATCTCGAGCACGCGCCCCTCCACCGACCCATCCAGGAACGCCCGGTCTTCGTCCTCGAAACTCAGCCGGAGCGCGCCGGGCTCGACGTCGAGAATGCGGCAGAGCTCCCGCGCGACCGCCCCCCGCACGGTCATCAAGGCCACGAGCGCGGAGCTGTCGGCAGCGGCGGGGGGCTCGGCCGGCGCTGCCGGCCCCGGCTCGGTCGCCGGCGCTCCCACGACCCGCACCGAGCACGCGGAGCCCGAGAGCGCGACCATGCCCGCCTTCGGTCCCATCTCCGCCCCCAGCGCGGCCTGCACGCGCCCGAGCCCGATCGTGAACCATCCCGCCTCGTCCGCGGGCTCGACGGCCGGGTCCGGCGCCACGACGAGCCCCGCGAGACGCTCGCAGTGGGGGCCCCGCACCATGGCGATATCGCCCAGCACGACCGGGCGGCCAGGGTCGACGCGCGCCGTGCGAAGGAGCGCGACCGAGTCCTGTCCACGGGCCGCGAGGGGCAGCATCGCGAGCGCCAGGGCGACGAGCATCCGTGCGTGCATCCCACCCACCTCCGGTCGGTGCTATCTCCGGAGCTGCGCGACGCTCCTGAGCGTCTCGTCCGCCGCCCGGATGGAGTTGCTGTTCATCTCGAATGCCCGCTGCGTGCGGATCATCTCGATCAGCTCGCGGGTCGGGTCGACGTTGGAGTTCTCGAGGTGGCCCTGCAGGATCCGGCCGCGGTTGTCCTCTCCCGGCGCGCCGATGATCTCCGGCCCGCTCGCGGCGGTCTCGACGAACAGGTTCTCGCCTACCTGCTTGAGCCCCGCGGGGTTGACGAACGTCGCGATCTCGATCTGTCCGAGCTCCTGGGGCTCGGCCTCTCCCGGCTGCTGCACGAACACGCGCCCGTCCGCGTTGATCGTGACGCTGATCGCGTCCTCCGGGATGGTGGACCCGAAGTCCAGCCGCCGGCCTTGGTCGTTGGCGAGGACGATCTCGCCGTCGGAGTTGAGCGCGAAGTTCCCTGCGCGGGTGTAGGCGACGCCCCCCGGGCCGAGGGAATCCTCCACGCGCACGCGGAAGAAGCCCATCCCGTCGATCATGAGGTCGTACGGCCGGTCGGTCGAGAGCGGCGCCCCCTGCTCGAAGGTCACCTGCGTGCCCGAGACCTTGACGCCCAGGCCCACGTAGAGCCCCGTCGGCCGCTCGTCGCCGAACGCGTTCTCGACGCCGGGCTGGGCCCGCTCGATGTACATGAGGTCCTGGAAATTCGCCCGGCTGGCCTTGAAGCCCGTGGTGTTCACGTTCGCCAGGTTGTTGGCGATCACGTCGAGCTGCGTGTTGAGCGCCGAAAGCCCCGATGCGGCCGATTGCAGTGCGATCACAGCCATCCCGGTTCACCTTCCCTCTCGAAGCGCCGTCGCTACACCACCCGCCCGAACCGGTTGATCGCCTGGTCGAGCAGCCGGTCCTGGTAGGAGATCATGCCGATGTTGGCCTGCGCATCTCTTGCCGCGGCCTCGATGTCCATGAGGGTCCGGATCTCATCGACCGCGGATTCCTCGATCGCCCTCTGCTCGATCCTGCCCGTGGCCGGCCGGCGCCCCGCCGCCTGCCCCCCCTCGGCGCGGAAGTGCCCGCTGGGCAGCTTGGTTAGGGGCGCGCCATGGGGCATGGCCACGAAGGCCAGCCGCGCCACCTCGACGCCGCCCTGCATGATCGCGCCGTCCGAGGAAACGGTCGGCGCCTGGTCGGGGAGGAGCGTGATCGGCCGGCCGTCGGCCCCGGCCACCGGCATGCCGCTGACGACGGAGACCAGCCGACCCTGGCCGTCCATCGTGAAGCGCCCGTCGCGCGTCAGCTGCAGGCCGCCCGAAGCCCCCGCCTGCCCGTCGAGCAGCCCGAAGAACCCCTCGCCGCGGATCGCCAGGTCGAGCGTGTTGCCCGTGGTGCGCACGACGCCCTGCTCGAAGCTGGTGCGGGTGCGCGCGGCCATGACCCCGGCGCCGAGGCGCTCGATCAGGTCGTTTGACGGGAGAAACCCCAGCGAGTCCTCCGCCCGGGCGGAATCCCGCTGGCGCGTCACCGGGATGTCCGGCTTGAAGCCGGCCGTATTCACGTTGGCCAGGTTTCCCGTGAGCAGATCCTGCCGGTATGCGGCGTTCAACGCGCCCGAGGTCGAGATGTAGAGCCCATACTGCATCGGTTCCTCGGGCGGGGCGCATCCCGGCCGGAACGAGCCATCTCAATCGGCGTGCCAGCGTTGAGGCGCGACCGGAGCGGGCCGGGAGCGCAAGTGTGACCCGTCGCGCAGGAATCGTCCCGGCGAGGCATTGCGCGACCGACCGGGCGCCCGGCCCCCCTCGCCCGGCCCACTCCGACGCATATTCATGGCGGGGCTTCGCGAAGCGCGAGCGGGGCGGTACATTGCGTGAGGGGATCCGGCCCGCCCTCCGGATCCGCCGAGGGTTTCATGCACTCCCCCTTCCACACAATCCCGGCGGCGCTCCGGGCCCCAGCCCTCACGCTCTCCGGCGCCCTCGCCGTGCTCTGGATGCTTCCACCCGGAGCGGCGGCCCAGTGCGGTTGGAAGCCGGTGGGCTCCGGCGGCGTGGACGACACGGTCTTCGCGATGGCCGCTTTCGACTACGGCGCGGGGCAGGCGCTCTACGTCGGCGGCAACTTTGAGACCGCGGGCGGCGTGGCGGTGAATCACATCGGCCGGTGGGACGGCTGGGGGTGGGCGCCCTTGGGTGACGGGCTCTCCGACCCGGTCTACGCGCTCCTCGCCTTCGACGACGGCACGGGCCCCATGCTCTACGCGGGCGGCGCGTTCGACCTCTCGGGGCGGGGCACCGGGTACATCGTGCGTTGGGATGGGACCGGCTGGCGCTCAATGCCGCGAAGAAACGGCGACGTTCTGGCGCTCGCCGCGCTCGACGACGGCGCCGGTCCTGCGCTCTACGCGGGCGGCGCCTTCACGGGCAGCCAGCAGAACGACTTCAGCACGCTCCATATCGCCAGGCTCATGGGCGCGAGCTGGTCGCCCCTGGGAGCCGGGATGGACGATTGGGTGACGGCGCTCGCCGCGTTTGATGACGGCTCCGGGGCCGCGCTCTACGCGGGCGGGAAGTTCCGGCGCTCCGGCGGTGTCCGGTCGGAGCACATCGCCAAGTGGGATGGCTCCAACTGGTCCGACCTTGGTGGAGGGATGGACCAGGCCGTCTCGGCTCTCGCGGTCTTCGACGACGGCGGCGGCCCGGCCCTCTTTGCCGGCGGGAGCTTCGGCACGGCCGGCGGCGTCTCCGCCAAGGGCATCGCCAAGTGGGATGGATCCGGCTGGTCTCCCGTCGGGGGCGGCGTGGACCGGGGCGTGGTGTACGCCCTCCAGGTGTTCGACGACGGGACCGGCCCGGCGCTGTACGTCGGCGGCAGCTTCGAGCAGGCGGGCGGCGAGAGCATCCGTGGGATCGCCAGGTGGGACGGGAAGGGCTGGTCCGCGCTCGCCGGCGGCGTTCACGGGGCGGCGCACGCGCTCGGCGCGTTCGACCACGGGCCCGGGGCCACGCTCTACGCGGGGGGCGCGTTCCGCAATCCCGGGTTCGACATCGCCCGGTGGAGCTGCGCGGTCTGCTATGCCGAGTTCGATCGCAACGGCATGCTCGACGTCCGCGACTTCCTGGCATTCCTGAACGCCTGGACGGCCGACGAGCCGCCGGCGGACTGGAACGGCGATGGACAGGTCGATGCGCAGGACGTCCTGGGGTTTCTCAACGACTGGGGCGCGGGCTGCTGATCACATCCGCCAGCTCGTTTCCGAGAGCGCGCGGTCGACCTGCGTCTTCCAGTTCTCGTATCCCGCCCGCCCCATGAGCCCGAACGTCGCCTGCTTGCCCGTCTCGACCGCCGGCTGGTCGTAGGCGTCGATATTCAGCATGAGGCCCGCGTACGCGGTCGCGACTTCCCAGAGCATGATGAACTCGCCCACGTGAGGCTCATCGACGCGCGGGAAGGTGATTGTGAAGCTTGGACGCTGGCTCTCGACGAGGGCGTACTCCGTCGCCCGGCGCTCGGCGTTGAGCAGGGCCGCCATGCTCTTGCCCTCGAGGTACTTGATCGCCTCCACGCCGAGGCCCGACGGGATCTCCACGTCCGCCCCGCCGAAGTCGTCCACGCCGACCAGGCCGAACACCTTGTCGTTCGGCCCCTCGCGGTAGAGCTGCACCTGCGAGTGCTGATCCGTCGTGCCCAGCGCCTTGATCGGGGTGAAGCCCGCGAAGACCGTGTCGCCGTCGAGGCTCACGCGCTTGCCCAGGCTCTCGGCCCAGAGCTGCCGGAACCAGTCGGCCATCAGGTAGAGCGCGTTGCAATAGGGCATCATGACGTGGTTGGTCTTGCCCTTGCGGGTGCCGAGCTCGACCAGGAGCGTCGCCAGCATCGCCGCGGGGTTTCGCGAGAGCTCGCGCTCCGAGCATCGCGCGTCCATCTCGTCCGCGCCGTCGAGCAGCGCGTCGATGTCGATCCCGGCCATGGCCGCCGAGAACAGGCCCACCGGGCTGAGCACGCTGAACCGCCCGCCGACCCCCTCGGGGACGGGCAGCGTCGTGTACCCGTCGGCGTCGCAGATCCGTCGCATCGTCCCCGTGGCGGGGTCGGTGATCGCGACGATGTTCTCTCTGAATCGCTCTCCCAGCGCGTCGCGCAGCATCCTGCGAACGATCATGAACTGGGCCGCGGTCTCGGCCGTCTCGCCGCTCTTGCTGACGACGTTGAAGAGCGTCCGCTCCAGGCCGCCGCCGGCGTCGCTCGCGCAAAAGCCCACGACCGAACCGAAATACGCCGGATCGACGTTGTCCACCACAAAGATCCGCGGCAGGGCCGGCTCCTGCCTCGCCGCCCCGCTGCCTCGCCGCCCCGCGGTCAGATTCCACGTCGCCGGACGCAGCGCCGCCTGCAGCGCGATGTTGCCCAGCGCCGAGCCGCCGATCCCGAGCACTACCACGTTGTCGAACCGCCCGCGGCAGCGGTCCGCCGCCTCGCGCACGGCCCGCACGTGCTCGCCCCGCAACGGTTGCCGCGCCAGGTTCCTCCACCGTTCCCACCCCGTGCCGCGGCTCTGGGCGAGGCGGTCGGTGAGGTGCGCTGCCGCCTGCGCCAGCTCAGATCCGGGCCCCAGCCGCGCCGGATCGAGCCCATGGTCCCCGACGCGATCGGACAAGCAGTTGGCGTAGTCGAGTGTGAGCATGCCCGGAGCGTAGCGCCGGCCGGATACCCCGCTCCTCCGGAGCGGCCTCTCGGCCTTCTTGTCCGCCGTGCCTCCTAGCTCTCCCCGGAACGGCTCATCACCCGTTCCGCGATGATCCCCGCGAGCTTGTCGATCGCGCGGACGCTCGCCTCCGGGCGCAGCCCGCGCCGGCGCGCCGCTTCGTCGAGGCGCGACCAGTCCCGGTGCCGGCGCACGCGGCGCAGCTGGCCCGGGATGGTCCCGGCCTCCTTCACCGCGCCGAGCTCCGGCGGCATGAGCGGCTTCTCACTCGCCTGTCCGTAGCTCTGGAGGCGCTCGATCAGCCACAGCCCCCGCCGGGCGACCGCTTCGAGGCCCGGGTCGCTCAGCGCCAGCTCGACCTCTCCCCGGGCGCGCAGCGCCGCCTGGCGGGCGACCTCGCGCCCGCCGAGCGCGAGCCCCGCCGCCCCGCCGACGATCATCCCGAGCCCGAGCGTCGCGCCGCCCGTTCCGATGTCGAGGATGCCCCCCTTGACCCCGCCGGCCAGCAGCCCGCCGGCCACCGCCGTGATCACCGAGCCCACGGTGAGCGTGGCGTCCGCGGCGTCGAGCACGTCGGCCTCGCGCCCCGCGAGCTCGTCGATCGCCGCCTCGATCGTCGCCAGCCGATCGGGCGCCACGCCGTGCAGGTCCGCGAGCGCGTCGCGCAGGCGCAGCCAGCCCTCCGTCAGCCCGGCCGCCAGCGACGCCTCGCCGCGCGCCCGCTCCTCCTTGGGAACGAGGACGCGGTAGGTCGCGAGATCGACGAGCAGCGCCGCGAGCTCGCCGGCCATGGCGCCGACCCGCCGCCGCTGTTCCGCCTCGCGCTGGCGGATCACGCGCTCGATCTCCTGCGCCCAGCGCTGGTCGAGCAGCTCGCGCAGCTTGACGAACAGCCGCCCCGCGTCCGCCTCGCGCGCCGCCCAGGCGTCGAAGCGGACCACCGCGTGCAGCCCGTTCCGGCGCAGGGCCGCGTCCCACTCGTCCACGCGCGCCCGTTCGTCCGCCGTGCAGTTGAGCACCGCCACGATCGGCCGGCCGCAGCGGCGGAGCAGCTCGTGCTCCTCCCAGTACTTGTTTCGCGGCGGCTCGCGCGCGTCGAAGACGAGCAGCCCCGCATCGCAGCCCGCGAGCGTGCGCAGCGGGAGCAGGTCGTGCTCGATCGCCGCCGGCGGCGCGGCGAGCACCGCCTCCAGCGCCGAGGCCCCCGCGAGCGAGCGCTCGGTCTCCACGCGGCGAAGGTGGTCGAGCGCGAGCGCCGCGTTCTCCAGGCCGGGCGTGTCCCAGAACACCGCGCCCTCTCGTCCGCCCAGGCGCAGGGTGTACCGGCGGCTCTCGCGGGTGGTCCCCGGCGCGTCGGCCACGTCCCCGATCGTCGCGTCGCGCAGCAGCGTGCGCAGCACGGAAGTCTTCCCCGTGTTGGTATGGCCGATCACGGCGAGACTGATCGGTCGTTCGCTCACGCGCCGCTCCCTCGGCCGATGTCAGCAAGGCGCGACCGCACGTGGCCCGTGAGGGCCGGAACGTCGGCCGCGGAGGCGATCTCCGGCGCACCGCCCAGCACTCGATCGATCGTGCGCGCGACCTGCTCGTCGGACATTCCCTGGAGCCCGAGCACCAGCGCGTGCAGCACGGCCGCCCTCGCGCCCGCCGCGGCGTCCTCGCCAGGCTCCGGGGCTCGGCGCCGCGCCGGCTCCGCCCCGCGCCCGGTCAGCTCGCCGGCCGCGGCCCCGATCGCGGCGTAGAGCGGCCACGCCCCGGCCGCGAGGCCCAGCGGGCCTCCCGCCAGCGCGACCGCGGCGAGCGTGCCGGTCGCGGCGAGCGTCGCGGCCGCCGCCATCCACCCCGGGTGGCGAGGCATCCACGCCGGCAGCAGGCGCCGGACGGCGCGGGCGCTCTCGGCCACCGCCGCGCGTGCCGCTTCCAGGTCGCCCTGCCCGACCGCCTCAGCCGCCGCCCGCCAGCGGGGCGAGCCGCTGAAGCGCCGCTCGATGACCCCGAGCAGGGCCGCGAGCGAGGCCGGCGAATGGTCCAACGCCGCCGCCCAGGTTTCGATGTCGGCGAGGGCGAGCGCCGTCGCGCCGAGGCCGCTCGGCCCCGGCGCCGGACCGTCGCCCCCGAGCAGCTCGGCCAGGCGCGAGGCGGTGGCGCCGGTCTGGTGGTGCAGGTCCACCTCGACGATCCGCTCGGGCGGAACTCCCGCCAGGCGTGCCGCGTCGCGCCACAGCGCCGTGCGCTGTGCGATCCGGTCGGCGTCCCGATCTTCCCGCGCCGTCGCGAGCGCGTGGCTCAGCGTCAGCGCGATCGCCGTCCGCTCGCCCGCGCGCGCGACAAGCTCGCGCAGAAAGGCGCGTTCAGCCGCCGCCGGCGTCTCGCCGCGCGAGAAGAGCGCGACCAGCGCTCGCGGCCGGGTGGCGGCGCGATCGAGCTCCTCCAGCACGCGCCGACGATCGGGCGCGCCGTCAACGACGCCGAGGTCCACGCACGCTTCCAGGCCGCGCGGCGGCCAGGCGCCGTTCAGGTCGAGCTCGTATCCGAGCACCGCGGGCGCGCCCAGCGTCCGCCCGTCGTCGCGGGCCGTGGCCGGGCGCTCGATCTCGCCCCGCACGGATGCGTCGCTCTCCGAGCCCGACGCCCGCGCCATCGCACGGCGCTCGCGCTCGAGCGCCCGGCGGCGGTAGGAGTCCGACCCCGGCAGCGGTGCGCTCCGGGTCGCGGCTCCCACGGCCGCGAGAGTGCCCGCCAACGCGATCGCCCGCGGCCCCGCTCCCCAGATGAGCAGCGCGCCGACCAGCATCCACGCCCATCTCGCGGTCGCTCCAGTCTCGGCGCTCGCGGGGGGTTCAGCCGCTCCCGCCCGAGCCGCGAGAATCTCCTCTTCGCTGGGAGTCGGAATCCCCGCCGCACGCGGGCCGGCCGCGACAGCTCCGATCAACCGCGCCGCCTGCGCGTCCGACAGCAGCGTGGACTTCCAGAAGAAGCGGTACTGCTCCCGGAAACTCGCGGCGACGAGCAGCGCCAGCACGGCGCCCGCGACGAACCCGAGCCCCGCCGTGTGCCCCGTCGCCGCGGCGAGCAACGCGCCGCGCCGCCCGCCGAATGCTACCGCCGCGGCGCTCGCCCCCGCCCCGCCGCGCCGCCCGGTCGTCGCGCGCGCGAGCACGCCCGCGAGGCTCCGTCCGATCCGCGCCAGCGGGTGTCCCGTGCCCGCGGCCGCGACCGCCGACGCGAGCAGGGCCGCGCCGAGAAAGGCCGTGTGCACCCCGAGCGTCACCTGGAGGAACCAGAGCACGTTGAGGTCGGCGCCCTCGGGGCTCGTCGGATCTCCGCCTCCGGCCAGGCCCGCCCAGGCCGCCGACGCCCCCGCCAGGAGCCCGGCCGCCCCTGCCGCGGGCCAGAGCAGCCGGTGCCCTTCCAGCGCGCTGCGCACCTCCGCGTCCAGGCCCGGGCCGGCTGCGAGCCGGCGTGCCCTCGCCACGAGGGCCTCGTCCTCGCGCTCGGGCATCGCCCGGGGCGGCTCGCCCCCGTCGAGCCAGGCGGCCCCGTCGCGCTCGGCGTCGGCCACCGCCCTCACCAGGGCTCGGTCGGCCAGTCCGGGCTTGAACTGATGGTGGTTGGACATGCGTCCGATTGTTGGCCGTCCTTGCGGGCGATTGAGGGATGCGGCGCCGCCCGGCCATTGTCGGCTCGGTTACCCTCTGCCCATGATTCACCCCTGGCACGACGTCACCCCGGCCGTCGAGGGCGCGGAGCTCCCCTCGGTGTTCAAGGCGATCATCGAGATCCCGCGCGGCTCGAGCAACAAGTACGAGCTGGATAAGGGCTCGGGCATGCTCAAGCTCGACCGGGTGCTCTCCTCCGCCGTGCACTACCCCGCCAACTACGGGTTCATCCCGCAGACGCTCGCCGAGGACCACGACCCGCTCGACGTGCTCGTCTACTGCACCGAGCAGATCCCGCCGATGACCCTCTGCGAGGCCCGGGCCGTCGGCCTGATGACCATGATCGACGCGGGCGACGCCGATCACAAGATCATCTCCGTGCTCTGCCAGGACCCGATCTACAGCGAGTTTCACGCGGCGAGCCACTTCCCCAAGCACATATTCAAGATGCTGAAGCGCTTCTTCGAGGATTACAAGCAGCTCGAGGGCAAGGGTGTCGAGGTGGACGACATCATGCCCGCCGAGGCCGCGCACGCCGTGATCGAGGACTCGCTCGAGCGCTACGCGAAGGCGCGGCGCACCGGGGGCGCCAAGGGGCTGATCCTGTGAACAACACCCTCGGACAGCCCGCGGCGTTCCCGGATGTCGAGCGCGTGCTCATCCCGCGCGAGATGATCGCCTCCCGCGTGCGCGAGCTCGCGACCGAGCTGTGCGCCGATCTCCGGCGCGTGCTCGCCGCGGGGGGCGAGGGGGCCGAGGGCGCCGGGCAGATCGTCATCATCCCCATCATGTCGGGCGCGATGATCTTCGCCTCCGACCTGCTGCGCGAGATGCCCCTCAAGCTCAGCCTCGGCCTCGTCGCGGTCAGCAGCTACCCCGGCAAGAGCATGGCCAGCAAGGGCGCCGTGATCGCCGGCGAGCTGCCGGCGGATCTCACCGGCAAGCACGTCGTGATCGTGGACGACATCCTCGATTCCGGCCAGACACTCGAGCTCGTCCGCCGCCTGGTCTCGCAGCACGGCCCGGCCTCGGTCCGCGCGTGCGTGCTCCTGCGCAAGGACGTGCGGCGCGTCGTCACCACGCCCGACGAGCGGCTCTGCGAGTACGTCGGCTTCGACATTCCCGACGAGTTCGTGGTCGGGTACGGCCTCGATTACAACGGCTTCTACCGCAACTATCCGGAGATCGCCGCGCTCAAGAGGACTGCTCTGTGACCGACGCCGCCGCCCGGGGGCCCGCCCGCGTGCCGCGCGAGCTCAGGCCCTGGGTCGAGCCGGGGGACGAGGTGCTCATCCACGTGCGCCCGAGCCCCTGGGCCGTGCTCCTGGAATCGGCCGGCTCGCTCCTGGCGATCGCCTCGCTGGCGGCGGCGGCGATCCTCGCCGCCGCGGCGTGGGCGCGCGCCGGCTCGCTCTGGGCCGAGATTCTTCTCTGGGGCGCGATCGCCGCCGCGCTGCGTCTGGCTTGGCAGGCCGTGGTCGTCGTGTGCCGCCGGTACGTGCTCACGCGCCGCTACGTGCTCCGCGTCAGCGGCGTTTTCAATCGCTCCGCCGCCACGCTGCCGCTCCCGCGCGTGCAGCACGTCCTCCTCGTCCGTACTCTTGCGGAGCGGATCACCGGCACCGGCACGCTTGGCTTCGCGACCGCCGGCACCGCCGGCGTCGAGATCGCGTGGCTCACGGTCGATCGGCCCGTGCGCCTGATGGAGGAGGTGAGGCGCGTGGTGGAGCCGGCGAACGCGCGGGCGCATGCAGGCGGGCTCGGCGCATCGGGCGCCCCGCAGGCCCCCCCGGTTATCGGACTGGCCGGCGGCGTGGGCGCCGGCAAGAGCGAGGTGGCCCGGGCGTTTGCCCGCCTGGGGTGCGTCGTCGCCGATTCGGATAAGGCCGCACGCGAAGCGCTCGACCGTCCGGACATCCGCGCCCGCCTCATCGAGTGGTGGGGCGGCGAGGTCGTCGGTGAGGGCGGGCGCATCGATCGGAAGCGGGTGGCGGCCATCGTATTCGGCGATGCCGAGGAGCGGTGCCGGCTCGAGAGCCTGGTGCATCCTATTGTCCGGCAGAGCCGCTCCGAACTCGTGGCCGAGGCGGCGGGCGCCGGCGCGCCGGCCGTCATCGTGGACGCGCCCCTGCTGTTCGAGGCCGGCCTCGATGCCGAGTGCGACGCGGTGGTTTTCGTGGCGGCCCCGCGCGAGCAGCGGCTCGAACGTGTTCGGCTTTCTCGCGGATGGGACCAGGCGGAGCTGGATCGGAGAGAAAAAGTCCAGCTCCCCCTTGATGAGAAGCGGCGACGGTCAGATTATGAGATAGTGAACGACGCCGGAGCCGACCGCCTGCTCGCGGAGGCCCGGCGGATCCTCGATCAGATCCTGGCGAGTCGAAGAGGAAACCGTCCGGGCGAGGCCCGGCCGGATGCCGGTTGACGGGCATCGTGCGAGAGCCGACGGCGCTCCCTCTCCAGCCAGTGCGAAATGTTCTTTCCCGTTTCGAATCTCACGGAGGGTGCGCTCCCGGGCACGTGCGACGCTCGGGGAAACGGGACAGGCTTGAGGGTCGCAGCCCGCGGGGGCTCGGGGCGCAGATTCGCGGCAACGTGTTGTTCCGGTTGATCCGCCGCACGCGGCCCATACTCCGATTCCATTCTCAGGGAACACACACAACATGGCCAAGACGACCAACGTGGTGGAAGAATCGCCCAAGCCCAAGGGCAAGCGCAAGGCTGCGGCGTCGGCCGACGACGCCGCGAAGGCGGCGCCCGTCGCCGAACCCAAGCCGCGCCCCGAGCCTCGCCCGGAACCCCGTCCCGAGCCGCGCCCTGAAGCCCGCGCAACGCCCCCGGCAGAGACCCCGCGAGCACCCGAGCCCGGCCCCGGCCCCGAGCCTTCCCAGCCCGATGGGCACCCCCCGCGCCCGCAGTTCGACCGTCAGGGCGGACAGCCCGGTCAGGGTGGGTTCGACCAGGGCGGCAAGTCCCGGCGCAAGCGGAAGAAGCGCAAGGGCGGGGGCGGCCCGATGGGCGGGGGTGGTGGGGGCGGCGGCGGA
>DASRXL010000154.1:0-2106 GCA_035654175.1 Phycisphaerales bacterium
GCTCCCCGGCTCGGCGTCGAGCACATACCAGCACTCGGTCTTCAGGTGCGCCCCGGGATTGGCGGAGGCGTAGGCCGGCGAGGGATGCACCTGCACCGACAGGTGCTCCCGCGCATCGAGGTACTTGACGAGCAGGGGGAATGCGCCGTCCGGGCCGGCCGGCGCGGCTCCGAGCAGCATCGGCCCCCACTCCGCCGCCGCGTCGCGCAGCGTCGCCCCGTGGAGCGGGCCGGCCGCGATCACCGACCGCGCCTCGCCGCCGCCGCCGCCGCCCACGCTCGTGGACGCCAGGTCCGCAATCTCCCAGCTCTCGCCCACATTCGCGCCGGGCGGGAGGCGCTTGCCCAGCCGCTCCAGGCGCCGGCCGCCCCATACCTTCTCCTTCAAGATCGGCTCGAAGGTCAGGACGTACAGCTCGGTCATCGCAGCGAGCCCTCGGTGTGTCCCGCGCCGCGCCGCGGACCCAAGCTTCTCATCCGCCCCGCCACTCGCCCAGCGACATGCCCGCGATCCGCGCCTCGAACGCCACCTTGGAGCCGACCAGCCCCTGGATGTCCGTCACGAACCGGCGCCTGCCGATCTTGATCTCCTGGCAGAGCACGTAGAAGTCGTCGCCCGGCTCCACGTGGTGCCGGAAGGCGCAGTGCTCGATCCGCAGAAACGCCGGCAACTGCGAGCACCCCGTCCGAACGTTGAACAGGTAGAGCGCGAGCTGCGCCCCGGTCTCGACCATCAGCACACCCGGGAACATCGCTCGCGAGGGGAAATGGCCCGGCACCCAGAACTCGTCGTCCTTCACGAGCCGATGGCCGATCGCCCGGTTCTTCTCCGGATGAACCCACACGATCGAATCGAGCAGCTGCATCGCCCCCCGATGAGGGATCCACGCTTGCAGGGCCTCCCGGTCCAGCAGACGCTGGCTCAGGTCGATGCCCTCAAGCTCGAACAGCAGCCCGCGCCGACCATTCGCGCCGCTGCTCTCGATGATGTCGGCCGCGTCCTCAGCCTGCACTGCCCGCATCGCGAAGCTCCAGAATCTTCTGGCGCACGTCCTGAGCCACCTTCTTCACTTCCTGCATCGTCTGGCGGGCCCGCGTTCCCGCGGCCTTGTTGCCCCCCTCGGCCTTCCGAATGTCCTCTTCCGCGTCCGCCACCAGCTTCTTGAGTTGCTCGTAGTTCTCCATCGCCGTTCCTCTGTCGCTGCCCGCCGCAGCGGACCGCCACGGGTTCAGACTCCGATCAGGCTGTGGGCCCGACCTCGCCGGAGAGAGCCCGCGCTCCCCCGCTCGGCCCCAGAGCATACCGCTCCGGCCGCTCCGAAGGGGCGTTCCAGCCCCCGCCTCGCCCCTCTCAGCCTCAGAAACGCGAATTTTACCGCTTATTTCCCGAACAAATGCAGGTGGCTTTCCAGCACCTTGAGCGCCCCCCGCGCGTACGCCGGGCTCCCTTCGGTCTCCCACCAGGCCGGAGCGCAGCCGGCCATCAGCACCCGGCGGGCCGCGGCGAGTTCTGCGTAGTCGCCGTGAGAAGGCAGCCCCAGGGCTCTGCGCCGGCGCGCCAGCTCGGATACCGGCTTGGTCGAGCCCAGCACCTCCGGGTGGGCCCAGAACTGTCGCTCCACGTACACCGCATCCTCCACCCAGTGCCCGGCGTGCACAAACGCCAGGTCAAGCAGCACGCACCGCCCCGGCGCGCCGTTGTTGCTCGCACGGCGCATCGCGTTCCCCGGGTGCAGGTCGCCGTGGCACCACGTATCCAGCGCCCGCGCGTCCCAGATCGCCAGGACCTTTTTCAGGCACCGATCCAGCCGGTGCAGCGCCTCCCGCCACCTCTGGACCTCCGGCATCCTGACGTGCTCGAGCGCGCCGCGCGAGCGGGCGAGCAGGCCCGCCCAATCCCGCCCCTCGCCGTTCCCCTCCACCGGGCGCACCCCCGCGGCCGCCGCGTAGAACTCGGCCGCCGTCTGCAACAGCTCCTGCACCATTGGCTCGCAGATCGCGTGATTCAGCGTCGGCCCAGCGAGCCGCTCGATCACCACCCAGGCGAGGTCATAGCCGCCGAGCATCTCCCCCGCCGCGACAACCCGCGGCACCGGCAGCCTGATCG
>DASRXL010000155.1:0-6424 GCA_035654175.1 Phycisphaerales bacterium
AGCATGGGGGCGGCCCGCAAGTTCCGCTGTCAGGTCTCGCTGCGCAGCATCGGCTTCGATTTCGGGGTCTTCGCGGACGAGACGCTGCACGGAGATCGAGGCCACGACGAGGAGCTCGGCGACCGCTTCCGCCTGGAGACCTTCCAGGAGTCCGAGTACGGCATCGACGAGTTCTGGCGCTGGGGCGAGAAGAACTCGCAC
Source organism: Phycisphaerales bacterium (assembly GCA_035654175.1). GTDB lineage: Bacteria > Planctomycetota > Phycisphaerae > Phycisphaerales > UBA1924 > PNC22. The sequence continues at coordinate 202 of DASRXL010000155.1, forward strand.
CCGCTGCCGGACGCGGAGAACAACAACCCGATGCGCTGCGCCGAGGTGGGGGGCGCGATCACGCTGCACCGGGCGGTGCCGTGCAGCAACGGGGCCATCACACCCTCCGAGAACGTCTCTTTCGGCTTTAATGGGCGCCTGCACCGGGCGCCCAGGGCCGGGGGCGATCGCTGGCAGCCGGTGACGCTGACGAGCGCCGTCGCCGGTGAGTCGATGGTTCCCCTGGCGTGGGACGTGGACGGCGCCGAGGCGAAGCGTCGCGGCGTGCAGCCGGTCTTCAGCGCGCCCAAGGGCGACGAGGGGACCGGTCCGTTCGCCGGCGGCACGTTCTGGTTCCCGGCCATGCGCCACAACGGCGGGCTCAACGTGCTGTTCGTCGATCAGCACGTTGAGTTCTCTACGCGGCCGCTGGACGAAGACTGGCGCTGGTCGTTCCTTCCGCGTCGATAGCTCCACCGGGCATGTCCCTCCAAGCACGATTCGCGATGCTCCTGGCGCTCCTCGGGGTGGCGGTGGTCGCCAACCTTGCGCTCTCGGTTTGGTCGGTCGGCCTGCTCGACAGAGAGCAGCGGTGGGCCAACGAGCAGATCGGCACCGTTCTTGGCCCGTTGCACAGCATCAACCGGAGCGTTTGGGGGGCGAGTGAGCTGCTCGGGAGCCCGGGGATCGGCTGGTTCGATGCAACGCCGCCGGGTGCGCCGGACGCCGCGGTCCGAAGCCCGGAGGCCGTCCTGGATTTCCGCGAGCTCCTGCACGAGGCGGTGGGATCGATCGACGCCCTGGAGGAGGTTCCGACCAGCGCGCTGCGCTCGGGCGTCAACACCACGAGAAACCTGCGGGAGCGGCTGCACGCCGCGCAGAGCGCGGCGAACGCGTGGTTCGAGGGGGGCGTCGAGGCGGACCGCCTCGCGGCGCTCAACGGCCTGTACGAGCTGCACGAGCTGATCGAGCGGCTCGAGGCGAGACTGATCCAGGACGCGCAGTTCGCGTCCCGCTACGCCGCGGACGTGCGTCGCCGCCTCACATACGCGGTGCTGGCGATGGTGGGGGTGGTCGCTGCGTTCCTGATTGTGGCGGCGTGGCTGTTTCAGCGGTGGGTGCTGGTGAAGGCGGACCGGCTGCGCGACGCCGCCGAGCGCCTGGGCGCCGGCCACTTCGAGCATCGGATCCCGATCGATGGGGACGACGAGCTCGACCGGGTGGCGCTCCGTGTGAACGAGATGGCCGGGACGATCCTCACGATGCAGGCGGAGCGCATCGAGCGCGAGCGACTCGCGGCGATAGGCGAGATGGCGAGGCGGGTGGCGCACAACATCCGCAACCCGCTCGCGGGGATCCGCTCCCTGGCCGAGCTCTCGGCGCTCGAGTCGGCCCCCGACACCGCCGTCGCCGAGCACCAGCAGCGGATCATCCGGACCGTGGATCGCTTCGGGACATGGCTCTCGGAGCTGCTCAGCGTCTCCACGCCGCTGGAGGTCTCGCTCCGGCCCGAGCCGGTCCGCCCGTGGATGCGAGACCTGGTCGAGGCGCTGCGGCCGATGGCGGAGGACCGGGGGGTGATGCTGAGGCTGGACGACGAGGGCGCGCCCGAGGAGGCGCCTATCGATCGCCGGCACCTCGAGCAGGCAGTCTCGGCGATCGTGACCAACGCCATCGAGATCTCCCCGCGCGGCGGGCTGGTCGCCGTCACAGTCCGGTCCTCGCCGCCGGCCGTCTGGGAGTTGATCGTGGAGGACGAGGGTCCGGGGATTTCGCCGCAAGCCCAGCAGCAGCTCTTCCGCCCCTACTTCACCACGAAGCAGGGAGGCACTGGCATAGGTCTTGCAATTGCTCACCGAGTCGTCCGCGAGCATGGCGGGCGGCTCGAGGCCGAGAACAGGCGCGAAAGGCCGGCGGGGGGGGCCGGAAGCGGCCGCGGGGCGGTGTTTCGGATGGAGCTTCCCTTGGCGGCGGCGGAAGCAGTGGCCAGAATTGGCCAGAAGTGAGGTCAGGATTGGCCACGGTGCTGATCATTGAGGACGAGGACACGCTGCGATACACCTTCGGGCGGGCGCTGGAGCGGGCCGGCCTGGAGGTGGTTGGGGTGACCTCCGTGGCCGACGCACGGTCGGAGCGCGACCGGCGCGAGTTCGACGCCATCGTGACCGACGTGAATCTCAAGGGCTCGGACGACGGGATCGAGTTCGCGCGGGAGCTGCGGGGCGAGGGCTTCGACGGGCCGATCGTGGTCGTCACGGGCTACGGGAGCGTGGAGAGCGCGGTCTCGGCGATGAAGAGCGGCGCGGACGACTACCTCCAGAAGCCTGTCGTGCTCGAGGAGCTGGTGCTGCTCGTCCAGCGTCTGCTGGAGACGCGGGCGCTTCGTTCGCGCGTGAAGCTCTACGAGCGGCTCGAGCGCGTGCGGGGCCAGTCCGCCGAGATCCTCGGCGACAGCCCGGCGTGGACGCGCACGCTCGAGCTCGCCGAGCGCGTCGCGTCGATCCCGCTCGCTCGCGGCGACGGGGCGGCGAAGGGCGGCGCGCTGCCCACGGTGCTGCTCCTTGGCGAGACCGGCACCGGGAAGGGCCTCCTGGCGAGGTATGTGCACGATTGCGCCGACAAGGCCCGCGACGGGCGCAAGGGCTCGCCGCCGTTCGTGCACGTGAACTGCACGGCGCTGCCGCCGAGCCTGGTGGAGTCCGAGCTCTTCGGGCACGAGAAGGGCGCGTTCACGGACGCGAAGGGGGCGCGGGAGGGGCTCTTCGAGATGGCCGACGGCGGCACAATCTTCCTCGACGAGATCGGGGACATGCCGCTGGAGCTGCAGGCGAAGATCCTGACCGTGGTGGAAGAGGGCGTGTTTCGCCGGGTCGGCGGGTCGCGTGAGCGTCGGGTGAGTGCGAGGCTCATCGCGGCCACCAACGTCGACCTGGCGAAACGCGTCGAGGCGGGGACATTCCGGCGGGACCTGTTCTACAGGCTCAACGCGTTCACGGTGCAGATCCCGCCGCTGCGCGAGCGTGGCGAGGACGTGGTGCTCATCGCGGGCGAGATGCTCCGGCGCTTCGGGCGCGAGTTCGGTCGGGGCGACCTGGTCCTGACCGAGCGGGCGAAGCAGTCCATTCGAGCCCACGACTGGCCGGGGAACGTGCGCGAGCTCATCAACGTCGTGCAGCGCGCGGCGGTGCTCAGCCACGGCGGCCAAGTGGAGCCGGAGGACCTCGGGCTCGGGGGCGCGGGCGCGGCGCCGCGCCAGGAGCACCGCGCCGGGACGACGGGGGGGCACAAGCTCGTCTTCGACTTTGAATCCGGTGAGCACACCGCCGAGGGCGTCGAGCGCGAGCTGATCGTGCAGGCGCTCGGGCACACCGGCGGCAACGTGTCCAAGGCGGCCAGGCTGATCCGGATGCAGCGCAGCAGCCTGCGGTATAGGATCGACCGGCTCCAGCTCGAATCCTATGTGCAGGAGCTTGCGGGAAGGTGAGCACCAGGACTCTCAAGATCGGCGCGTGCTTGGCGCTGCTCGGCGCATCGGCCGCGGGCGCGCAGCGGGACGACTGCCTGACCGCGAACGACCCGGCCGGCGACGCGGTGCTCCGGCGCACTGATCACGGGAACGACGGCACGATCCACCCCGCGCAGCTGCTCCCCGACGTGGTCAGGGCGGAGTTCTGCGGCTGGCAGCCGGACGACCCCGAGGACGATCCCTACACCGGCGAGACGATCGACGCGGACGAGGCGCACATCTTCCGGCTGCGAGTCGTGTTCGCCGGCCTCATCAACCCGCCGGGCCCGATCGGGCTTGACGGCGATTTCGACCCGTTCCGCCACGGGAACTCGCCCCTCGTCGGCTTCCTGGACGTCGACTTGGACGACGACGACACCGGCGGCGAGCTCGGCCCCAGCGCGGAGACGCGATATCTCGCGAACGTAGCGCGGTTCGCGCGCGTCCCCCACGACGACATCGGCGCGAGGATCGCCCGGAGCCGCGACGACCTGGACAACGACTTCTACACGCCACCCCAGTACGAGCGGAGCGGGGCGGATTTCGCGCTCGTGTTCTGCGGCTGCTTCAGCCCGGATGTGCTCGAGCTCGACGGCGACGGGGACGCGCGCTTCGAATCTGACGAGTCGTGGCTGGTCACCGGGCGCTTCTTCGAGCGATCCCGCGGCTACCAGGACGCCAGCGCCGCGTACAACGGCAGCGAGCCGGGCCTGTACGACCCCGTGCTCGACGTGCTGTTCGAGCACTCCTCGGCGGCGGGAGAGACGACCGTCACGCTGGTGTGGGCCCTGGACGCGATCGGGGCCGCGGCTCTGGCAGGGGAGAGCATCCAGAATATCGATCTCAACGTGGCGAACCACACCTGCGTGCAGGAAGCGCTGCAGGACATCATCGACGGGGCCGACGACGGCGGGATCTTTGGACCGCCTTGGGAGCTGGTCCGGCGCTGGGCGGGCGAGGAGGCCTGGGACCACCTGGACGTCTCTCAATGGCGGGAGATCACGGGGCTCTTCGGCGCGCCCTACTCGCAGGTCGAGCCCACGCTCTACGCCTGGACCGACACCATGGGCGAGGAGCGGTTCGCGGATCTCAACGGCGACGAGTACGTGAACACGCTGGACGAGCAGTTGGTGCGCACGGCGATCTACGGGGCCGACGGAGGGGCCGGCGACGCGGACGGCACGCGCAACGGCGTGGTCGTCATCCCCGATCCGGGCTGGAACTTCAGCCTCTACGACACGGACGGGAACATGCGCCTGGACCTCTACGACCAGGAGCCCTACGGCCCGCTCGCGGATTTTGACGGCAGCGGCGTCGTGAACACGCAGGACTTCATCGCGTACCTCAACGCCTGGGCCGCGAAGCTCACGTCCGCCGACTTCAACCTGGATCAGAAGGTGGACACGATCGACTTCATCGCATTCCTGAACGAGTGGGTCGCCGGATAGTGCACGCGGGCCAGCGGTCAGGCCGCGTACGCGTGGCGCTCCCATGTGCCCGGCAGCGGGCCGTGCCCCGTGATCGCGAAATGTCGGGTGCCCGGAGGCCTGCTCGGCGCACAGAACGGCGCACAATCGCGCCTGGGGCGCGGCTTCGGATGGCCAAAGACCGCGTCTCCGGAAAGCGGGCGAAGGGAATCGAACCCTCGACATTCAGCTTGGGAAGCTGACGTTCTACCGCTGAACTACGCCCGCGGCGTGGGTTGAGTATAGCACGGATCGGCGCGCCGATGGCGCGGGCGAGGACGGCCGAGCGGGCGCAGGAGGGGATCCAGCGAGGCGGGCGGCCGTGGTGCGGCGGAGGGCGGGCGCGGGTCAGGGTGGAAGAGAGCGCGGGGGGTGCAGGCCGCCGCGAAGCGGCCCGCGCGGTGGCGAGCCCGGGGCAGGGCCGGTGAACCGGCGGAGTCCAAGGCCGCGGGAGGCAGCCGGGGCAAAGCGGGCGACGCGACTCGAACGCGCAACATTCAGCTTGGAAGGCTGACGCTCTACCATTGAGCTACGCCCGCGCGCGGCCAAGTGTAGCCCCCGACGGGCCGGCTTTGCGTCGAGGAGCGGTACATGGACCGGCACTCCGGCCGGCACGCCCGGCCGACGCGCGGGGTCCGTACGCGGGTTGGGGCCGGAGCGATGTGGACTCCGGGGCGAGTCGCCGAGAGCGCCCGGGCCCGGGTGGCGGGGCGCGCCGCACCGGGCGGTGGCGGCGGGTCGGGGCGGATTGTCGCTTGGGCGGATTCCCGCTGCGGGGGGATTCCATTGCGGGCGGATCACCAGTAGACATAGCGCAGGAACAGGCGGAGGTCGCGCTCCGTGAGCTCGCCGAGCCGGGGGATGAGGTAGTGGGAGCCGTCGGTGGCGATGATCAGGCGGCCGTCCGTGCCGTACTCGACGACGCTCTCGGGCGTCCAGCGGGCGAGGAACGCGGCGGGTCCGGCATCGGTCTCGACCTCGAAGCTCATGTAATTGTGAATGATCTCGAGCGACTCGATGCGGCGGACGGCGGGGATGAGGAAGCGGCGGGAGAGCGATCGCTCGACCAGCTCGCGCGCCTGCTGGGGCCATTCGCTCAGCGAGACGATGATGCCGATCTCCGCGTGGCGCGAGCCGCGCCGGCCGTGCCGGAGCGAGATCATGTTTTCGCGGTGGTGCACGGGCATGCACGGGAGGGCGTAGACCCCGTGGTGCGGCGTGTCGCCGGTGTGGACCACGAGCGAGCCGCGGGGCCCCTCGGCGATCTCGGCGT
>DASRXL010000156.1:0-5227 GCA_035654175.1 Phycisphaerales bacterium
AGAGCACCAGCACCGCGAGCGTCGTCGTCTTCATCCCGCCCGCCGTCGACCCCGGCGAGCCGCCGATCAGCATCAGCGTCATGAGCGTGAAGACGGAGCCGGGCTCGAGGTCGGCCATCGGGATCGTGTTGAACCCCGCCGTGCGCGCCGCGACCGACATGAAGCTCGCGTCCATCACGTGGCCGGCGACCTCGCCGGTGGAGAGCGCCTCGCCGGCCGGCAGCGGCTCCACGGCCGCCGCGACCTGCGCCAGCGCGATCGCCACGACCCCGTACAGGTAGAGGGCCGCGCTGGTCCAGAGCGCCAGCCTGGTATGCAGGCTCAGGCGCGCGTCCGCGACGCTGTACCCCGGGGGCAGCGCCCCCCGCCGGAGCGCCCGGTGCGCCCTCGCCCGCACGACCCGCATGAGGTTGTCCAGAACCGGGAAGCCGAGTCCGCCCAGCACGATCAGCGGCGCGATCACCCCCTGGGCGACCACCGTGTAGCGCTCCGGCGTCATGCTCGCGCCGGTGATGTCGAAGCCCGCGTTGCAGAACGCGCTCACGCTGTGAAACACGCTGAGCCAGAGCCGGCCACCCTCCACGGGCTCTCCCTGCGCCGCGGGCGCCCAGAGCGGGTAGAGCAGCATCGCCCCGGCCAGCTCGATGAGAATCGTCGTCGTGAGGACGAATCGCGCGTAGGCCATCAGCCGGTGCACCGGCTGGTCGCTCAGCATCTGGCTCAGGTTCCGGTTCTCGCGCAGGCTGAGATTCCGGCCCAGCAGCATCATGAGCGTCGACCCGAACATGATGATCCCGAGCCCGCCGAGCTGGATCAGCATGCAGATGATCACCTGCCCGACCAGGGTGAACTCGTGCGCCGTGCTCCGCACCGTCAGCCCGGTCACGCACACCGCCGACGTGCTCGTGAACAACGCGTCGATCCAGCCGATCGAGTACCCCTGCGGCACCGCCTTGGGCAGCTTGAGCAGGATTGTCCCGAGCACGATCAGCAGCACGAACGAGAGCGGGAACAGCGCCTCCGGACGCGCGAAGCGGTGCGACAGCACCACGTTCAGAGCCCACAGCTCCATGAAGAACCGCAGCACCACCGCCGCCTCGACCAGCCGCCAGCCGTTCGGCTGCCCCGCCGCGCTGGCCGCCAGCCCCAGCGCCAGCACCCCGAACAGCGCCAGGCCCCGGGCGCGCTCCCCCCGGTCCACCGCCAGCAGCGTCACGTGCGCCGTGATCGCGGCGTGCAGCGCGATCAGCGCGAAGAGGATGCCCCGCAGCGCCAGCACCGAGAGCGGCGCCTGGTAGAAGCCGTGCTCGAGCGCGATGGTCGCCGAGGCCAGCGTCATGAGCGCCGCCCGCGCAAGCGCGGGGCGCAGGTCCCGCTCGGGATCCTCGCTCCACCATCCCGCCGCCCGCGCGCGCAGCCGCCTCGCCGCTCCCTGCATCACGCCGAGACGATAGCGATCGGCCCCCGAGCCTGCGCTCGCGCCCAAAACGACGATCGGCGCCGGTTGCCCGGCGCCGATCGTCCGAAGGCCGCGGTGGGATTCGAACCCACGACGGGATTACTCCCAACGGATTTGCAATCCGCCCCCTTGGTCCACTCGGGCACACGGCCGCTTCATTTCGGCCACACCCTATGGACCCGCCCGACCGGGGTCAATGGCCCGAGCCCCGAGGCCGGCGCGTGGTACGATCGGCAAAGCGCCGGGGCGCCCCCCGCCGATGCAAGGTCACGGATGCCGCACGCCCTCACAGCCCGAACCATCCTCCCCGCCCTGATGCTCCTGTCCGCCGCCGCCGGCGCTCAGGAGACCGAGCCGCCGGCGGAATCCCGCCCCGACGCCCGGACCAACCCCGTCCTCACGGATCCGAGCCTCGACCAGGACGTCTCGGAGCGCGCCTCGCGCCCCGAGGCGGCGGGGGCCCTGCTCCCGACCCGGGCCCCCGGTGCGGCGCAGGTCGTTCCGCAGCAGGGGCTCGATCCCACGCGCCTGGCGCTCGCCGGGGGCGATCAGTGGGCCTCCGCGGCGACGCTCCTGCCCGAAGGGACCTTCCTCGTGCGGCGCGTCGGAGAGGTCGTGCGCCTGCGGACCGGCGGCCTGGCTTTCGTGCCGGCCGCCCAGGAGGGCAGCCCCTCCGACCCGGCCATGCCGCTGCTCCCTTGCGAGGTGTATGGACGCCTCGCCGCGCTCCTCGACGGGGCGGAGGGTCGTCTGTGGATGGCGATCACCGGAGAGGTGTTCGAGTACCACGATCGCAACTACCTGCTGCCCAACGCCTTCGCCAGCATCGGGGCGGGGCCCGAGGTCCAGACCCCCTCGGCCGGCGAGCCTGAGCCGCCCCCGGCCGTGGAGCCCGAGGCCGAGCCGGCCGAGGCCGGCGCCGATCCCCGCATCGAGCAGCTGGTCCGCGAGCTCGAGGCCGAACGCGCGGAGCGCCGCGGCCTGGACACCGACTTTGGCTCCGTTCCACCCCCCGCCGCGGAAGGCACTCCCGCCGGCGCGCGGATCGAGGGCAAGCTCCTCCTGGGCCGGCGTGCGCGCATGGTCCGCGGCAGCGCCGGCTCCTGGGCGATCGTCCTGGACAACGACGCCGACCAGGCGGCGCTCGACCAGGGGCTTCCGGAGCGGCTCCATCTCCTCCCCGGGACGCTGGTTCGCGAGATGGAGCGGCAGGCCGAGCGCCGGGGCGAGTCGTGGACGTTCGAGGTCAGCGGCAACCTGTACCGCTACGGCGAGCGCGTCTACCTCGTGCCCCGCATGTTCGTCTCGCTCCCGGCCGACGAAGTCGCGCCGCTCCAGTAAGCGCGAACCTCACATGACCGGCGCGGTCCCTTGCACCGGCCGGTCCTCGATCGCCACCGGCTCCGTCGGGCGGGTGCTCACGCGCTCACCCGGCATCGGGTTGAAGCGCGACCCGTAGAGCGGCAGCTTGCGGTTGGGCGTGTAGCGCGGGAGGAACGGCAGCAGCAGCAGCACCGCCCCGCCGAGGGCGATGTTCGCCACGAGCATCGGCAGCACGCCCCGCCAGCCCAGGTACACCATCACGGCCGTCATCACCAGCACGACCATCGAGAGCGGGATGACCGCCTGCCAGGCCATCATCATCACCTGGTCGTAGCGCAGGCGGGGGAGCGTCCAGCGGATCACCATCATGAAGCACACCAGGAAGAGCACCTTCCCGAAGAACACCGCGAACTTCGCCAGCGCCGCCAGCAGCGACGTCGATTCCGGGCTCGTCAGCGGGTCTCCCACGAAGGGCAGGAGCTGGTAGCCGCCCAGGAAGATGAGCGCGAAGAACGCGCTGCTCGTGATCATGTGCGCATACTCGGCCAGGAAGAAGAGGGCGAATCGCATCGAGGAATACTCGGTGTGGTACCCGCCCACCAGCTCCTGCTCCGCCTCCGCGTTGTCGAAGGGCGCCCGGTTCGCCTCCGCCAGGATGGCCGTGAAGAAGATGAAGGCCGCGATCGGCTGCGAGAAGATCAGCCAGCCGTGCTCCGCCTGGTAGCGCACGATGCCGTCCGGCAGCACGGTGCCCATGAGCAGGAGCGCCGCGAGCAGGCTCACGCCCAGCGGCACCTCGTAGCTGATCATCTGGGCCGTGCAGCGCAGCCCCCCCAGGAACGAGTACTTGTTGTTGCTGGCCCATCCGCCCAGCGTCACGCCGTAGACGCCCAGCGAGGCGACCGCGAGGAGGTACAGGATCCCCACGTTCGCCACCAGACCGGCCACGTGCACTGGCCCGCCCTCGATCTCGCCGACGAGGGGCAGCGAGAAATCCGGCGCGATCCACACACCGCCCCACGGGATGATCACGAACCCCATGAGCGCCGGGATGATGCTCGCCATCGGCGCGATCGTGAACAGGTACTTGTCCACGCGGCTGGGCGCGTAGTCCTCCTTGAGCAGGAACTTCAGGCCGTCCGCCAGCGGCTGCCCCAGCCCCAGCGCGCCGCGCAGCGGCTTCAGGAACGGCAGTCCGAAATCAAACCCCACCCGGTTCGGCCCCAGCCGGTCCTGGATATAGGCGGAGATCTTCCGCTCCAGGTAGATCAGGTACGCGACCGTGATCAGGATCACGTGGACCACCGCGAGGATGACCACGATGCTCACGACGTTCTGGGCGGTGAATATCCGCGACAGGTCCATAGGGCCGTACTGTAGAGCCGAGGCCGGCCGGCGGGTAGCGGGCCTCAGGCCGGGCGTGAGGGCTCACCGATCGCGGCCACGACCGGCTCATGGACAAGGGAAATCTCGAACCGGTTCTCTACGTCAGGGTGAACCTCCACCCGCGTCACGCTCACCGTTCGCGCCACCCCGCGATCCATCATGACGCTGATCTCGGGCCGGTCCGGCCAGCGGTGCGCGTGGAACGCGTCCTGGGTCGGCGCGGTCGCGCCGAGGCTCCCCATCATCGACGAGAACAGCGGCAGCCGCGCATCGACCCGCCAATCCCCCAGCCCGCTGCTCGCGAACGCCACGGGCCAGGGGCCGTTCTCCCGGGCGCTCAAGTCCCGCCCATCCCAGATCAAGTCCCAGACCGACATCCCTCGCGAGAGGTCGACTGCCACGAGCCTGAACGGATCGAAGCGCCCGAGGTCCATCCGGGCGGCGGCCAGCATCGCCCGCCGCGCTGTGGAGTAGCGAATCAACCTCGGGATCAGTGCGCCACGGCTCAGACGTCGGCCCGGATCCTCCATGGGATGGCGCTGCATCGGGTTGCAGTTCAGGAGGGTCATCGCCAATCCGTGCTCCGCCGCGGCGACCCATGTGCCCCCGGCTTGGCCGTCCACGGGCCAGATCGCCCGGCGCCCGCCGACGGACACCTCGCGCCACTCCGGCGGCAGCGCGGGCGCCCGCTCCGGGCTCTCGTCCCGGCTCGTCACCAGGCGGAAGCCCTCGCCTAACGGGATGACGCTGACGGTGCACATGCGCTCCGCCGAAGCTACGCCGACGCGGCGGTCCGCTCGTACTGGATCGTCGAGGCCGCCTTGCCCGCGTCGGCGGCGAGCTCGATCCCCATCTCACCGGCGATCGCCTTCATCATCGCCACGTGGTGCACGCCGTGGTGCGTCGCGAACGCGACCTCGCGCGCCACGGTCGACTCCAGCAACGCCTCCTCGCCGTCCTCCGAGAGCATCACGCGGATCGTCACCGGCTCGCCCGCCGCCCCGCGCAGCCCCGCCACCCCGGTGCGCAGCAGGGCGATGTGGGACCGCGCCGCGCCGC
>DASRXL010000157.1:0-2492 GCA_035654175.1 Phycisphaerales bacterium
ACGCCCCCGCGAGAAAGAGTATCCCGATCAGCAGGCTGGTGCGCCCGACCCTGAACAATTGCTTGAGTCGCCGTCCCGTCGCCTGCGACCGCAATCGGAAGTATTGGTGCACGGCGTCGCGCACGACCTCGGCTTCATCGGGCACTCCCGCCGGCCGGTCCAGGCGTACGACGAGAGACAGAGAAGCATCGGCGGGGAGCTCCCGGGCCCAGTTCACGATGAACTCTTCGGCCTTGGGGTCGAGATCCTTCTCGCGAAAGGGGGCCGGGTCGATGGCGTTGAAGAGCTGCTTCGATTCCGCGAGGCGGATCTCGATGACCTCGCCGGAAGGCGGGAGCCGATCCCCGAGCGTTCGTCTCGCGGCACTCACGACGGCGCGCCTAGTCCGACGATCGCGCCGAGCGGTCCGGCTCGGCCTCCGCTTCCGCCGGGCCGCCCTCCCGGTCCAGCACCGCCGCGAGCGGGTCGTCGCGCTCGAGCTCGTGCAGGGGTGCGCCCGACATGTAGGCGGCCCGCGCCAGCAGCTGGGACGCCACGGACAGCGACAGCAGCATGAACACGATCGTGAGCACGCCGGTCGCCGGGCGGACCACCTCGCCGGCCACGAGCACACCGAGCACGACCAGGCTGGTCCCGATGCCCCCGGCCTTCGTCGCCGCGTGCATCCGCTGGAACACGTCGGGCAGCCGGGCGATGCCGATGCCGGCCATCACGATGAACGCCACGCCCGTGGCGAGCAGCAGGGCGGCGACGATGGCACGGATCACCGGACCCCTCGCTTCCGCTCGAGGAACGTCGCGAAGGCGCAGGTGGACGCGAAGTTGATCAGCGCGACGCCGAGGCCGATGTCGAGGAACGCGCGACGGCCGGTCGTGACCGCGGTGAGGGCGGCGATGGCGACCACGACCGCGGTGAGCATGTCGAGGGCGACGAAGCGGTCCGCGTACCCTGGGCCCTTGATCATCCGATAGGCGGCGAGGGCCAGCGGCACGGTGAGCACGGCGATCAGCACGTTCGCCACCGTCGTGAGAGGCACCATCGTCATGGCGAGATCTCCCACCCTTCCATCCGGAGGATCCGCCGCTCGTACAGGGCCTTGATCCCGGCGGCCCGGGCCCCGGCGTCGGGCGCGTCGAGGAAATGGACGTAGATCGTCCGTCGATCGTCGGCGACGTGGAGGCAGGTCGAGCCGGGGGTGAGCGACACGAAGTAGGCGAAGAGCGCGACGCCCCAGTCCGTCCGGGCGTCCACGGGCACGGCGACGATCGCGGGCCGGTTCCGCCGCCGAGGCGCGAGGACGATGCGCGCCACGGCCGCCGACGAGCCGACGAGATCGAGGACAAATGCGCCGAGAAGCGAGAGCGCGGCCCCTGCCCGGCCCGCGCTCACCGCGGCGTTCCCGGCATGGCGGCGGACGTCATCCGCGCGGCGCTGTCGCGCGCCAGGCGAGCGACGGGCTCGACCGCGAGCCCGATGCCGAGGGTGCACGCGGCGAGCATCGCCACGGCGACGAGCATGGCGGGCGGAACGGGACGGCTCGCGGCACGCCCCTGGTCCCGCGTCCGCCAGAACGCCTGGGTCCAGAGCGTGCTCATCGAGTAGAGCGTCAGGGCACCGGCCACGAGCGCGACGACGGCGAGCCACGCATACCAGGCGGAGTCGGCCCGGAAGGCGGCATCGATGACGAGGAACTTGGCCCAGAATCCGGAGAGCGGCGGAACGCCGGAGATCGAGAGCGCGAGCAGGGCGAACAGCGCGGCGAAGACCGGTTGGTCGCGCATCAGGCCGCCGGCGGCGCGCAGATCGTAGCCCCGGTTGGCGCGGGCGATCGCACCCGCCCCCAGAAAGAGGCCGGCCTGTACGAGCATCGTGTGCATGGTGTAGAAGATGGCCGCGGCGACACCCAGCAGCGAGGCCACGGCCAGCCCCATCGTCAGGTAGGCGACCTGCCCCACCACATGGAACGCCAGCAGCCGGCGGACGTCCACCTGCGCGATGGCGGCGAGGACGCTGACGATCATCGTGGCGCCGGCGAGGATCCCGAGCAGCGCCGGGAGCCCCGGTACGACGGCCGGACCGTCACGGGCGCCGAGGCCGAATACGAGCACGAAGACACGCAGGCAGGCATAGAAGGCGACCTTGGTCAGCAATCCGGCGAGCGCCGCGCCCACGCTGATCGGCGCCGTGTGGTAGGAGGCCGGCAGCCAGAAGAAGAGCGGGAACAGCCCCGCCTTGATGCTGAACGCGATCAGGAACAGGGTGGCGAGAACGATGTCGATGCCCGGGGTGCTCATCGTGGGCCAGACATTGGCCAGGTCCGCCATGTTCAGCGTGCCTGCCGCGCCATACAGAAGGCCCAGCGCGGTCAGGAAGATCGACGAGGCGATCAGGTTGATGGCGACGTACTTGAACGCGGCGTCCATCTGAGCGCGCGTGCGGTTGTGCGCCATCAGCACGAACGACGCGACCAGCATCACCTCGAACCAGACGTA
>DASRXL010000158.1:0-6175 GCA_035654175.1 Phycisphaerales bacterium
CGCCGCCGCCGTACCCGCCTCCGCCACCGCCATACGCGGCGCGGCCGCCCCCGCCGCCGCCGTATCCCCCGCGCCCGCCGCCGCCCCCGCCGTAGCCGCCGCCGGTGCGCGGAGCGCGTTCGCGCGCCTCGTTGACAACGAGGGCTCGTCCGTCCATGTCCTGCCCGTTGAGGGCCTCGATGGCGGCGGGGCCGTCGGCGTCGTTCATTTCGACGAACCCGAAGCCGCGCGAGCGTCCGGTCTCGCGATCGATGATCACCGACGCGGACATCACCGCGCCGTGGGCCTCGAAGACGGAGCGGAGTGAGTCCTCGGTTGCGGAGAAGGGAAGGTTCCCGACGTAAATGCGCATCGCCCACAATCCTGCCCGAGAAGACAGCTGGTTGACCGAAGCGACCTCTCGGGAGCGATGCGCGTCAGTCCCGCCCGGGTTCCGAAGCCGAGTGCCTCCCCGAGTCGTGGCGGGGAGTGTACCAGATCCCCGGCGTTTGCAAGGGGGTCATAGAGGCCGGCGCGGGGCGAGCGCGAGGTTGGCCAGGAGCAGCCCGGCAACCAGGCTCACGGCCACCAGCACCATGGCGAAGGCAGCCTGGACCCCGGCGAGGGACTCGGCTTCGACGAAGCTGGTGACGCTGCGGAATCCCAGGCCGCCGGCACGAGGAGCATCAGGCCGGGCACCGTGAGAACGGCGGCCGGCCGGTCGGCGAGGCGGGCGTACGTGTTGGAGGCGAGACCGACGGCGAACGCCCCGATGCACACACCGAGCTCCGGGCCGAGCCATGCGGCGCCCTGACGCGCACCGAGGAAGCCGACGACACCTCCGTGAAGGATCACGGCCGGGTCACGGGGAGAGGCCTGGAAGAGGACCGCGAGCCCAAACGGCGCAAGCCCGAGGGCGGTCCACTGGGCCCACGGGCCAAGAGATTCGGGCGGATCGCCGGGAGCGCCGAAGAGGCCGACGCCGAGGCGCCGGCCCATCGCCACCCCGAAGCCGATCGAGACGAAGATGGTGAGCGCACCCATCAGGCGCGCGGTGCCGGAGACCAAGTGGCGGGTCGTGGGCAGGTCCCGCGCGCATGATTGAGATCATGTCTCAGTTTGGATACGAGGTGGTGAGGCTCGAGGTTTTCCACGGCGCGCGCTTGCTCTGGGCGGAGCCCCGGCTAAGGTCAGCGACTTGTCTCCAGTTCGCGGGCGTGCCGCGAGCGGTAGCGGGCGAGAAAGGAGCGCGGCATGACGATCATCGCGAGGCACGAGCATGCGATGCCCTTCGGTGCGCAGGCGCTCCGCGCGTGCGCGCAGCTCGCGGCCGGCTATGGCGGCGGTCGGAGCGGCTCTCGCGTCGCCGTTCTCCGCATCGCTGATATCTACGACATCCAGGATCCGCCTCCGCAGCGCTAGCGACGCTTGAGCACGAAGTAGCCGCAGCCTCGGAGGAACTCCCTCCGGGGCTGTTTCGCTTTTGGATTGTGAGCAGAGAGGAGATTGTGATGAGCGCTTCGAACGTTCGGAGTGGGCGGTGGCCGACGCCGCGGCGGGCGCGGGTGCGTGTGCGGCTGGGGCGGTACGTGCTGGTGGGACACGTCGCGCGGGTGGCGGCTCGTGCGGCAGGGCCGCCGGCGATCACGTGGCGATCGGTGGTGGTGCGTGGGCGCGTCGGATACGGCGCGGTGAGGGCGGACGGGCGCGTGGAGTACTGGCGGCCGTTGCCGGCCCTGGAGTAACGGGATCAGCCATGTCCCGCGGGGCTCATGGGACGCATGCGTCTCGGGGGCCCCGCCGGGCATAGCGATGTGCGCACGATCCGCATGGTCAGTCCCGATCGCGGCGCGAATCACCGCGGACGAACGTCCAGACGAGCATGGCCGCGAAGGCGAAGAGAATGGCGAACACGCCGAGCCCACGGGCGCGCCAGGGCCAGTCTTGGATTGGGCCGTAGAGCCAGCGCATCGCTGGATAAGCAAGCGCGGCGCCAAGCAGAGCGGCGACCAGATAGCCGGGCGTCACTCGCTTGTGCGCGAGGTCGGGGCGCGCCCCCCTCTGCCGCCGTTGACGGGAATCGTCCGTCACGTGCCGCCTCCGCGGTCCAGATTTTACACCGCCCGCGTTTCCTTCTCCGCGCGCCGGCGCTTCAGCTCGGCGTCGATGAAGGGCTCGATCTGGCCCTGGAGGACCTTCTCGTAATTGGATTCTTCGTAGCCGGTGCGGTGGTCCTTCACGCGGTTGTCGTAGAAGACGTAGCTGCGGATCTGGGTGCCCCAGCCGCGGGCGACGTCGCCGCCCTTGACCTCCTTGAGCTCGGCGGCGCGGCGCTCCTCCTCGATCTGCTCGAGCTTGGCCTGCAGGAGGGTGAGGGCCTGGCGCTTGTTCTGCGGCTGGTCGCGGTAGGTGCTGGCGACGACCATGATGCCGGTCGGCTTGTGGACGACGCGACAGGCGGAGGCGACCTTGTTGACGTTCTGGCCGCCGGGGCCGGCGGAGCGGGCGAAGAAGCTGATCTCGAGGTCCTTCTCGGGGATCTCGAGCTTGGACTCCTCGAACTCGGGGGTGATGTCCACGGTGGCGAAGCTGGTCTGGCGCTTGCCCTGGGCGTTGAAGGGCGAGACGCGGGCAAGGCGGTGGGTGCCGTGCTCGCAGGAGAGATAGCCGTAGGCGTAGGGGCCCTTGACGTGCAGGGTGACGTGGTCGATGCCGACCTCGCTGCCGTGGTTCTTGGCGATCTCCTCGACCTTGAAACCCATGCGCTCGGTGTAGTAGAGATACATGCGGAAGAGCATCTCGGCCCAGTCGTTGGCCTCGGTGCCGCCGTCGCCGGCGGAGATGGTGAGGAAGCAGTTGCGGTGGTCGTGCTTGCCGGAGAGGAGGGATTGAAGCTCGACGCGCTCCATCTTGCCCTGGAGCTCGAAGAGCGACTCGTCGGCCTCGGCGAGGAGGTCGCGGTCGCCCGACTCGCGGGACATCTCGTACGCGAGCCTGGCGTCGTCGAACTGGGCGATGGCGTCGCGCAGCGGCTCGACCTGGGCCTTCATGAGCTTGAGTTGGGCGACGGTCTCCTGGGCGCGGTCGGGGCTGTCCCAGAAATCGGCGGCCCCCATGCGGGCCTCAAGGTCGGAGAGCTTGGAGAGCTTGGATTCGTAGTTAAAGAGAGTCGCGGATTGTCAAGATCCGCGCCTCGAGATCGGCGATCACGGGTTGATGGGCGTCGAAGTGCATCCTGTTCGGCTCCTTGATGGGGGGGAGTGTAGGCGGAACGAGGCCTCTCGCGAAGAAATCTCGGCCGAATCGCGCCGACGGGAGGCTTCGGCGGCGTTCCTGCGGCGGCCATGCCGGGCTCCGCCGAGGCGCCCGTAAGGGAGGATCAAAGAATGCACCGCGCTCGATCTCACGTCCTGTCTCTCGCGTTCGCCGCCGGCCTGCTCGCGGGGATCCCGTCCGCCCGGGGACAGGACGGTCCCGCGGAGCCGGATCGATTGTCCCAGGCGGCGGCGGAGCTCCGCGACCAGGCGCGAGAAGATCGCGCCCGCCGGCAGGCAGAGATGGAGGCGATGAGGGGGCCGGCCGTCTCGCTCGACTTCCCCGGCGGATCGCTCCGCGACTACGTGGAGAGCCTGAAGGCCGCGGCGGATCCAGAGCTGACCAACATCCTCGTGCGGGGCGATGCGGACGCGATCGAGGTGAGCGCGACGGAGCTGCGGGACGTGAGCCTCTGGACGGCGCTGCGCCTGGTTTCGGGGGACTATCGATACCCGGAGGACGATGCCTACCGCTACGGAGTGGAGGCCACGAACTTGAGCGAGGGGGCTGGCGACACCCCTGCGTTCCTGGTGGAAGTGAGGAAGCAGGGCCCGTTCCATGAGCCGCGTACGCCCGACAGCGAGGACATGCTGGTGCTGTCGATCAAGGAGCTGACCACGCCGCTGCCGGGCGATCCGCCGGAGGTCGTTGTGCCCGCGGAGACGATCCTGACGGCGGTCGAGACCGCGACGGGGGTGGCGGGCGGTGACGACGTCCGGGCCGAGCTTCGGTTCCATCCGGAGTCGGGCCTCCTGATCATGGCGGGGCCGGACCGGGCGCTGCGGGCGGCGAACGAGGTCTTCCATCGGATGCAGCAGGACATCGAAACGCGACGGGCGCGGTCGCGGGAGATCCAGCAGATTCAGGGCCTCACCAATCCCGAGGCGCTGGAGGAGCAGCTGGCCGACGCGCGGGCCGAGGCGGAGCTCGCCGCGGTGCACGCCGACAACGCCGCGCACAAGCGGGAGGTGCTGGAGCGGCGGATGCAGGAGGTGCGCGTGATGGTGGACCGCGCGGCTGCGCCGCAGAACGAGTTCCTGACGGCGGAGATCGCCTATCGCGAGGCGGACGCCGCGGTGAGGGAGCACCAGATCCACCTGGAACGGGCCCAGGCTCGGGCCGCTCGGGCAGAGGAGGCGCTCGCGCGGGCGAAGGCCATCGCCGCGGGCGGGGGCTCCGGGGGCGAGCTCTCGGCACTGCGCGAGGAGAACGCGATGCTGCGCGATAGACTGGCGGCGATGGAGGCGCAGATCGCCGAGCTCCGCGCGAGGCTCCAGGCGCGGGACGTGGAGGAAGAGCGACGCTGAGCGGAGCCGGCGCCATCGCCGCCCGCGTCCCGCGCGTCGGGGCCGGGTGCAAGGACCACCGCGTGCCGCAGGCCGTCACCGCCCCACCGCCGCTGAAGCCCGCCGCCGCGCCGGCCCGCCCCGACGACACGGGCTCTCTTACCCGCGCGGTCGCGCGCGGCGACGCGGCGGCCTTCGCGGTGCTCTACGAGCGGTGGTTCGGGAGGGTGTACGGGGCGGCGCGCCGGCTGACCGGGCGGGACGAGGCGTTCTGCCTCGACGTGGCGCAGGAGGCGATGATGAAGGCCGCGGCACGAATGCCGGCGATCGACTCGGAGGCCGCGCTCTCGCGCTGGCTCTGCCGGGTGGTGCACCGGGCGGCGCTGGATCAGCTCCGGCGGGAGCGGCGGCGGCGGTCGCGCGAGCGGGGGCGCGAGGCACCTGGGGCCGCGCCCGACGGCGCGCTCGCCGAGCGCATCGATTGGCTCCGGGCGCGGCTTCGCGAGCTCTCGGCGGAGGAGCGCGGGCTGCTGGCGTCGCGCTTCGCGCGGGAGCGATCTCTGGAGCAACTGGGCGCGGAGCTCGGCACGACGGGCGACGCGGCGCATGGGAGGCTGCGCCGGGCGCTCGCCAGGCTGCGCAGCGCGGCGGAGGAGCGGCCATGAGCACGTGCGACCGGCGGGAGCTGACGACCCTCGACGAGCTGCCGCGCGACGGCGATGCGCTGTCCGCGGCGGGGCGAGCGCGTCGCGACGAGATGCTCGGGCTGCTGGGGGCCCGAGTGCGCGCGAGGGGCGCGCGGCGGCGCATCGCGCGGGGCGCGGCGCTCGGCGCAGCGGGCGTGGCCGTGGGCGCGCTTGCGCTCGCGGTCAGGCCGGTCGGCCCTCCCGCGGGGCCGCCCGGGGTCGCTGGGCGCGGGGTGGCGCACGGGGAGACCGGGGCGCCCGAGCCCGCCGGTCCGGCCGTCCCGGCGCCCGGCGCGACGCGCTCGGCCCACGCCCCGGCGCCGCGGCTGGTGGCGTACGTCTCGAACGACCCCGGCGCCATGGAGCGGCTCCGGGCCGCGCCGACGCGGTCACGCGCCGAGGTGATCGACGACGCGGCGCTCCTGGGCGCTCTGCGCCGGGCGGGCCTGCCCGCGGGCCTCGTGCGCACGCCGGAGCGCGTGACGCTGGCGTTCCACCGGGCTCCATCAAACGACCGAACGCCCTGAGACCCGCTCGCTCGGACGCGGGGCCCGCCCGACTACGATCCGGGCGTGGCGCACCTGCTCACCAGAGCCGCCGGCCTCGCCGCCGCGCCGGCGCCGGACGCGAGGCGGGCCGTCGGCCAGATGTCGGCGGTGCTGCTCCTGCTCGCGCTGATCGGCCTCGTCGTGCTGTGCACAGCGATCCTGGTCTACCTTCGCCGGCGAGCCCGGATGCGGGCCCGGCTCGCCGCGGCAAGGGAGCTGCCGCCCGAGCGGCCGGACGCGTGGGTGGAGGCTTCGCGCCGCGTGCCGCTGGAGGAGGACGGCGCGATCCCGCGGGAGCCGGGGACGGAATGAGCGTGCTGGACCGGCCATTGCGCGGGGCGCGGCCCGTGGCGCTGGTCAC
>DASRXL010000159.1:0-2942 GCA_035654175.1 Phycisphaerales bacterium
GGGCGGGGTACACGGTGACCTACGGCGGGCAGTTCGAGGCGCAGCGGTCGGCGAGCCGCACGATCCTGGTCGGCGGGGCGGCGGTGCTGCTGGTGATGCTCGTGCTGCTCCAGCTCTCGACGGGATCGCTGAAGACCGCGCTGGTGGTGATGGCGAACCTGCCGCTGTCGGTGATCGGCGGGATCCTGGCGATCTCGCTGACCGGCGGCGGGAATCCCGTGTTCAACATGCTGGCGCTGGCGGGCGTGGGAGACCGGCCGTACGTCGCGCCCGTGGTGTCGATCGCGAGCATGGTCGGATTCATCACGCTGTTCGGCATCGCGGTGCGGAACGGGATCCTGCTGGTGAACCACTACGCGCACCTGGCGGCGAACGAGGGCGCGAGCCCGGAGCGCGCGGTCGTGCAGGGCTCGCTTGAGCGGCTGGCGCCGATCCTGATGACGGCGCTCTGCGCGGCCCTGGGCCTGGCCCCGCTGGCGCTCGCCATGGGGGAGCCGGGGAGCGAGCTGCTCGCGCCGCTGGCGGTGGTGGTGCTGGGGGGCCTGCTGAGCTCGACGCTGCTCAATCTCTTCGTGGTGCCGGCGGGGTACGCCGCGGCGCACGGGATTCGCGTCTCGCGGGACAGGGCGGGGCCGGGTATTGTGTGAGCGTTCGGGTACGCGGGCCGGAATTCGGCCCGAGCGGGTGGAGTCTTCGGAAAGAGGAGTTCTGGCATGCGGTCTACGCGCGAGTTGTTTCTGGCATGTGCCGCGGCGGCGGGGCTGGCGCTCGGCGGCTGCGGCGAGGCGGCCGACGATCACGACCACGGCGGGGCGGGCGAATCTCACGAGCACGGCCCCGACGGGACGGAGGGCGAGGCGCACGAAGAGGCCGGCGGCGATCACGCGCACGAGCATGATGCCGCGGGAAAGCGGGACCTCGGGAGCGCGACCGTCGGCGCGTACACGGTGCGGGCGGCGCACTACGGCGCGATCACGCCCGGCGAGGAGAGCGACGTGGATATCAGCGTGGCCGGGGGAGAGGGCGCTCCGGCCGCGGTGCGGGCGTGGATCGGCCTGGAGGACGGCTCGGGCTCGATGAAGGCCAAGGCCGAGCCGGAGGGGGCGAACTTCCACGCGCACGTGGAGGCGCCGGACCCGCTGCCGCAGGACGCGAGGCTGTGGGTGGAGATCGAGACGGCCGGGGGGGAAACGCTGGCGGGATCGTTCGGGCTGGGCGGCTGAGCGAGAGGTGCGACATGAAGACAGGATGGGTTTGGATGGGGGCGATGGTCGGCGCGATGCTCTGCGGCGCCTCCGCCTCGGCGCAAGAGGCCGAGGCACGACCGCTCTTTAACGGCGAGGACCTCGCGGGCTGGCACGCGGACGTGCCCGCGGCGGACGGGAACCCGGACGCGGGGCCGAGCTTCGTCGTGCGCGAGGGGATGCTGGTGAGCCTGGGCGACCCGCCGGGGCACCTGATCACCGACGAGGAGTTCGAGAACTACAGGCTGGACGTGGAGTACAGGTTCGCCGGCGAGGCGGGGAATTGCGGCGTGCTGGTGCACGCGTCCAAGCCGCGGGCGCTCTATGAGATGTTCCCCGCGTCGATCGAGGTGCAGATGCACAGCGGGAACGCGGGCGACTTCTGGTGCATCGGCGAGGACATCGCGGTCGAGGGGATGGCCGACCGGCGCGCCGGCGAGCCGGAGACGTGGGGCGGGGGCCCGGACGACTCGCGCCGGATCCTGAACATGACCGACGGCAGCGAGAGGCCGGTGGGCGAATGGAACCGCATGGTGATCGAGGCCGTCGGCGATCGCGTGCGGGTGTGGGTGAACGGCGAGCTCATGAACGACGGGTTCGACTGCACCGCCGAGCGGGGGCGGATCGCGATCCAGGCGGAGGGTTCGGAGGTCGAGTTCAGGACCCTGGCGCTCACACCGATCGAAGGGTTGACCGACCCGGAGGGCGGGGCGGGATGGGTGGTGGAGGAGGGCGGGGAGGCGCCGGGCGGGTGACCGGCGGGCGCGGGGGGCGGTGCGATCGGCGCCGCTCCACCGGCGCCGGGCGCTTCAGGCGTTCACGAGCAGGTTGTAGTCGCCGTTGGGATTGCGCCACCCGCCGACGAGGATGAAGTAGGCTTCTCCCGCGGCGGCGGTGAAGGAGAGCGTCTCGTCCCCTCCGGTGGGCTTGGCGTTGCGGCGCGGCTCGACGAGATTGCGCCCGGAATCGTAGATCTCGAACCAGCCGTCGAACCCCGCCACCACGTTGAGCGTGATCGAGACAAGCCCCGCGCCGGGCGCGACGAAGCGGAACAGGTCGGTGTCGCGCGCGAGCTCGAGCACGCCGGCGCGGGCCCCATTGCCGGAGCCGTCGAGCGGGATGCTGGTCGCGGCGGCCCAGGCGCCGGCGTCGGCGTGGTCGTCGATCGCCTCGACGAGCAGGGTGTACCCGCCGCTGGGGTGGCGCCAGCCGGTGACCACGAGGAAGTACGTGACGCCCTGCTCGACGCCGACCTGGATGGTCTCGTCGCCGCCGGGGCCGCGCTCGTTCCTCACCTTCAGGAACTGATGCTGCTCGTCGTACACCCAGAGCTTCCCGTCGAAGTTGCTCGCCACGTCCAGGCGGAGCTCGGCGGTGCCGGTGCGGGTCGCCTCGAAGGTGAAGAGGTCGGAATCGGCGTTGGACTCGAGGGTGCCCGGCGCGCTTCCGGAGTGGACGGAGTCGAGCGGGATGGGCGTCGCGAACTCCCAGTGGCCATAGTCGGCGTGATCGTCCACGGCCTCGACTCGGAGCATGTACGCGCCGCCCGGAGCGCGCGAGCCGTCGACCAGGACGAAGTACTTCGACCCCTGGACGACCGCGACCTCCACTGTCTCGTCGACGCCGGCGGCGCCGGAGTTCCTGACCTTGAGGAACTCGTGCGCGGCGTCGTACACCCAGACGCGTCCGTCGAAGGTG
>DASRXL010000160.1:0-3893 GCA_035654175.1 Phycisphaerales bacterium
CGCCTGCGCCGTGCGCGTCACCAGCGCGCGGAGCGTCAGCGCTTCCCCGATTGGGTGCACCTCCACCGCCGTGCCGTCCACGACCGCCGTCCGCTTGGGCCACTCGGCCCCGGCGAACGGCAGGAACGCGCGCACGAGGCCGATCCGCGCCAGGTCGGGCCGCGCCAGCGCCGTGCCGCCGGCGATCACCGCCGCCAGCCCCAGCAACGCAGCCGACCGCGCCAGCTCTCGCCGGCGGATGAACCGCTCGCCCGCGATCGCGCGCACGGCCGCGTCCGCATCCGCCGCCGCCCGCGCCGCCAGCGCCCGGCCCAGGCCCGCCGAACTCGCCTCGGAGAGCTCCACGCCCGAGGCCAAGCGCCCGCGTGCCGCGGCTCCCGGCCCGGCGCCCTCCAGACGCAGCGCGACGTCCGCCAAGCTCGGCCGGAACCGCACCGCCGGGAGCACGAGCCGCCTGCCGAGCTCGAAGCAGCCCAGCGCGAGCAGCAGCAGGTGCCCGGCGCGAACGCCCCAAGGGAGACGAAAGAGGAAATCCGCCACGCCCAGGAGGAACACCACCCCGATCGCGATCGAGAGCGCCCGGACCCACGCAGTGGCCAGAAGCGTCGCGCGCGCCCGCCGCCGCACCGCCGCGACGAAATCGCCCGCGCCGCTCCGCGCTCCCCCGGCTGGCTGTTGCTCCCTCATGCCCGCGGCTGCCCTCCTGGCGTGGTCCCGTGCACTTCTATACAGTTTCTTCGAGCGGATGCTCCACCCGGGTTCGCTGAAAGTGCGCTCTCCGATCAGAACCCGAGCGGAACGACCGGCGATCGCCCGGCATATCCGGGCCCGATGGAGCGTACAGGAGGACACGACGATGCGCGCCACGCTTTCCCCGGTCTGCCTGCTTGGCGCGCTGCTCGCGCTCGCGGCCTGCGAGACCCCGCCGCAGCCCGGAACCGCCGCCCTGGACGCCGCGATCCCCGCGTCCGTCGCCGCGGAATGGCAGGGCAAGGTGATCGTCGCGGATTTCTGGGCCACGTGGTGCCCCCCGTGCCGGGCGAGCTCGCCCAACGTGCAGGCCCTGCACGAGCAGTTCGCGGGCGACAGCGGAGTCCTCGTCGTGGGCGTCCATGCCGACGACGCGGTCGACGACCCGGCCGCCTACATGGCCGAGCACCAGTACACCTACCCACTCGTCGCCAAGGGGCAGGAGGTGGCGGACGCCTTCGGCGTCAACGCCCTGCCCACGTTCGTCGTGCTCGATCCGCAGGGCCGCGAAGTGTTCCGGCACGTCGGGCTCCTGAACGACTCTGCGCGCGACACGATCGCCGACCGCGTGCGCGCCCTGCGAGGCTGAAGCCGGCATGACGCGCCCGCGTGCAGGCCGGCGACGGGTCGGCGCCGAGCGCGCATCCAAAGGTGTCCACGACCGGGAGAGGAGCCGTCGCCATGCTGACATGGATCGCGGGGCTTGTGTGCCTGAGCGCGCCGGCGCAGCCGGCGCACGTGACGGTGGTTCTCGAGCGCGTCCCCGGGCCGGCTGTCGGGATCCGCATCGTGCTGCCCGGGGATGAGGACGGACACACCTCCGTCTCGCTCGCCGATGGGTGGGGCGGCATAGAGGGCGCGGGGCGGGAAATCGGGGCGGTCGGGGCCAGAGACCAGCGCGGAACCGCCCTCGACGTCACGCCCGAGGCCGACCACCGCTGGAGCGTCCTCCACGCGCCCGGCGAAATGATCGAAGTGGCCTACGAGCTCACCCCGCACGATCGAGAGGAGCTGCCGGCCGGCCACAACGACTACCGGCCGCTGGTCCGCGACGGGCTTTTCCACGCCATCGGCAACCATGCGCTCCTCTTGCCCGAGGATGGGGACGCCGAAGTGCTCTGCGCGCTGCGCTGGCAGGGCTTCGAGGGCTGGACCCTCGCGTCCTCTCTCGGGCCGGGCGCCGCCCCGGCCCACGCGCTGCTCTCGATCGACGACCTGCGCAGCTGCTTCTTTATCGGCGGCGAACCCCCGCGTGTGCGCCTGGCGAAGCGCGACCTCCCCGGCGGCGCCGTCGGCCTGGCCGTCATCGACGCCGACTGGGGCTTCACGGACGATCGCCTCATGGACCTCGTGATGGACGTCGTCCGCGTGGAGCGCGACTTCTTCGCCGACCATACCGATCCATGGTTTCTCGTCGCCCTGACCCCCAACGGCGGCCGCGCGAGCGGGCAGAGCTTCTCTCTCGGCGGCACCGGCCTGACCGACTGCTTCGCCCTCTACTGCAACACCGGGCTCGACCTCGCGCCCGGCGGAGCGCACACCGAGCACGTGCTCCGCCTCCTCGCCCACGAGTATTTCCACACCTGGAACGGGCGCAAGCTCCGCATCGACGCCCCCGAGGGCGCCGCCTACTGGTTCAGCGAAGGCTTCACCGATTTCTACGCCCGCCGGTTGCTCCGCCAAGCGGGCCTCTTTGCCGACGAGGGGTATCTCGGGAGCCTGAACCGCAGCCTCGCCGATTTCGACGGCAACCCTCTGCGCCACGCGCCGAACGAGCGGATCGTCGCTGATTTCTGGAACGACGCGCACGTCGGCGCGCTGCCCTACCGGCGCGGCGACCTGCTCGCCCTCGCCATCGACGAGGCGATCGCCGCCAAGTCGGGCGGCGCCGAGAGCCTCGACGACCTCATGCGCGAGCTCCACGCCCGCGCCGCCTCCGGAGCGCCGCCTCTCACCCCGGAGCAGTTGTTCGACCGCTTCGCGGAAGAGACAAGCCCCGAAGCCGCCGCCGCGATCAGGGCCTGCGTCATCCACGGCGCCGAGCCGCCCGTGCCTGAGACGATCGAGGGCGGCTCGCTCGTCCTCACGACCGGGCGCATGCGCGAGGGCGCCGACGGCTTCGACGTGACCGCCTCGCTGGAGAGCGGCGTCGTGTGCGGCGTCGTCGAGGGGTCCGGCGCATTCGACGCGGGCCTGCGCGACGGCCAGCGCGTGTCGTCGGTCGAGCGGCTGCCGCCGGTGGCCGGCCCCTCGCGCCTCAAGGTTCGCCTCGTGCAGGACGACAGCGCCCTGCGCACGCTCGTGTTCGAGGCGGTGAGCCCGCCACGCACGGTGCGGAGGTATGTCCCCGCCGGCGGCTGAGCGCGCCGGAGCGCCGCCGTCAGCCGCGGCGCTGCGCGTCCCACCCCGCGAGCGTCTCCGCGATGATGGCGTCGGCCTCTTCGGCCATCGCCGGAATCTCCGCGCCCCCGGCCGGGTAGCACAGACGGCACACCCGCGCGTACAGCTCGGGCGGGAGGTCCCGCTCCAGATACCGGAACCCGTAGTCGTGCCGCTCCGGGCAGTGCACCGCGCGGACGAGATCGACGAGCGAGCGCAGCATGATCGAGTGATAGAAATACGCCGCGTCCGCCGGCAGCCCGCGCTCCGCCATCTTCGGCGCGAGATGCCTGAAGAGCGCGTGCTTCACGCGCACGTCCTCCACTCGCTTCCGCACCGCCGCCGCGATCGCCGCCCGATCGACATGCGCCTCCGCGATCTCCCCGTCCCGATCCAGGAGCACGCGCGCCGCGCCGTGCCGCTCGACCTCCAGCCACTGGTGCGCTCTCCCCTGCTCGATCACCAGCCAGTCGAGCATGAGCCACTCCGGCGCATCCTCGAACTGGTAGAAGGCCTGCTCGAAGCCGTGCCACGTCGGTTGCGGCAAGCGGTAGCGCAGCCGCACCCGCGCGACCGGCGCGATCGCCGCGTCGATCGCCGCGACCGCGTCCTCGACCCTCCCCGCCGCCGCGACGAGCATCAGGTCCACGTCCGACACGGCGTCCGCCCGGCGCGTCGCATCCGAGCCCCCGAGCCACGCCGCCCGCACGCACTCCGCCCTCGCCAGCCCCTCGCGCAGCGCGCCGATCAATGTCTCCCGGTCC
>DASRXL010000161.1:0-2360 GCA_035654175.1 Phycisphaerales bacterium
CCATGTTGGCCTGCGCGCCCGAGTGGGGCTGGACGTTGGCGTACTTGCAGTTGAAGAGCTTGCAGGCGCGCTGTCGCGCGATCTCCTCGATCTGATCGTGGTAGATGCAGCCGCCGTAGTAGCGAGCGCCGGGGTAGCCCTCGGCGTACTTGTTGGTGAGCCACGAGCCCATCGCGTGCATGACGGCGGGGGAGACGTGGTTCTCGGAGGCGATGAGTTCGAGGGTGGTTTCCTGGCGCTCGCGCTCGTTGGCCATGAGGCCGGCGACGTCGGGATCGCTCGCGCGGAGGAGGTCGAGAACGGAATCGGCGAGGGGGTCGTGACTCATGGAGCAAGTGTAGATCGGCGGCGCGGGCGCGGGCGGGGGCGGTGAGCCCGCGCATGGAGAAAGGCGCTTTGAACGCGAAGAAGCTATGCAAGCCGGCCTCCCGGCCGGGGCCGCCGACGGGATCATGTGTCCCAGCTGACGGGCTGATCGTGCGTGCGATCGCCCAGAGGCAGGCGCCCGGCACAGGAGAACCGGCATGAAGATTCTCGCGATGGACCTTGGCAAGAGCAAGTCGGTGGCGTGCGTGTACGAGGGCGCCCACGCGGGGCGCGAGGCCGATCCGCGCTTCGAGACGATCGCCAGCACGCCCGCGGAGGTGCTCAAGCTGCTGGAGCGTGAGCGGCCGGGGCGGGTGGTCATCGAGATCGGCCCCACGGCCGGCTGGGTGTGCGACCTGTGCCGCGGCCGGGGCGTGGAGGTCCAGGTGGCCAACACCAACGCCGAGGCGTGGCACTGGAAGCGGGTCAAGCGCAAGAGCGACCGCGACGATGCGCTCAAGCTGGCGCGGCTGAGCGCGCTGGGCCAGCTGCCGACGGTGCACATGCCCGAGCCGCGGGTGCGGGCCTGGCGCGAGCTGATCCGCTACCGGCACACGCTGGTGGGCCGGCGCACCCGGATCAAGAACTCGCTGCGGGCGGTCCTGCAGCGTCAGGCGATCGACTGGCCCGCGGGGCCGGCGGGCTTCAGCAAGGGGGCGCTGGAGGAGCTCGCGGCCATGGCCGCGGGGGGGAGCGAGTCCTGGCGGCTGACGCTGGGGCCGGAACTGGCGCAGCTGCGGCAGGTTGGCGAAGCGATCGCGCAGGTCGAGCGGGAACTGGACACGCTGGCGGCCGCGGACGATCGCGTGGCGCTGCTGCGGACGATCCCCGGCGTGGGCCCGCGGCTGGCCGAGACGATCGTGGCGGTGATCGACGACCCGCGCCGGTTCAGGAGCGGCAAGGAGGTGGGGTGCTACGCGGGCCTGACGCCCAGACGCTGGCAGTCCGGGGGCACGGACCGCCACGGCCGGATCAGCGGCCAGGGGCACGACCTCTTGCGGAGCCTGCTGGTGGAGGTGGCGTGGCTGGGGCGGCAGTACAACCCGTGGATGAAGGCGGTGTACGAGCGGGCGCTGCGCGGCAGCCCCTCGAGGAAGAAGATCGCGATCACGGCCCTGGCCAGGCGGCTCTTGGTGGTGTGCTGGGCGATGCTGCGCAACGCCACGCCGTGGCGTGAGTCGGCGGCGGCAAAGCTGGGTCTGGCGGCGTAGCTCCCCCCGCCCCCCGAGGGCCGCCGGTCGCTGAGGCCACAGGCCCCGCGGGAGACCCAAGGCAGCGAGGCAGGTGCGAACAGAAGGACGGGCCGACAGGAGAGGCAGCGACGGCATCCCGGTTCGCGAAGTGGGCGCCAGAGCCCGACGCGAAGAATGGGAGCCGGCGCACAAGCTGAGTGGGACCGGCCAGCACAACAGGCCGCTGATCCCGGATAGAAGGATGCACCGATCCTGGCGGCACGCCCTTGACAAGGCCGGCTTCATAGAAGGTCGCGAAGGGCGCGAAGAAGAAAGGACAGAACGCAAAGGTGGGATGCTCTTGCGGTCAGGCTTTGATCCGGCGGACCAGGCCGCGGAGGCGCTCGCGGAGGCTCAGTTCGCTCAGGTCCCTGAGTTCGCCGGCGTCGAGGTGGACGCCGCCGCAGGTCATGCACAGTTCCGTGGTGATGTGCGGCTGCTCGGGGTCGGGGATGGAGACGAGGGGGCGGCGGTCGCGCGGGCAGACCTTCCGGCCGATGAGGTGCCCGCGGGGGCCCTCGGGGTCGCTGGGGCCGCGGTCGAGGCGGGCGGCGGCGCCCGGGACGCCGAGCACCCGCTCCAGTTCGCGGCCGTCGAGCCAGACGCCGCCGCAGACGGGGCAGCGGTCGGCCTCGATACCGGCGGCGGGGATGCGCTCCATGAGGACGCCGTCGCTGGGGCAGTAGACGGGCGCGGTGCGGTCGCTCATGCGGTCCCTCCAGTGGATGAGGCGGGGCGAAGAGCAAGAGGGGAGGACACGGG
>DASRXL010000162.1:0-16884 GCA_035654175.1 Phycisphaerales bacterium
CTCGCGGCGAGCGCTCCGACGTCGACCAGTCGGAGCAGGGTGCACGCCGCGACGGCCTTTGGGCTGGCGAGCATGGCCGCGCCCGCGTGGAGCTGCGCGAAGCGCTCGCTCCGGGCGAGCGCAGCGAGGAGCGGCATCCTCGCGCCGCCGAGGGCCCGGTGCAGCCGCGCGACGCCCCGCTCGCCCGCGAGCGGGCGTGCGCCGGCCACGGCGAGCGCGGCGAGCATGGCCGCGCCGCCGAGGCCCGTGATCCACCACGCCGCGTCCACGCCGCGCCGCCAGAGGCTTGCGCCGGTGGCGGGGACGTACGCCGCGAGCATGACGACGAGCATCGCGCCAAACCAGGCGCCGATCGTGAGCAGGGGGACGCGGTCGCGCCGGTTGTGGATGGCGACGCGCGTTACCGCGCCCAGCTTGAAGGGGAGATAGGCGAGGAAGGTGCAGAGGGCATTGGTCGCGAGGACGTCGAGCGCGCGCAGCTTGCGGACCGGCCGGAGCGTGGCCCAGAAGATCAGGCCGTTGATCGCCAGAGTCGCCGCGGAGAGCGCGAACAGGACG
Organism: Phycisphaerales bacterium; assembly: GCA_035654175.1. Taxonomy (GTDB): domain Bacteria; phylum Planctomycetota; class Phycisphaerae; order Phycisphaerales; family UBA1924; genus PNC22. The sequence continues at coordinate 559 of DASRXL010000162.1, forward strand.
CCGATCTGGCCGGGATCGGCATCGCGCAGCTTGGCGAGCTGCTCGCGGTTCTCCGCCGAGAGGGCGGCGCGGACGCACCAGCCGAGCAGCAGGAGGCCGACCACGAATCCGAGCCCCTGAAAGCTCAGGCGGAGCACGCGCCGGGCGTGGGGGGCGGATTGGGTCATGGCGCGGGCCCCGCCGGCTCGGCGGCGAGTTGCACGAGATAGCGCCCGTGCTCGGGCCAGACGCGCGCTGCCCCGCCCTGGGTCTCGGCGAAGTGGCGGACGGCGTCCGGCGTGACGAGCGGGTCGTACCACCCGCTCCGCTGCAAGCGGGCCAGCTCGCTGGGGCTCACCATCAGCCAGCCGATGCCGCGATCGCGCAGCCCCGCGGCCCACGCCGCGGGATCATCGGGCGCAGCGCGCATGAGTTCGCCGAGCGGCGAGGTGTCGTAGGTCGTGTGGTAGACCAGGCCCTTCCCGTAGTACAAGGGCGTCGCCTCTCCGACCAGGTAGAGCAGCGGGGCCGCCCGCCCGCGCTGGTGCGACCAGCCCACCGGCGTGGCCGCGGGGTCCGAGGCGTCGGCGCCGGTGAAGATCGCCGGGAACGCCGCCAAGGCCTCGCCAGGAGCGCCCTGCTTCTCGCCGGCGTAGATCGCGAAGAGAAACGCCGTCTGGGCCAGCACGAGCGCACCCGCCAGCAAGCCGGCCGCGGCCCGTCCGTCGGGTCGATGCTCGGCGAGCGTGCGCACGCGCGCGAGCGCCAGTCCGATCAGCACGGCGGCCACCGGAAGCGTCGGCAGCAGGAAGCGGGACTGGAGATGCGTGAGCGCGAGCCAGGCGACAAGCTGCGACGCGAACCCGAGAGACAGCGGGGCGGCCGCGACGCGGATCGACCGCCACCTCGCGAGGACGAAGCTCGCTGCGAGCGCCGCCATGGGCAGGAGCAGTCCCCACTGAGGATTCGCGAAGCCGCGGAAGCGCTCGACCGGCGGCGCGTCCGGGGCGGAGGCAGGGCTCGACCAGACGAGCGTGCGCAGGCGATCGAGGAGCGAACCGTCGAAGGCGTGGGCGTCCCGCCAGCGCCCGAGCTGCTCGGGCGTCCAGTGCGCGAGGCCGAAGAGATCGGTCGCGAAGGGGAAGAGGGGGTTGCCGCCGGAGAGAAAGTTGCGGAAGAGCCACGGCCAGAGGGCGATGAGGCCCACGGCTGCCCCCGCGCCGATGGCGCGGACGAGCCGGCCGGTCACAGGCTCGTTCGCGCGGCCGTCGCTCCGGGATTCTGTCGGAGCAACGCGCCAGTAGACGGAAGCGATCAGGGCGATGCCGGCGGGCAGGCCGGCGAAGAAAAGACTCGTCATCTTGAAGCCGCAGGCGACGCCCACCAGCAGGCCGACAAGCCCGCCCCGCACGCCGGGCGCGAGTCGCGGCTGGGCGCAGGCGAGCAGCGCCCCGGCGAGCATCGCATTGACGCCCGCCTCGTTGTAGGCGAGAGAGCCCGTGACGACCGCCCACGGCGTCGCGAGCGCCACGCACCCGGCGACGGCCCCCGACCAGCGGGCGACACGCTCCGGAACCTCCGCGTTCGCGGCGAGCCTCGCGCAGAGACGTCCGGTCAGCCACGCCGCGATGAGCGTGAGGCCCGCGTGCAGCCCCTGGCAGGCGATCAGGCGCCACCCGCTCCCCGCGAGCAGGCCCTCCTCGGCCGGAGCGAGCGTCATCGCGCCCAAGTGGGCGAAGGCGCTCTCGATGTACCCGGGAAGGAATGAATACACGTTGTGCCCGAGCGGGCGCACCCGCCCGGCGGCGAGCCACTCCTGCGGCAGCTGGAGGTGATAGCTGAGCGCGTCATAGGCGCCGTACTCGGAGGCCCAGAGCCAGCCGGGCGGCATCGCCGCCGCGACGAGCAGCACCGCCGCGGCGGGCGCCCCGAGCGCCCACGCTCGCGGAAGCCCGCCGAACTGCCACCCACGGCGCAGCGAGAGGCCGCCCTGCACCAGGGTGAGCCCCACGCCGACCGCGCAGAGAGCGATCGCCGGGCCGGCCGAGAGCAGTCCGGCGATGCCGAGGATCTGGCTCAGTGAAACCATCAGCGCGAGCCCTACAGCGCACTGGATTGCCAGTGGATCGCTCGCGCCGCGCCACCACCTGGAGAGGGGCCACGCCAGGCCGAAGGCTGCGCCGAGGTACGCTGCCGCGGGCCACATCGCTCCGAGCTTGAGGAGGAGCGCGCCGGCGGCCTCGTCGGGCGCCAGGCGCGACCCCAGGAGGCTCACCACCAGCAGCGAGGCGGCGAGCGACCCGGCCGCGATCGCGGCTCCGGGCCATACCCCGCGGCTTGCGTCCTGGCCCGGCCGTTCGCTCATGGCGAGGGAGTCTACCCGGCGCCGGGGCGGACCGTACCATGCAGCCATGGCGGGCGAGGGCTCCATCGAGATCCGGGCGGAAGACATCCGCATCATCGAGCCGCTGTGCGCGGTGTTCCGGCGGCGGCTCAAGACCGAGGGGCTGAAGTACACACCCGAGCGGGCGCAGGTGCTCGACACGATCATGCGTTTCGACGGCGTGTTCGAGGCCGACCGGCTGCTCGACGAGCTGAAGGCCAGCGACTTCCGCGTGAGCAAGGCGACGGTCTACCGGACGCTCAAGCTCCTGCAGGACGCGGGGATCATCCAGCGCGTGCTCAGCAACGACGACCATGCGAAGTACCAGCTCGTGTACGGGTCCAGGCCGCGGGACCAGCTGATCCGCGTGGACACCGGCGAGGTGATGGAGCTGGACCTGCCTGAGCTGATCGCGCTCCGAGAGCGGATCTGCCGCGAGGCGGGCCTGACCCCGCAGGGGCACCGCCTGCAGATCTTCGCCGTGGGCGAAGAGAAATAGCACATGGCAAATGAAGTCCGTGCCGCTGCGCGGCTTTCATGTGCGCTTCGATACGCTGCTCTTTGCTATTTCACTCCGTCTCCTCCAGGTCGCTCTCCTCCACGCCCCTTGACATGCCGTACTGCCCGCTGAACCAGCGGTAGAGATCGGCCATGCGGGCGCGGTCGTCGGCGAACGGCCAGGTCGGAGAGTCGGCGGGGACGTGGCGCCCGGTGACCGGGCACGTTGTGGGCTCGCGCGAAGGGATGGCAAGAGAGCGCAGAGGCTCGATCGCCGCGCGGGTGCTCCACTCGTCGGGAGCTTCGAGCGATGCGGCCCGTGAATGCTCGCCGGTGGAGCGGAGGGCGAGGCGGGCCGTGCGATCTTGCGGCAGGGCCGCGGCGATGCGCTCGGCCCACTCGATGAGGAGCACCGAGGATCCGTCGGCGAGGCGATCCCAGCCCAGGGGATCCAGGTCCTCGGGCGAGCCAAGGCGGTAGGCGTCCACGTGGACGAGCGGGGCGTCGCCCGGGCGGGCCGGCGGGTACTGGTTGACGATCACAAACGTGGGGCTGGAGACGATCCCGGGATCGATGGCGCGTGCCGCGGCGATCGCGCGGACGAGCGTGGTCTTGCCGGCCCCCAGATCGCCCTCGAGGGCGAGCAGGTCTCCGGCCCCGAGCACCTGCGCCAGCGCGGCGCCGAGCGCGGCGGTCTCATCGATGGAGGTGAGCTCGAAGTCAAGGCGCATCGGGGAAGGCTACGCCCCGCGGGGCAATGCATCGTCGGCCAACCGTGCGAGCCGTCAGACCTCTCCCGGCTTATGTCCCGGGATCCCACCCCAGCCCCGCCGCGTCGTGGGGCTTGCCGTAGGGATCGATGATCGTCGCGCCCGGCGGCTCGCCGGGGGCGCAGGCGCGGACCGTGCCGATGGGCCCGAGCAGCGGCGGTTCCAGCGCGAGCGGCGGTTCCCCGATCTCGGGGTGGCGCGGGTGGACCGACATAAGCAGCTCGTAGTCCTCGCCCTCGGACGCCGCCCGGAACCAATCGGGCGAGCGATGGCTGATCGGCAGCCGGGCGGCCTCGATCACCAGGCGCACACCCGAGGCGACGCCGATCCGCGCCGCGTCGCGGCCGAGGCCGTCGGAGAGGTCGATCATGGCGTGGACTCGGCCCGACGCCGCGGCGGCGCGCCCGGCCCCGAGCCGCGGCTCGAAGCGCAGGTGCCAGCCCGACTCGAACGACCCGCCCACCTGCCCCGTCAGCCACAGCTCGTCCCCCGGCCTCGCCCCCGAGCGAAGGATCGGCACGCCTCTGCGAACCCCGAGCGCAAGCTCAGGGCTCGTGATCTCGGGCGCGCTGCATCCCGAGCTTGCGCTCGGGGCTCGTCGAGGCGACGGCTCCATCCGCCCGACAACCGTCACCGTCAGCGACAGCGGCCCCGGCCCGAACGTGATGTCCCCTCCGACAATCGGGCAGCCCCAGTGCCCGCCCCACCGGTGCAGCGCCTCGGAGAGCGCCTTTCCGTGCTCGTAGCCGTCGGGCAGCAGGCCGGTCGCGAGCCCCCAGACGGGCACGCCGCCCATCGCCGCGATGTCGGAGATCGAGCGCGCGACGGCCTTGCGGGCGACGAGGTCGATCGGCGTGCCGGGCTCGAAGTGCCGCCCTTCGACCACCTGATCGACCTTGAGGAGGAGCACGTCGCCGGAGGCGGTGCGCACGACGGCGCAGTCATCGCCCGGCCCGACGAGCACATCGCCGGCGGCGGCGTTGATACCTCCGGAGATCGAGAAGATGTGGGCGAGGAGCTCGGACTCCTTCATGGGGGATTGTTCCCCCGCCCGGAGGGCCGCACGGGATCGAGCGGGGAGAGAACCGCGCAGGGGCCCGGCCAACAATCCCGCCGCGATGGAGCCGATCAGCGTTTTCGACATTTTCAAGGTAGGCGTGGGGCCGTCGAGCTCGCACACGCTGGGGCCGTGGCGGGCGGCGCAGCGGTTTCTCGCGCGACTGCGCGAGGCGGACGGGTTCGAAACCGTGGTTCGGGTTCGGACCGAGCTCTTCGGCTCGCTGGCCAAGACCGGGCGCGGGCACGGCACGGGCGTGGCGGTGATCCTCGGCCTCTCGGGCGAGGACTACGCCACCTGCGAGACGGCGGGGATCGAGGCGCGGGCGAACGCGATCGCCGGCGCGGGGCGACTGTGCCTGGCGGGCGAGCGGGAGATCGCCTTCAGCCCCGCCGATGACCTGGTGTACCACATGGACGAGCGCCTGCCCTTCCACACCAACGGCATCCGATTCACCGCGGTGCTCGCGGGAGGCGGGCGCGAGATGAGCGAGACCTACTACTCCGTCGGAGGCGGGTTTGTGGTGCAGGAGGAATACCGGCCCAGCGCGCACCGGCAGGTCGCGTTGCCCTATCACACCGAGAAGGCCGCGGAGGTGCAGGCGTACTGCGACCAACACGGCTGGACCATCCCGCAGCTCGTCATGGAGAACGAGAACGCCTGGCGCGCGGAGGAGGAGACGAGGGCCGGGCTGCTCAGGCTCTGGCGGGTGATGCAGGAGTGCATCCACCGGGGATGTCACACCGACGGGACGCTGCCGGGCGGTCTCGGCGTGAAGCGCCGCGCGGCGAGGTTCAACCGGCAGATGCTCGGCGACGATTCTTCCAGCCGCACGGCGCGATCGATCGAAGACTGGCTGAGGCTGGTCGTGAAGAGCACGACCGACTTCACGCGGATCAACCGCTGGGTGAGCACGTTCGCCCTGGCGGTGAACGAGGAGAACGCGTGCTTCGGGCGGGTGGTCACCGCCCCGACGAACGGGGCCGCGGGCGTGATCCCCGCGGTGCTGATGTATTCCTGGTGCTTCCTGGACCACGCGAGCGAGCGGAGCGTGGTCGATTTCCTGCTGACGGCGGGGGAGATCGGGAGCCTCTTCAAGAAGGGGGCGACGATCTCCGCGGCGATGGGGGGCTGTCAGGCGGAGATCGGCGTCTCGAGCGCGATGGCCGCCGCGGGTCTGACCCATTGCCTGGGCGGGAGCGTCGCGCAGTGCCTGATGGCGGCGGAGATCGCGATGGAGCACCACCTGGGTATGACGTGCGACCCGGTCGGCGGGCTGGTGCAGGTGCCGTGCATCGAGCGGAACACGATGGGTGCGATCAAGGCGATCACGGCGGCGAACCTCGCGATCGGGTGCGACCCCGGGGACGCGCGGGTGTCGCTCGACGACGTGATCAGAACGATGTGGGAGACGGCGCAGGACATGGGGACGAAGTACAAGGAGACGGCCGAGGGCGGGCTGGCGCTGCACGTGAGCGTGAAGGTGGTGGAGTGCTGAAGGGGCTGGGTTTCCGTTCGCACCGCGCGTCTTTCCCGAGTCGCCGCGCCCCCGGTCCCACTTTCAGCTAGCCTGCGTGATTGGAGTTGCCGCTCCGGCTCGAGTACCGGCTCACCACGGCCATGCTCCGGGACGTAGACCGCGCCACTTTGGCGTCGGGCGCGTACGACGACGCATTCAAGCCCGCGATGCGGGCGGGCGTCTGCCGCCAAGCCCTGATGGCCCCAGTCTGGTTCTTCGCGGTCCTCGGTGTCTGGTCGGTGAGCGCCGGCAGGATGCCGGCGACAGATCGCGGCGGGTGGGCGCTCGCCACGATCGTCGCTGGCGCTTTGTCGGGCGTGCTCGTGCTGACCGAGTCGCAGACGGAAACGTTCCGCCGGAGGTCGCTGCGTGCGGCCGAGCGCGATGGCGCACGAGGCCTCGCGTGCACGGGCACGATCGTCGTCGAGATGACGGGCCAGCGGCTGGTCTACCAGGACGCGTGGACACGTTCGGAGTTCGTGTGGCCGGTCGTCGCGAGTGTCGCCGTGCTCCGGGGATATGTCGTGATCACGACCCTCACGAGGCGCATGATCGTGATCCCTGCTGCGGCCGTTCCAGCGCCTGTGACCCCCGATGAGCTCGGCGGTTGCGTGCTGCGGTTGCGCGAAGAGGCGGGCGGAGCGGAAGAACTCGTCTTGAGCCACCTGCGGGAGGGCGAGCACCGCTGCCCGTCGTGCGGCTACGAATTGGCCGGTGCGCGAAGCGTCACATGTCCGGAGTGCGGTAGAAGGCTGACGATCGAGGATCTCGGCGGGTAACGGCTTGGCCCTCGTGAGGGTGATGGGGGGGCGTGCCGCACTCCGGGCATGCGGAGCCGCGGCTCAGTCCCTGAAGGTTGTATCCGCACGCGCCGCAATGGCCTGTCTTGCTCGTCAGTTTGCGGCGCAGGGCTGGTGCGATGTTGAGCACCAGCAGCCAAGCGACCCCGAAGAGCAGCGAGTCGGCGAGGAGCCCGCGCCAGATAGGCAGCAGCGGCAGCGCTCGCGGGTAGGTGATCGGCCATGCCCCCGGCGTGCCCCTGCTGGCCTCGAGTCGGATGCCGCCCGGTGTGACGTACTCACCTTGGAAGGGAAGCGTGCGATCTTCCCGCCAGGCATAACGATGGAAGAGCGTGGCGCAAGGCCAGCCGGTCGCGCGTATCGCGCGTGCATCGGCGGCGTCCTCTGCGGGCCAAGCCGCGCCGCTGTCAAGCCAGGGAAGTGCGACATGGCGAGCCCACGCGGGGACGATCGTCTCGGGGGTGGGACCTGTACCAACTTCCGCGTACCGGCGGCGCGCGGCCGTCTCGATGACGACCCGGCCTCGCCGGCCAAAGACGCGTGCCCGAAGCTCGCCGACGCCTTCTCCGGCCGACGGATCGCGCAGTCTCGCACCAAAGCGGGTGTTCCGGCTCCCGTACGCGGAGGTCGCCCCGAGAACGAGCGCAACGGCGAGCGTTGTCAGCAGCCCTAGTACGCAGGCGGTGACGAGGCGTCGTCTCACTCCTGGACGATACCGGGAGCCGGTTGATCGGTTGCTGGCGTCCCGACAATGAAACGTGCCCGCCACATGGCGGGCACGTGAGATGTGTCCATCAGCATGGGCTTCAGACAGCCGCCGCCTGCTTGTTCAGCATGTCGCTGAATCGGTGCGCCTTGCGCCCCTTCCACTGCCCGCGGTGATACGCATCCGACGCGAGGACGGGGAAGAGCGAGACGATCTCGCCGTACACCATCTGCTCGTGCACCACGTCCACCTTGCCCCAGCTGCACGCCTCGCGGAGCGTGGAGCCGGAGAGGGCCCCGTCGCGGCTGTCGGCGACGGTGATCTGGACGGCGTACTTGTGCATGGCGACCCCGCCGCGGGCCTGGCCGCCGGCTCGCTCGTCGAGCAGCTCGGCCGCGACGACGATGTCCTGGGCGAAGTTCTTCGGCACGCCGCCGCCGAGCATGAGCAGGCCGGTGTCGGCGCTCACGAGCTTGATCTGGGTCAGCTCGTGGAAGTCCTTGCCGGAGTCGAAGGTGATCGGCTCCTTGCTCTGCTCGGCGCGGGTCACGCGGTGGAGCACGATGCCGAAGCCGGCGGAGCAGTCGCTGAAGGCCGGGCAGAAGATCGGCACGCCCTTGCGGTAGCACGTGAGCACGAGCGACTCGGCGTCGGGGTGGTTCTCGTCGAGGTGCCTGCCGAGCGCCTCGATCAGCTCGCGCGAGGAGTAGGCGCCGGCGGGGAGCGAGTCGAACACCTTCTGCGTGGTGTCGTCGCACGCGCGCAGCTCCTCCTCGTCGATGTAGGTGTCGTAGATGCGGTCGATCATGAGGTTGCGGAGGGTCGTGTCGTCCACCGGCGGGGCCTCGGGCGAGCCGGGGGCGATGTAGTGGCGGAAGCCCAGGCCCTCGAAGAAGTCCTGGTCCACGATGTTGGCCCCCGTCGAGACGATGGCGTCCACCATGTTGTTCTCGACGAGCGCGATGAGCGCCTTCTTGAGCCCCGCGGAGACGAGCGAGCCGGCGAGGGTGAGGACGACGGCGCAGCCCTTGTCCGCGAGCATCTGCGAGTAGATGTCGGCCGCGCGGGCGAGCGTCCGGGCGGAGTAGGCCATCTCGCGGTAGCTCTCGATCACCCGGCGGGCGTCGAAGCTGGTGATGTCCACGTGCCGGATCGGGTTGGCGAGCAGGTCGGCCTTGGTCCACTGGTGCGTCTGGTGGGTCATGGGTGAGGCCCCTTTCATGGGTGTGCCCGGCCCCCCTGGCGGCGTGCACTCATCTGGACGCGGCCCGGGGGTGACGGGCCGCGGAACACCGCAATCGTAGGGGGTCGATGCGGCCTTGTATAATCGAGTCGTGGACCCGAAACCCCGCCCAAACGAGGCTCGCTACCTTGGCGTGCTGCGCTCCATGTCGCCGGAGCAACGCCTGCGGAAGGCCGCGGAACTCTCTGAAATCACCAAGACGCTTGCCTTGGCCGGGCTGCGGTCTCGACACCCAGAGCTGGACGAGCAGGCCCTGCGAAGCCGGATGGTCCAGATGAGAGCGCGATGGGCCAGCTAGACCTGCTGCGCCATGCGGTCGGGGCGCTCGAGGCGGCGGGCGTTCCGTACATGCTGACGGGGTCGTACGCATCGAGCCTGCAGGGTCAGCCCAGAGCGACGCACGACATCGACTTGGTGGTCGAGCTCGACGCTTCGCGGGTCGTCTCCCTCCTGGGCGCGTTTCCCGACGATCGGTACTACTTCAGCCGAGAGGCGATCGCCGCGGCCGTGCACGACCGCAGCATGTTCAACGTCTTGGACACCATCGAGGGGGACAAGATCGACTTTTGGCTCTTGACGCGGGACTCCTTTGACCAGGAGCGGTTCGCCCGACGGACGGCGATCCCCTTCGAGGGACGCGACCTGTGGGTCTCCACCCCCGAAGATACGATCCTGATGAAGCTCAGTTGGAGTGCGCAGAGCGGAGGTAGCGAGCGACAGGTGGAAGACGCTCGACACGTCTACGAGGTCTCCCGGGGCACGATCGACGAGGCATACCTGGAGAGTTGGGCGGATCGCCTGGGCGTCCTTCAAGACCTCGACCGGATTCGTGACACCGGCCGGCGATAGCCCTATCACTCACTCCAGATACGTATACCCCTCCATGCCGCTGCTGTAGAACTTCAGCAGGTTCTTCGCCTCGGTCACGTTGAGCTTGCGGTTCTTCACCGCCCGCTCCACCTCGCGGCGCATCGCCTCGACAAGATCCTCCGCGTCGTACTGCACGTACGCGAGCACCTCCTCGACCGTGTCGCCCTCGACGACCTCGTCGATGTTCCAGTCGCCCTCGCCCTCGGAGGCGTCGAAGGAGACGTGGACCACGTGCGTGTCGCCATAGAGGTTGTGCAGGTCGCCGAGCACCTCCTGGTACGCCCCAAGCAGGAACACGCCGAGGTAGTAGGGCTCGCCGGGGCGGAGCTCGTGCAGCTCCAGGATGGGCTTGGAGAGCTCGCGCTGGTCGATGAACTTGTCGATCTGCCCGTCGGAGTCGCAGGTGATGTCCGCCAGGATGCCCCGGCGCGATGGCTCCTCCTCGAGCCGGTGGATCGGGCAGATCGGGAAGAGCTGGTCGATCGCCCAGTGGTCAGGCAGGCTCTGGAAGATGGAGAGGTTGGCGTAGTAGATGTCGCTCAGGCGGCGCGGCAGGTCTGCCAAGTCGTCGGGCACCTCGCCTTTGGCGCGGGCGAGGTCGAGCACGCGCTTGCCGATGGTCCAGAAGAGGTGCTCCGCCGCGGAGCGCATCGGCAGGCTCAGATACCCCAGATTGAACAGGCTCATCGCCTCATCGATCGCCTGCACCGCGTCGTGGTACACCTCGACGAGGTTGACCCGCGGCCGGTCGATCGCCTCGAAGGCGTCGATCAGCTCCAGCACCGGCTGGGGCCGCTCGTCCTCCTCCTCCATCAGGCCCTTCACGGTGTCGAGCGTCGCGTCGGTGGGGAAGCGGCTGGCCCCGAGCACGTCGAAGAGCAGCATGGAGCAGTGGCTGACCATCGAGCGCCCCGATTCGGAGAGGATCCGCGGGTGCTCCACCTCGTTGGCGTCGCAGGCGCTCTTGATGCGGTAGACGATGTCCGCGGCGTACTCGGCGACGGTGTAGTTCACGCTCGCCGGGCTGGTCGAGAGGCTGCCGTCGTAGTCGACGCCCATGCCGCCGCCGACGTCGATCGTGTCCAGGCCGGCGCCCAGGTTCTTGAGCTCGCAGTAGATGTGCGCCAGCTCGTTGACCGCCGCCTTGATCCTCCGGATGTCCCCCACCTGGCTGCCGATGTGGAAGTGGATCATGTTGAGGCAGTCGGCCATGTCGTGGGCCTTGAGGAAATCGACCGCCTTGAGCAGCTCGGTGACGGTGAGGCCGAACTTCGAGCGCATGCCCGCCGAGCTCTCCCAGCGGCCCGTGCCCCGGGCGCTGGGCTTGGTGCGCACGCCGATCCGCGGGCGGACCTGGTACCGCTCGGCGTGCTTGACGATCAGCTCCAGGTCGCTGAAGCGCTCCACCACGGGGATGATGTGCCGACCCAGCTTGGTCGCCAGGATCACCGTCTCGATGAACTCCGAGTCCTTGAAGCCGTTGCACACGATGGGCGTGTCGGGCTGCTTCTCGGTGAGGGCGAGCACGGCGAGCAGCTCGGGCTTGCTGCCGGCCTCGAAGCCGAAGCCCAGCTCCGCCGCGGCGTCGCGGATCTCCTCGCACAACTGCCGCTGCTGGTTCACCTTGATCGGGTACACGCAGGCGTACGTTCCGCCGTACCCGTTGTCCTTGATGGCCGCGTCGAACGCCTGGCGGATCTCGCTCATGCGGTGGCGCAGCACGTCCACGCACCGGATGATGACGGGCGTGCCGATGTCGCGCTCGAGCAGGCCCTCGACCACCTCGTAGAGGTCGATCTCGCGGCTGCGGTCCTTCTCGGGGTACACCGTCAGGTGGCCCTGCTCGTTGATGCCGAAATAGCCCACGCCCCACGCCGGGATGCCGTAGGTGGCCATGGCGCGCTCGATGGTCCAGGGCTCGGGCGCGGCGGGCCGCTCATGGGAAGAAACGCCGTCGCCGGCGGCTGGGGGCGCGAGTCTTGTCATCAGGGTTGTTCCAGGCGGTGCGGGGGCGGGGTCTGGCCGCCCCGGTGCGAACGCGCGCGTGTGTTCGCCCGGCCCCACCGACCGCGGGGGCTCCCACCGAGCGCCCGCGGCGGACCCTTGCCGAGGAATCGCCGCGCCGAAGTATTCCGGCCCCGGGCCCTCCTGACAACAGCGGAGCCGTCGGTGCGGAGGTGAATCTGCCTCAATCTTCTACGCCGTGGCCAAGGCCGCCCCGCCGAGCACCTGCTCCGCATACTCGTTCATCGCGTCGCGGAGCTGCTCGAAGCTCTCGAGCACGTAGAGCACGCCCTGGTAGTGGTCGATCTCGAAGGGCGTCTCGCACACCCGCTCCAGCTCGAATGGGCGCCGGTCCACGTCCGGGCTCTCCAGCGCGTGGAAGCTCTCGCCCAGGCTCGAGATGAGCCCCGACCCGTACAGCTTCACGCGCCCGTGCTCGCGGATGAGGCCGAACTCGACCGTGAACCAGAAGAGCCGGCCGAGCCGCTCCACGTGGTCCGGGTCCTGGCACATCAGGGCGGCGCGCCCGTAGGTCTGCAGGAACTCGGCGAACACCGGGTCGGCGTGCAGCGGCACGTGGCCGAAGACGTCGTGGAAAATGTCCGGCTCGGGCAGGTACTCCAGCTGCTCCTTCGGCCGGATCACGATCGTCGTCGGGAACTGCCGCCGGGCCAGGCAGGCGAAGAACGCCTTGGCGGGCAGGTATCCCGGCACGCCGCGGCTCTGCCACCCGGTGAGCTCGGCGAGCCTGGAATTGACGTACGAGACCTTCGGCACGTGGTCCTTGTCGAGGCCGAGCCGGCGCACCCCGGAGAGGAACACCTCCGAGGCCTGGTCCTCGAGCGTCTCCATGCGCCGGCGGACGAGCGTGGCCCAGACCTCGTGGTCCTCCGCCGAGTAGCGCTCGTACCGCTGCGTGACGTAGAACGTCTCGGGGTCGATCTCGGCGGCGGGCAGCATGCCCGCGCGGTCCGCCGCCCTCTGGGCACGCATGAACTCCTCGCCGTCGATCACGTTGTTGTACCGGATGTCCGCCCGCATCGCGTCGCCCTCCGGGCAAGCCGACCTGGATATCAGACCGTCCAAGTGTATACGGGGCTTGCGAGAACGGGCGTCGCCTATGTAGACTGCCGCCTCTCACCCGGGACACAGGGGGCGACGCATGGTCATCGATCCGAGGCTGTACGAGAAGGTCAGCGGCCGCTCAGGCGATCCGACGCGCCGGCTGGGCGAGGCGCTCGCCAAGAACGCCAAGGCCAAGTCGCAGCGCGACGAGCTGCCCAAGGGCGTCAGCGGCGGCATCCGCATGATGCGGACGCCCGGAAGCTGGGCGCAGTGGTGGCTGCTGTGGCGGCTCTGGCGCCGGAACAAGGAATAGGTCTCCGAAGCCTCATCCGAAGCACCGCCACGCCTCGTCCAGGCTGATCGCCTGCTCGGGCGCGACAGCGTCGCACGCATCCATCCCCTCCCGGCGGCGAGCGGTCGCGGCGAGGATGGAATCCTCCGGGTCCGGGCGGACGATCGGCACATCCGAGCCGAAGAGCAGCGTCGCCCCGGGGACGCAGCCGGCGTCGATGAGGTCGCGCAGCGGGAGCACGCGGTGCAGGCGGTGGGGGAGGGCGCGGCGGAGCGCCTCGACGTCGTAGAGCAGGTGGCACGGCTGGACGCTCGCGATCACGCCGAGCTCGGCGAAGCGCGGCACGTCGGCCCCGTCGATCACCTCGGCGTGCTCGATCCGGAAGCCCGGCGTGCGCGGGCGGACGCGCGCGACCGCGTCGAGCACGGCGCGCACGGCGGCGTCGCCGATCGCATGGGCGGCGAGGGGGAGGCCGACGGCGTCGCACGCGCGCACCGCGTCCTCGATCTCCCGCATGGACATCATCGGGGTGCCGCGGGGGTGGTCGCGCCGGCCGTCCGCGTACGGCCCGAGCATCCAGGCTGTCCGCGAGTTGAGTGTTCCGTCCACGAAGACTTTGGCCCCGCCGAGGCGCACCTGGTCCGACTCCCACTCCGCGCGCGACGCGAGCACGGCGTCCAGGTCCGCGAGGAGGGGGTAGAGCACGAACGTGGTCGCGACAGGGCTTGGATGATCGCGCCGGAGCAGGGCGCGCAGCGCCGGCCCGAGCCAGGGCTGGCTCTTGAGGTCGTGGATCTCCGCGAACGCCCCGAGGGAGCGCACCGCCTCGGCGAGGTCGCCGGGCCGGGCGGCGGGGGGCGGCTCCGGCGCCGCGTCCCAGACGAGCTGGGCCGCCCGCTCGTACACCACGCCGGTCAGGCCGTGTGCGCCGTCGCGTCCGATGAGCCCCCCGGGCGGGTCGGGCGTCCGCGCGTCGATGCCCGCCAGCGACAGCATCGCGGAGTTCGCCAGGAGCGCGTGATAGTCGAAGCACCAGGCGAGCGCCGGCGTGTCGCCGGTGACTCGGTCGAACTCCCCGAGGGTGGGCCAGCGGGGCGGGGTCCAGCTCTCCGGGCGGGCCGCTTGGCCCAGGAGCGGGGATGAGTCCCGGCTCCGGCGCAGCGCCGCGCGCTCGGCGAAGCGATCCAGCAGGTCGCCGGGCGACGCGCACTGATCAAGCGCGATCATCCGGAGGGAGCGTCCGAGCTGGTAGAGGTGGGCGTGCGCCTCCCGGAGCGCGAAGTCCGGCCTCCGGATGTGATCGGGGAGCGATCCGGGCGCGCTCACGCGCGGCTCCGCGCGGTCAGGTCCGCGATGCGTTCCCGTGCCTGCTCGGGGTTCCTGGCGGGCTCGTCGAACTCGACGCGAACGATGCCGAAGCGGGCCCGCACGTCGATCCCGTCGGGGTCGACGCCGACCGCCACCGGCCGCTCCACGGCGGCTCTGGCGAAGCGGGCGCACAGGTCCCGGAGAACGTTCGGGGCGGCGTTCAGGCGCCGGCAGAGATCGGGCTCGTCGGCGATGATCTCGTCGGTCAGCTCGATCTCCTCGCCGTCGAACGCCTCGCCGTGGTAGCGCACGGCCTCGACCGCGGCGAGCGCCCACGTGGCCTCCCGCGCCTGCCCGTGATAGATCTCGAAGCGGATCTCGGCATCGGCCGGCGGCGAGGAGGTCGCCTGGATGGTGATCATCGCCGTGACGACGGGGGTCTGCTCGCTGGGGATGAGCAGCTGGGCTTCGGCGAGCTCGGTGAGGTCGGCGGGGATGGGCAAGAGCAGGAGGCCGCGCCGGCGGTCGATCACGTAGCGCACGCGCCGGACGTCGCCGTCGCTCACCACCAGGTGGGCCTCCGCCGCGGCGCGGAGCGCCCGGACAGCGTCCTCGGGGGTCGGATCCATGCCGGATTGTGCCTGGGAAGGCCCGGCGGGACAACCGGGCGGTGCAAAAGCGGCGCGGGGCCGGAAGGCCGGCCCCGCGCCCGTTCGTCTGGTTCGCCGGCTCAGGCGGCGGCCGCGGCGGCCTTGCGCCGGGTCTTGCGGCGGGTCTTCTTCTTGGAGGCCTTCTTGGCGGCCTTCTTGCGCCCGGTCCCGCGCCGGGTGGTCTTCTTCGCGGTCTTCTTCGACGCCTTGCGACGACCGGCCTTCTTGCGGGTCGCCTTCTTCGCGGCCTTCTTCCTGGTCGCTTTCTTCTTCGCCATTTCCATTCTCCTTCGGATCACGCGAAGCTCGGGACCGGCCTCTTGCCGACTGGAGCGACCATCGCTCCGACCCGAGGTATTGCCGAGATATCGGGCGACACACTCGCCCATCTTGAGCCAACCCGCGCTGCGGGCCGGCGATGCGCTCCTGAGCGGCGCTCCAACCGTTGCAGCATCAACCGCGCGTAGTGTGCGCACATTCTCTCGAAGATGCAAGTCGGGTTGTCAACAGATACGGACGCTGAGCGCCCGCGCTCGCGCTCGCGCGCGGCATGATCGCGCCCTCATGACGCGATCGCGCGCCGGCGTGCGCCGCGCTCCCGGCGCCGCAACTCCTCGCATCCGCCGGCGCGCGATCAAGGTCCGCAAACGCGCGACGGCGCGGCGATCCGCGCACCGCGCATGCCCGTCGCGCCGCGGCGCGCCGGCGCGCCGCCGTCGAGATGCGGGCCCTGCTCCTCGCGCACGGGAACGGCGCACGTTCGTGCGCGTTCCGGACATGTTCGCGACATTTCCCCGCGCGTTGGGCCGACGCGCTCTCGCCCGCGAGCGGCCTCGCAACGCGGCTCGGGCCGATACACTGACTCGCTCGGGAGCGTCGATCGGCGCTCCCGGCGAGTTCAGGCGGAGACCCGCGCATGACCACGATCTCGTTGCTCAAGCTCTCCGGCGGCATGCCCGTCGTGATCGAAACCAACCCCGGCGTACGCTCCGCTGCGCTGGTGTGGATGATCCCGGCGGGGGTCGCGACCGATCCCCCGGACCATCTCGGATTTTCTCCACTTTGGTCAGAACTTTTGCTCCGCGGGGCCGGGGAGCTGGGCTCGAGAGCCCAGGCCGACGCCTTCGATCGCGTCGGCGCGGCGCGTTCGACGCGGGTCTCGTCGCGATTCCTCACCCTCGG
>DASRXL010000163.1:0-15616 GCA_035654175.1 Phycisphaerales bacterium
TCGCCACCAGCACCGCGAACCCCTTCTCCGGCGACGCCCACACGACGCAGTACCACATCGTGTTGCTCCCTGAGTGCGTGATCACCGTGCCACCCCACGCCCGCCCGAGCACGCCCCAGCCCAGCCCGTAGCCCTCGCCGAACGGGTCGCTGTGCAGGTGCTCCCATGCCTCGCGCGGCAGCAGCTCCGACCGGCCGTGCCGACCCCGCAGGTGCTCACGTACGTACCGCGCCCAATCCTCCAGGGCCATGTGCGCCCGCCCCGCGGGGCTGATCGCCGGCGGGTTGTCCGAGTGCGGCCCCGGGGGCACGGCCTTGGGCGGGAGGCCGGGCACGGGCCCCTCCACGTGCCCCCGCGGCTGATCTACCGCCTCCGCCGAACCGGGGGCGCCGAACGCAGCGGTCGTCATCCCCAAAGGTGCAAAGAGGAGCTCCTCCGCCAGCTCCTCCCACGTCGTCGCTTCGCCACCCCATGCCCGCTCCAGCATCGCTCCCGCGACGGCGTACCCCTGGTTCGAATAGGCCCGCTCTGTGCCCGGCTCATACGCGGGAGGTTCGGCGAGCACCGCGCGCACGAATCGGTCTCGCTGCATCCGCAAGCTCCCCTCCTGCTTCCACGCTTCCGCCCACGCCGCGGCGGGCGGAGGCGTGGAGCACCCCGCGCGGTGTCGGAGCAACTGCTCGAGCGTCGCCGCACGAAAGCCCTCGTGCAGATCCTCGAACTCGCCGCCGAAGACCTGGCCGACCGTCGTATCCCACTCGATCTTGCCCTGCTCGACCAGGATCGCCGCGACGGTCGCCGTCATCGACTTGGTGCATGAGCCGAGGTGCCACAGGTCGTCCGTGGTGACGGGCGTCTCGCCCCCGACCTCGCGCACGCCGGCGGCGCCGATCGCGACAGTCCGGTCCGCGGTGGTCACCAGGGCGGCGAGCGCGGGCAGGCCGTGCCGCGCCCGGATGGACTCGAGCCGCTCGGCGATCGGCGTCGGTTGTGCCCGCGCCGCAGAGCCCGCGAACGAGAGCGCGACAACGAGCGCGGCCAAGGACTTCAAGCGCAGGACGGATCGCATGATTCCGCCAGTGTACTCAAAGACCCCGGTGCATAGCTCCCACTTACCCGCTCATCCACTCACCCACTCATCCGTCCACTCTCGCCTAGGCTTGCCGAGCAGGAGTACAGCCATGCCCCCCAGCCTCGACGACCGGATCGCCCAGTTCGAAAAGATGTGCCGCGAGGATCCCGAGAACGACATGGCCCACTTCTCGCTCGCCGGCGCGTACAACCAGGCCGGCCGCTTCGTGGATGCCGCCGCGTCCTACGTGCGCTGCTTCGAGCTCAACCCGGGGTTCTCCAAGGCCTACCAGCTCGCCGGAGCGGCTCTCATGGCCAGCCAGGACACCGAGCGGGCGAAGAAAGTGCTCCTCGACGGGTACCACGTCGCCGCGACCAAGGGCGACCTCATGCCCAAGAAGGCGATCGCCGAGCTGCTGGAGAAGCTCGGGGAGCCGCTGCCCGAGATCGAGTCCGCCGCCCCCGAGCCCCCCGCGGGCTCCTTCATGTGCCAGGTCACCGGGAATCCGGGGACGCAGATGGCCCGCCCGCCCTTCAAGGGCCCGGTCGGCGAATGGATCCGGCAGAACGTCTCGCAGCAGACGTTCAACGCGTGGATCGCCCAGGGCACGAAGGTGATCAACGAGCTGCGCCTCGACCTCTCGCGCGACGAGGATGCCGAGACCTACGACCGCCACATGCGCGAGTACCTCGGCATCGACGACAATCTCTACGAGCAGCTCACCGGCCGCCGCCCGTGACCTGCCGGAGGGAAGCGTCGCCGAGAGCGCGAAGGATCGGAGAGAGAAGCCGCGGATGACATCCGCGCCCAGCACCCCGCGATGAAGTGGCTCACTCCCACGCGCGCGTCAGGTCCGCGCCGAGCCTCGCGCTCGCGCCCTCGACCAGCTCGGCGAGGATCTCGTTGACCTCTTCCGCGTCGGCCCGGTCGTCCACCTCCACCGCCGCGGGAGCGACGGCCAGCACCTCGCCGGTCTCGAGCTCCACGGCGCGGAGCGTGTAGCGGACGACCGTGTACCCGCGCTCGCGCTCGAGCCTCCCGACGCCGAACACGGCGATGTCCGCCAGGCCGGTCTCCCGGACCAGCTCTATCAGCTCCGCCTCGCGGAAGACGAACCGCGGGTTCTGCGCGAGCGCCCGCTCGCGCAGCGTGACCGCATCGACCATGCGCAGCCCGAGCCCGCCCTGGCCGAGCCGGTCGACGAGCAGGTCCTCCAGCCGGCGCGATTCGAGCAGCCCGCGCTCGGTTTCCCCGGGCTCGTAGTTCGGGGTCACCACGCCGCCCCACCAGTCCGGCGCATTGTCCACGCGGTTCTCGATCTCGTCGGCGATGGTGATGAAGATATTGCTCCCGCCCCGGTCGGCATTCGCGCTGACGCCGCCGATCCCCCACTCCCGGCCGTAGTCGTCCCAGAACCAGGGCTGCTCGATCTCCCACGGGGAGAGCGAGCGGCCGATGAGCATCGCGATCCGCGGCTCGCCCGCCGCCGCGTACGCAGTGCGCAGCGCCTCCTCGTCCACGCTTACGCGGTCGGACCCGAGCAGGCGCCAGCCGCGCGAGCCCTCCATCCGCCCCTCGCCGCCGACGGCGCGCAGCACGATCGTGCCGCTGGTCATGTCGAGGCTGTCGAGTTCGAGCCCCGCGCCGAGATCCCCCGCTTCCATCAGCTCGCCCGCGAGGTCGAACGCCGAGCCCTCGTACCGGACGCGCACCTCGGCGACCGAGGTGTCGCGGGCTTGCTGCCGCTGCGCGAGCTGCACGCTCTCCACGCCCGCGACGCGCTCGATCTCGTCGGCGAGGTCGCGGACGCTCCGCATGTCGGCCCCGAGCACGCGCACCGTGAAGGGCAGGGCCTCGCCCGCGCCCTCGCCGACCCGCCGCTCGAAGGCGTCCACGAAGTCGTTCACCAGCAGCCTGGCGTACCGCTTGATCGAGCGGGCGTCGTCGCCGCCCTCCCAGTCGAAGGCCACCGTGCTCAACGTCCTGCCCCTGGGCACGTCGATCGCCTCGAAGGTCACGCGGTACTTCGTTCCCTCGCCCGCCATCCGCTGCAGCCGGGCGACGAGCACCAGCGGCGCATCCACCGCCGTCGAGAGCAGGTCCACCGCATCCCGCTCGCGCGACTGGAGCAGGAGCTCGGCGTCGCGGCGGTCCATGTCGCTGAGGGCGTCGAGATTGGCGATCTCCACGTTCCCGCCTTCGAGCAACGTCCGCTCGATCTCGCTCTTCAGGAGGAACGCGTCGCCCTCGGCGTCCATGGACATGAGCGATGCGCCCACGCCGCGCCCGGCGCGCTCGGCCGTCGCCGGCCCGGCCAGCACCAGGATCGTGGGCTCGCCGGCCCGCTCATACACGCGCGACCACCGCTCGGCGTCGAACGTGTACTCGTCCCGGGTCTGCTCCGGCGCTACGTCCGGCTTCCGCGTGACCTGCGCCGGCGCGAGCGCCGCCGCCGCGCCCACCACCAGCGCCAACACCGCCGCGTTCACCGCTGCACTACGCCGCGCATCCATGAATCCGCTCCTTGCTCGCGCCCTCACCACCCCATCACCACCGCCGCGCCCTCTTCATTTGCTGCTTTGCTGCCTTGCAATTCGGCCGCATCAGCCCGCCGGCCTGACCGTCAACCGCCAATCCTTCGCCTTGGTCGAGAGCGCGTTCGCCTCGAGAAACACCTGCGTCCGCGGCGGGACGATCACGTACTTCCAGCCGCTCGCGTCGAGCGGCCGCCCGCCCTCGTCGAACCACTCGTACTGATATTGGATCCGCGTCGTGCCGTCCTGCGTCGATCGGCACGGCGTCACGACGTGCAGCGGGCGCCCGCCCTCGCCGGGAGTCACCGTCGGCTCGTTGAACGCCACCAGCTCGTACAGCGGCTGCGACACCGCCACCTTCGGATAGGGCTGCGCCGGGTCCAGCCGTCCGCCGAAGGGCTTCGCCGTGGTGTCGCACCCGGCGCCCGCGCCGATCACCGCCGCGCCCAGCACTGCCGCCGCCATCACCCCAGCGCCCCGTGCATTCCACGCCTTCATCGCGTCGCCTCCTGTGTGCCCCCGGTCTCCTGCCCCGGCGCGAGCGTGGCCACGAGCTCGCGCGCCGCCTCGCTCGCGGGCTCGTACCGCCCGTGCTCCCGCGCGAACAGGCGGGTGAAGCCGGTCGTGCCCGGCAGGGGCGTGAAGAGCGAGTGCCCGCCCTCGAAGATGTGCCCCGTCACCAGCCGCTGATCGTCCATCGGAAAGAGTTTGATCCCCTCGTCCCTGTAGAGTTCCCGCAGCTCCCCGAGCGTGTCGCCGAGGCTCAACCCCGCCCGCTCGTAGTCGAGCGCCGCGCCGTGATCCGGATATCGTGCGTCGCGTCCGCCGAGGATCCACGGGAGCGTCGGCTCGTCGAGCGGCCCCGTCGCGTCGTTGCCGTAGAGGATCTCGGGCGCGTCGCCCCAAGGCGCGCCGCCGAGCGGCAGGCGCACATAGCGCAGCACGTGCTCGTCCGGCTCCCGCGCCCACAGGCCGTGCAGCGTCATGCGCGAGCCCGGCCGGCCGACGACCTCCACCTCGACGGGGTCGCGCGAGCCGCCCAGCTCGAGGGGCACCACGTACACCCGCTGCGGCAGCAGCTCGTTGTGGCGCGTGTCCGCCCGCGCGTTGCCCTGCGCGATCGCGCCGAGAGCGATCAGCCCCGCGCCGATGGCGAGCCGGGCGATGTCGTCGTCGCCCTCCGTGCCCCCGGTCGTCGCCAGCACCGCCCCGCCGAGCATCATCCCCTGCCCAAGTCCCATTTTGAACCGCCGGATGCTCTCCAGGCTCTGCCAGCGCTCGTCGCGCGACATCGCGTTCACGTCCGCCGCCTGCGGCCACTCCGCCGCCCCGCCCGGCCAGCTCACCCGCACCGGCGCCTCGTCCGACATGGTCCTGGCCACGTACTGCACGCCCACGCCGCCCTCGCCCACCGCCTCGCGCCTCGGACCGAGGCCGTAATCGACCACGAGGATCGTGTCGTACCGCCCGGCGAGCAGCCGGTCCACCACGGGCTGGAGCGCCGGGCGCGCGCTGATCGCCGCCGCGAACGACTCCTCCGCCTCCTCGCGACGCAGCATCTCGAGGGCCGCGATGCCCCGCACCAGATAGCCCAGCGCGAAGGTGGACTCGATCGCGCGGTACTCCACCTCCTCGCTCCCGGGCTCCGCCTCCGAGTACTCGCGCAGGTGGAAGAGCGCATTCTCGGCCGACGCCCTCGCGTTGCCCCAGTCCCCGCGCGAGGCGTCGTTCTCGGCGATCGCCACGTACGCCATCGCCTGCTCGAAGGGCTCGCCCTTCCAGATCCGCACCCCCTCCTCGCTCACGAAGATCGACTCGGTCGTGCGGTCGGCGTTGAGCCCCTGGGTGCGGAGCGTGTCGAACACCACCTCGAAATCGCGGTCCGCGGCGTCGGGAATCCCGTCGGCCAGGGCCATCATCCCCTTCTTCGTCGTGTCCAGCAGGTCCGTGAGCTTGACGTTCCGGGGCGTGTGCGTGTACAGCGCCTCGCGCGCACGCCCGAACTCCGCCCGGGAGACCAGGTCGAGGACCCGCGAATCCGCCTGGTAGCCGGCCGAACAGCCGCCCATCAGCCCCGCCGCCACCGCGCCCAGGATCGCCGCGCGCGGCGGGCTCGTCGCCGGCCGGCGCGGACGGAGCCCACGGTGCATGAACCCGCGATCTCGGACGGCGCTGTCGGCGTCCCGCCGGCATCCCGACGGGGTGCTCCGCGCGCCGCCGAATCGAGAGGATTGTCCGGGACGCTCAGTCAACCAGGCTCCCCTGCGCCTCCCGCGCCAGCTCCGCGTCGCCCTGCCAGAGCACCTCGCGCCCCTGCAGGTCCTCGATCGCGAACGAGATGAGGTAGTACTCCTTGCGGATGTCCGCCCGCCGCCCGCCCGCGAGGGAGGCCGCGCGAGTGCCCGAGGCGATCTGCGCCCGCATCACGTGCGTCGGCCGGTCCTCCGGCCCGAGCGCCGGGAACTCGAGCCCCCCGCGCCCGAGCAGCGTCACCTTCTCCGGCGGCAGCTGCACCACGACGTTCTTCGAGCGCAGCAGCTCCTGCATCCCCTCGTGCGCGATCACGCGCGAGGCCAGCGACCACTGCTCGGCCACAGGGATCCGATCGGTCGAGAGGTTCTCCACGCGCCGCAGCACCAGCCTCGCCTCCGCCGACGCCGGCCCGCGCTCGGCGATGAAGCGGCTCGACGCCAGGGAATCCCGGATCTCGAGCACGGCCTGGTCCAGATCCGCGCTCGCCAGCCGCGTCGTCCTCGCCCGCGCCGCCGACGCGCACCCGGAGGCCGCGGCCCCGGCGCCGACCAGGCCCCCCGCGATCAACACGCCCAGCATGCGCCACCGTCGCACCACGCTCACACACTCCCGCCCGACATGGGTCGCCGCGCTCTCCCGTCCCCCCAATCCAGCAGAGTTTCACCACGGAGAGCACGGAGCTTCACGGAGAGAGACAGAACAGTATTGACCACGGATGAACACAGATGAAGCAAATCACGTCGGCATCGTTTGCCTCATCTGTGTCCATCTGTGTTCACCTGTGGTCATAGATGTCTTCCTCCGTGAAACTCCGTGCTTTCCGTGGTGAAATCTGCCGTCACTGCCTCTGCTGCGCCAGATCGAACGGCTCGTTGAACACAATGTCCCGCGACTGCAGGTTCACCAGGTTGAACTCGAAGTAGTACCGGCTCGTGTCGCCGCGCACGGACTCGAAGAACCCGCCGCGCAGCACGTACGTGTGGCGCGGGTCGTACCGGTCCGTGCGCCCTCCGTCGTAGTCACGCTGCAGCGGGTCGGTCTCGCCACCCTGCACCCGACGCTGCTCCGCGTCCATCGCCGCAACGCTCTCGACGAACCGGACGTTCGCTGTCACGATGTCGCTCGAGAGCAGCCGGCCCCGCAGCCGGCGCTGGATCAGCTCGAAGTCCGTCCGGGACGTGTTCGTCTCGTTCTCGATCGCGCCCAACTCCACCACCACGCGCGTGGGTGAGCCTGCGATCTCCGGGATCTCGGCGATCCGGCTCGCCAGCGCCTCGGCGACCTGGTCGCTGTACTCCCACAGCGCCGGCATGCTCGCGCCCGACGAAGCCTCATCGGCGCGGGTGCTCGCGTACGGATTGATCCGGCCGCCCGACTGTCCCACGTCCTGGTTCCGCGTGCACCCCTGGAGCAACCCCGCCGCGGCCAGCGCACCCGCCGTCATCGCCAACACCCGTCGCATGCGTGCATCTCCTTCGGGAGCCATGTCCGCCCCCGATACAGTTCAACGGCCCGGCGCCCGGAGAAGTTCCATGCCCACTAACTTTCGGACCCACTCGCGGGAGCTTTCACCGCGATGATATCGGACCAACCCACCCCCGAACCGACCCGCCGCGCCGGCGACCCCGCCCCCGCCGGCTACGCCTGCTGGGGCGACCAGATCGAGGAGGCCGCGCACCAGCAGATGCGCAATGCCCGCTCGCTCCCCGTGAGCGTCGCGGCGGCCCTGATGCCCGACGCGCACGTCGGCTACGGGCTCCCGATCGGGGGCGTGCTCGCGACCGACAACGCCGTCATCCCGTACGCCGTCGGGGTGGACATCGCCTGCCGCGTGCGCCTCACGGTGTTCGACCTGCCCGCCGAGACGGTGGACCGGTTCCAGGACCGGCTGGCGGAGTTCCTCGAGAGGGAGACGCGCTTCGGCGTCGGCGCCGCCTGGAAGGGCTCCCGGCGCGCCGAGCACCCCGTGATGGACGCCGACTGGCGGATCACGCCCGCCACGGCGGATCTGAAGGACACGGCATGGGAGCAGCTCGGCACCAGCGGCTCGGGGAACCATTTTGTGGAATTCGGGGAGCTTGAGGCCTGGCCGAACCACCATGGGATCCCGGCCGGGCGCCACCTTGCCGTGCTGAGCCACTCCGGCTCGCGCGGCGCGGGCGCCCGGGTCGCCTCGCACTACAGCAAGCTCGCGCGCGACCAGCACCCCGAGCTGCCCAAGGAGCTCTCGCACCTGGCCTGGCTCGACATGCGGACCGACGGCCAGGAGTACTGGGCCGCGATGGAGCTGATGGGCCGATACGCCGCCGCGAACCACGCGGTGATCCACGACCGCCTCGCCGACGCGGTCGGCTCGCTCGGCGGCGGCGTGGCCTGCGCGGTCGAGAACCACCACAACTTCGCGTGGAAGGAAACGCACGAGATCGACGGCCGCCGGCGCGAGGTGATCGTGCACCGCAAGGGGGCGACGCCCGCCGGCAAGGGGCAGCTGGGCTTCGTGCCCGGCTCCATGGCGGCTCCCGGCTACGTGGTCGAGGGCCTGGGGGATCCGCGCTCGCTCGACTCCGGCTCGCACGGCGCCGGGCGCGTCATGTCGCGCACGCAGGCGAAGAAGGTGCTCGATCCCGAGGAGGTGCGCGCCTACTTGCGCGAGCGCCGGGTGCGGCTGCTGAGCGCCGGGCTCGACGAGTCGCCGCAGGTCTACAAGAACATCGACCGCGTGCTCGACGCCCAATCGTCGCTCATGCGCCGCGTGGCCCGGTTCACGCCCCGCATCGTGAAGATGGCCCCGTCCGGCGAGAGGCCGGAGGATTGAGAAAGACAGGCGGGCCCCGGGAGGTTCGCCCGGGGCCCGACGCCTGCCGATGATGCCGTCCGCCGGGGGATCAGCAGCCGGCGTTCCAGACGTTGAGGAACGCGATCACGTCCCGCGTGTCCGTGTCGAGGTTGAAGTCCATGTCGGCCGTGAGATTCCCCGCGTTCCAGGCGTTGAGGAACGCGATCACGTCCCGCGTGTCCACGGCGCCGTCGCCGTTGAAATCGGCGAAGCAGGGGCGGGCGGGGTCGATGCAGAAGGCCTGGTCCACGTCGTGGCAGATCTCCTGGACTCCGCTGCCCAGGTTGAACGACCAGGACGTGAATCCGTAGACCGCGTCCGTGCCCCCCCAGCAGAACAGCTCGTCGCTATTGGGGTCGACGGGGATGCCGTAGACGCCCACGAGGTACTGCTGCCCGGCGGCCAGCGCGAAACCCGCGGGCATCTCGATCGTGAACGTGTAGTGGCTGATGCCGAAGATGTCGGTGCAGTCGAAGCGCGGCGTCGTATCCGCGAGACTCACCACGTGCGCTCCCAGGAAGCCGTTCTGGAAGTTGCCGCAGGGGAAGCCGTTGTCGGCGTACGCGGAGTAGATCTCGATGTACAGCCCGGAGATGTTGCTGAAGTCCGTGCCGGTCGCCGAGCCCGCGTCGTACACGCCGCCGGTGGCCTGGATGCGGCGCAGGTCGCCGGAGGCCGTCGCGGTGAAGTCATCGAGCGAGATGTAGGGGTTGTAGTTGCTGAAGTAGTTGCTGAACCAGCACGTCGTCGAGCAGTCGTTCTCCTGGCACGACGAGCCCGGGTTCGTGCGGAACGCCATGTCGGGGCTGCAGCGGCCGTAGGCGCCGCTCGTCCGGTCCCAGGAGGTCGCCTGGTTGTAGTTGGATGCCAGCGAGTCGCTCCACACGAACAGCTCCGACCCGTCCGGGTTCACGAGCGTCGCGTAGATGGTGATCATGTAGTTCTGGCCGGCGTTGAGCGCGACCGGGCTCGCCAAGTTGGCGGTGAAGCGGTACGCGTCGTAGATCCCGGAGACGTTGCACGTGAACTGGGGGTTGAGCTCGGCCACGGTGAACGAGTCGAACGCCACCAGCGAGTTGTACGTCCAGCCGCAATCCCCGCCGGCCCCGATCGTCCAGATCTCCAGGCCGATCGACGCGACGGCGCTCAGGTCGAAGCTGCCCCCGTACGCCCCGCCGTAGAACTCGACGGAGCGCAGCGGGCTCCCGTCGGCGACGAAATCATCGAACACGAGATAGGGGTTGATGTTGCTGTTGTTGTTGCTGAACCAGCCGTCGCCCGAGCAGTTGATCGGCTGATCCACGTACCGCTCACCCCAGCCGCCCGCCGGCTGGTCGGCCCCCGCCCGCGGCCGGATGCTGGGGCTCATGTTCGGGAACCCGCCCGGGGGCGCCACGTGCCGCTGCAGCAGCGCCGACTGCGTGGGATCGGCCTGCTCCCCGGCCGGCAGCACGATCCCGAGCTGAGCGGCCGGCCCCGCCGGCTCGCCGGACACCGGCTGAGCCCGGAGGGCCGCCCCCTCCAGGAGCCCGGGGCCGCCCTCGTACGCGACCTGCGCCCCCGCACTGCTCGCGAGCGCACCGAAAGCCATCGCCGCCATCAGCGGCACGCCTCTTCTCGTCGCCATTTTTTCGACTCTCCCTGCTATTTCGGTGGTTCGAAGAACACAACCACCTTCACCCCACCGACCGCCACGTGAGCTGCGGCCGCGACGCTCGCTGCCGCAGACGTCACATTATCAGACGGGACCGCGCGGTGCCAGTGATTCTCACTGCGATGAAACCACCCCGGCAACGCCCGGGGCTCCGCGCGGAGCCCGCCTGCCCGCTCTCCCCCGGTGCGCACGCAACGGGGAGACGGAGAGGAAAGCGCACGCTCCCTCGTCGGGCTGACACGGCACTCAAAGCTTTTGGTCGCTTGCCGAGCCCTGCACGCCCCGAGCTCTACCCGTGGAAGATCGCGTCGTCGGGGTTGCGGTTCATGGTCTCGGCCAGCTGGAGCGCGTCCTCGCGGCAATCGCACCGGCGCATCGTCGCCCAGCCGTTCTTGCTCAGTTTGCGCCACACGTACCAGTCGCCGTTCTGATCCGTGTCCGCACGGAACACGATCTTCGGCTCGGCGTGCGGGCCCGAGGTGGCGATGGCGGGGGGAACCTGTTGCACTTCGCACCTCCATGCGGCGGGGGAGAGCGCCGGTCCCTCGACCGGGGCGTTCCATCGTGACACATTTCGACGCCCCGGCCGCGAGAAGTCAAGAGAGGCGCCGGGAGGAAGGCTCGACTTTTGTTAGCGTCCACAAGCCGGAGATCGCGCGACGGTCCAACGGCCTCGGCCGGGGCGCGACGCCCCGCCCGGCCCCCCCGAAATCCGTTCACGCCGCGCCCGCGGTATTGTGCCCACTCGTCCGGCGCTGCCGAGCGCCCGGCGCTGAGGGAGGATGGAATGCGACGATTCCCGCGTACGGTCATCGCGGCGGCTGTCATCGTGAGCGCCCCGGCGGCTCTCGCCCAAGACTCCACGCAGCCGACAGCCCCGGTGGAGACCTTCCAGGTCGGGCGGAGCGCCGACGGGCGCGCGATCAGCGGCTGGCGTCTCGGACGCGCCGAGCCCGATGAGATGGGGCTGGGCCCGGATCAGCGCCCCGCGCTGCTGATCGTGGCCGGGCTGGACGGGCGGCACGACTTCGGCTCCCGTCTCGCGCTCACGCTCGTCGACCGCATCGTGACCGGCCACGCCGAGCTGCTCGATCATCACACGATCTACATCGTGCCCGATCTCAACCCCGACAACGACGCGCTCTTCGACCGGCCGGGCGCGCCCCGGGCCGACTTCGGACGCGCGCCCCGCCCCGTCGACGCGGACGGCGACGGGCGCGCCGGCGAGGACCCCGCCGACGACCTGAACGAGGACGGCCTCATCACCCGCATGCGCGTGCGCAACCCGCCCCCGCGCTCGGGGCTGACGCCGACGCTCGTGGCCGACCCGGAGGATCCCCGCGTCCTCCGCGCCCCGGACGAGAAGGAGGGGGAGATCGCCGAGTACGCGCTCCTCGTCGAGGGGCTGGACAACGACGGCGACGGCCGGTTCAACGAGGACGGGATCGCCGGCAGCGCGGGCGGCGGCGTGGACCTCGACAGCAATTTCCCGTCGCTGTGGCCGGAGCACAAGGATGGCAGCGGCGTTGTCCCGCTCTCGGAGCCGGAGACCCGCTCGCTCGTCGAGTGGATGCTCTCGCGCGACAACATCGTCTGCGCCCTGGCCATCACGACCGGCGACAACATCCTCAATACGCCCGCGGCGGGGAAGCACGCGCCCGACGGACGCGAGCCCACGGGGATCGAGGAGGGCGATCAGGCGGCCTACGCGCGGGTTCAGGAGATCTTCAAGGAGATCACCTCGCAGACCGGGGCTCCGTCGCGCGAGTGGGCGGGCTCCTTCACCCAGTGGGCCTACGCCCAGTTCGGCGTCTACAGCTTCGCCACGCCCGGGTGGGTCCGCCCCGACCTCGTCAAGCCGCAGCAGGAGGGCGAGAACAAGGGCGACGCCGCGCCCGCCGGCGGCGACGCCGGCGCGCAGCCGACCGAGCAGCCGGACCCCGACGCCGAGAGGAAGGCCCTCCGGGAGCGCGGCGTCCCCGACTTCCTGATCGAGTTCATCACCGCGACCCCCCAGGAGCGCGCCGCGATCGTCACCGCGTTCGGCGATCTCTCCGAGCAGGAGCGCGCCGACCGCATGGCGGCCGTCGAGGCCCTGCCCGAGGACCTCCAGCTCCGGGTGCGGGCGCTGATCTCCGGCCAGCCCGATCCCGCGGCCCAGGCCGGGCGCGCCCGCCCGGGGCCCGGAGGGCGCGAGGGGGGCGGCCGCCAGCGCGGCGGGGACGAGAAGCCCTCCGAGAGCGGCGACGCCGAGTGGCTGAAATACAGCGACGAGCACCTGCAGGGCGCCGGCTTCATCGAGTGGCGCCCGTTCGAGCACCCGCAGCTCGGCGAGGTCGAGATCGGCGGCCTGGCGCCGGGCATCCGGCACAGCCCGCCCGAGGCCGAGTGGGACCGTGTCGCCGAGGAGCAGACGCGCTTCGTGGTCGCGCTGCTGGGCCTCATGCCCTCCCTCGACGTGGAGGTAGCCGAGACCGAGCGCCTCGCCGCCGGCCTGTGGCGGATCCGCGTCCGCGCGGTCAACCGCGGCGAGCTGCCGACGACGAGCGCCATCGGCGTCAAGGCGCGCCGGCTCGCGCCGATCGTGGTGAGCGTCGCCGCGGAGCTGGACGACATCGTCGCCGGCCAGGCGGTGCAGCGTTGGGACGCGATCGGCGGCCACGGCGCCCACGCCGACGCCGAGTGGATCATCCGCGCACCCGACGGGGCGACGGTCGAGATCGAGGTGCGCTCGAACGTGTTCGGCGACCGCACGCTGAGCCTGTCGCTGGAGGAGAACGAGTGATGCGGACGAAGCTCATAGCCCGACTGGCCCGCGCCGCCTCGCTCGCGCTCCCTCTCGCGTGCGCGGCCCAGGACCACATCGCGGGGAAGGTCGACATCCCGTTCAACCGCTACTACACCTACGACGAGCTCGTCGGCTGGACGGAGCAGATCGCCCGCTCATACCCCGAGATCGTCCGGCTCGAGCGGATCGGTGCGAGCGGGCTGGGCAAGCCGATGTACGTGGCGATCGTCAACGCGCCGGAGACGGGCCCCGACACGGCCAAGCCCGCCATGTGGATCGACGGCAACGTCCACGGGAACGAGATCCAGTCCGCGGAGGTCGTGCTCTACTCGCTCTGGTACCTCGCGAAGGCGTATGGCCAGAACGCCGATCTCACCGAGCTCCTGAACAATTACTCGTTCTACTTCGTGGTGAGCCAGAACCCCGACGGGCGCGACTACTGGTTCGAGGCGGCGAACAACCCGAGCTCCTCACGCTCGAACCAGCGCCCCGAGGACAGCGACCGCGACGGGCTTGTCGACGAGGACCCCGACGACGATCTCGACGGCGACGGCTCGATCACCACGATGTGGATCGCCGATCCCGACGGCGAGTGGGTGCGGGACGAGGTCGATCCGCGCATCTTCCGGCGCGTGCGCGAAGACGAAAGGGGCGAGTGGACCCGCCTCGGCGAGGAGGGCCTCGACAACGACGGGGACGGGCGCACCAACGAGGACCCGCCCGGCGGCGACGACATGAACCGGAACTGGCCGACCGACTGGAAGCCGGGGTACGTCCAGTTCGGCGCCGGCGAGTTCCCCCTCTCCAACCCCGAGACCCGCGCCGTCGCGCAGTTCATTCTCGCGCACCCCAACATCGCCGCGGGGCAGAGCTACCACAACGCCGGCGGGATGATCCTGCGCGGCCCCGGGGCCGAGTACCAGGAGAGCGCCTACCCGCGCGAGGACGTCGCCGTCTACGACGAGATCGGCAAGACCGGCGAGGACATCCTCCCCTACTACCGCTACATGATCACCTACAAGGACCTGTACGGCGTCCACGGCGGGTTCATCAACTGGCTCGCCGAGGGGCTCGGCGTCTTCGCGTTCACCAACGAGATGTGGAGCGGCAGCAAGTACTTTCAGCGCGACGTGAGCAGCCCCGACGAGGAGCGCATGTGGCTGTTCCGCGACCGGCTCCAGTTCGGCCAGGCCTTCAAGGAGTACGAGGAGTTCGACCACCCCGAGCACGGCCCGGTGCTCATCGGCGGCCTGAACAGGTGGTCCAGCCGCAACACACCCACCTTCATGCTCGAGGAGGAGTGCCACCGCAACTTCGCCTTCACCATGTACCACGCCGACCAGATGCCCCTGCTCGAATGGGGGGACACCGAGATAGAGCGCATCGGCGGGGACGACCTCTGGGTGGTCACGATCGAGGTCAAGAACACCAAGCTCATGCCCACGCGCTCGGCCGTGCAGGCCCGGTCCGGCATTGGGAGCAACGACCTGCTCCTCTGCGAGCCCGGAGAGGGGGCACGCGTGGTCATGTCCGGCTCGATCCGGGAGCGACGCGACAAGACGATCGACGAGGTCCGCTTCGAGCCGGGGCGCGTCCAGCTCCCCGGCGGCGTCCCCGGGAAGGACAGCGTCCTCCACCGCTTCTATCTGGAAGGGCCGCAGGGCACCCCCGTGAAGCTCACCTATTCCGCCGAGCGCGCGAAGGACATCGAGACCGGCTTCGTGCTCGAGGCGAGGGCGCGAGACTGACCGGCGGCACGCCCGCGAGCGACGCCACGCGGGGACGGCCCGGGAGCACGACCGCCGCGGGTCCCCGACGAGGCTGCGCCCGCGCACGCGCCCCGGCGGCCCTCCGCGTCTGCCCGGGACGCGGCGGACCCGGTCCGTCCGAAAAAAAACAAACCCCGGGCGTCGCCGCCCGGGGAACGTCTCGCACGCAGCGCACGCCGGCCGCTCAGTCGGCCAGGCGCGGCCCCTCGCCGCCGTGGCCCGCGCCACGCTGCAGCTGGATCTCGCCGTTGCGCTCCTCGTAGCCGCGGATCACCTGCCCCAGGCTGATCGCGAGGCGCTTGGCGCCCGCCCAGTTCATGATGACGCGCGAGCCCACGGCGAAGAGCAGCACGGGCTCATTGTTCTGCCCCTGGATCGGCAGGTTCATCCCGAAATCCAGCACCACCTCGTCCTGCGTGGACGACGTGCGGATGGTGTTGGCGTACGTCGAGTGCATCTTCGACTCGTCGATTCGGAGCTGGATCTGACGGGTCTGGGGATCCTGAGCCATGTCGCGTCTGCCTTTCGATGTAAGGGCGTTGTCAGCCGTGCGTGGAGCCGCCCACCGCGGCCGCGCCGGGCGAGCAAACCGCCCGCACCAGACGGTAGCACCCAAGCCGCCCCCCCGCGACCAGTCCTTCCGCTCCGCGCCGCCGCCTGGTTCCCCTCAGACTCGCATCAGCCCGCGCCGCCCGGCGCCGGCGCGGGCT
>DASRXL010000164.1:0-9498 GCA_035654175.1 Phycisphaerales bacterium
CGCATCAGCGGGTGTGCCAGGTATTCGTCCACGATCGCCTCCGGCACGCGCCATTCCCGCTCGCTCCGCACGCGCGAGGGATCGTCCCCGGCGTGCTTCTCGCCCGATGAGCTGTGATACGCGCACTCGCGATACCTCACCGCCCGCTGCACGAGGCCCTCGTCGGGCCCGAATCCCCACGCTCGGAACAGCCGCCGGAAGTATCCGCAGGGGTCCCGCTGCAGGTCCTCGTAGAGCAGCCGGTGGGGATCGGCGAGCCATCGCTCGGCGAGAGTGGCGAAATACCCGATCATGCTCCCGCCGCCCGCGGCCTCCTCCCAGCCGCGCACGAAGAGGCTGTTCAATGCCCGCAATGGATTCCGCATCAGGACCGCGCAGTGGTGCCCCGGCCAGTGGCGCCTGATCTCATCCGGTCCGATCGAGGCGTGCGGGTGCTTGCAGACGAGGACCCCGTCCGGCCCTCCGAGCTGCTGAAAGATCCGCCCGGCAAGCTCGACGGTC
Source organism: Phycisphaerales bacterium (assembly GCA_035654175.1). GTDB lineage: Bacteria > Planctomycetota > Phycisphaerae > Phycisphaerales > UBA1924 > PNC22. The sequence continues at coordinate 502 of DASRXL010000164.1, forward strand.
TGGACCGTGAGCCGCTCCCCACCCGCCACGAAGCTGTTGCGCAGCATCCGCTGCGCTTCGGGATAGTTGTACGGCGGACCCGTGCGATCCCACGGCCCGAAGATCTCGTCGGCCACGCTGCAGCCCAGGGCGTCCGCGGCGGCATACACCGTCACCGACGATCCGCTCCGGATCGGTGAGAGCAGCCAGCAGACCTCGACGCACGGGACCATCATCCAAGCATATCTGCCGACCCGCCGCACGCGACTTGCCCCGATGCGCCCGGGGCGACACACTCTTGCTCCCCCGGAGCAATGCATGAGCCGACTCCTGCCCGCCCTCGGTGTCCTCCTCGCCCTCGCCTGCTCGACGAGCGCCCAGGAGGTCATCCGCTTCAGCGAGGGCCTCGCCATCCAACGGCTCGCCGCCGGCGGGCGCCAGCCCTTCTTCAGCGACCCCATCACGCTCGCGCTGGTGCGCGGCCAATGGACCGCGCCGGCCGCCGGGCAGACGCTCCCGACCAGCAGCGGCGAGCAGGCCGCGTGGCACCCGCTCGCGCCGGACGATGACGGATGGTTCCGGGAGGGCGGCCTGGCCGGCGGCTACCTTCTGTTGCGTGCCGACCTAGAGGCGCCCTCGGCGCTCATCCTCGAGGCGCAAGGGTCCGGCATCGTCTACGTCAACGGCGAGCCCCGGGCGGGCGACCCGTACTCCAACGGCCTGCTCAGGCTGCCGATCGCGCTCCGCCAAGGCGCCAACGAGCTGCTCTTCTCGGTCGCGCGCGGGCAGCTCCGCGCCCAGCTCGTCTCGCCCGAGGCGCCGATCGCCTTCGACACCGTCGATTTCACGCTGCCCGACCAGATCGAAGGCGAGAACGGCGACCTTTGGGCGGGCGTGCCGCTGCTCAACGCCACTCCGCAGGACGCCACGGAGCTGACGATCCGCGCCGTCGCGCTGCAGGCCGACGGCGCGGAGACGGTGCAGGAGACCGCCGGTGTGCGGGCGCCCCGCCTCACGGTGTACAAGGCCCCGGTCAAGCTCCCCCACGGGGCGGCCGATGCCGAGGGCAACGTGCCGATCAAGCTGCAGATCCTGCGCGCCGGCGAGACGCTCCACACGCGCGAGATCAAGCTCCGCGCGCGCAGGGCCGACGAGAGGCATATCCGCACGTTCGTTTCCGATATCGATGGCTCGGTGCAATACTTCGCCGTCACGCCGCGACTGACGCCCGCCGAGGGCCGGGCGGCGCACGACTCCAAGCCGGCGCTTGTGCTCTCGCTGCACGGCGCGTCGGTCGAGGCCGCGGGGCAGGCCGAGGCGTACGAGCCGAAGGAATGGGCGCACATCGTCGCGCCGACCAACCGCCGGCCCTTCGGCTTCGACTGGGAGGACTGGGGCCGCCTCGACGCGATCGAGGCGCTCGATCGCGCCGTCGAGCTCTTCGACCCCGATCCCTCCCGCATCTACCTCACGGGCCACTCGATGGGCGGCCACGGCACCTGGCAGCTCGCCGCCCACTTCCCCGGCCGCTTCGCCGCGATCGCCCCCAGCGCGGGCTGGATCAGCTTCTTCTCGTACGGAGGCCTCCCCGCGTTCGACGGCGCGACCCCTGTGCACGACGCCTTCGCCCGCGCCGCCAGCCCGAGCGACACGCTCTCGCTCCTGGACAACTACGCCGGCCTCGCCGTCTACATCCTCCACGGCGACGCCGACGAGAACGTGCCGGTGACCGAGGCCCGCGCGATGCGCTCGCACCTGGCGGGCTTTCACCGCAATTTCGCGTACTACGAGCAGCCTGGCGCGGGGCACTGGTGGGGCAACCAGTGTGTGGACTGGCCGCCCCTCTTCGCCCACTTCCGGTTCAACACCCGCCCCGCCCGGCCCGATCACCTCCGCTTCGCGACCGCGGCCCCGGGCGTCTCGGGCGAGCACCGCTGGGCGACGGTGCTCGAGCAGCTCGAGCCGATGAAGCGCAGCCGCATCGACCTCTCCCTCGACGCAGCCGCCGGCACGATCAAGGGACATACAGAGAACGTCGCCCGCCTCGCGCTGTCGATGCAGCAATGCCAACGCCCGATCTCCCGCACGCAAGAGGACGGGACGGCGATCGAGGTTCTCGCCCCCGCGCCGGGCGAGCCGCTCTTCATCACCATCGACGATCAGACCGTGGAGCTCACCCCCAAGCGCCTCGATGCCCCGATCCGTCTTAGCCGCCTCTCGGGCGGCTGGGCGCTCGACGACGCCCCCCACGCCGGCCGCAAGCGCCCGGAGCGCGAGGGCCCGTTCAAGAACGCGTTCCGCCGGCGGGCGCTCCTCGTCTACGGCACCGCCGGCACCGCGGAGGAGAACGCCTGGGCGTACGCCAAGGCGAGGCTCGACGCCGAGACCTTCAAGTACCGGGGCAACGGCGCGTTCCAGGTGGTCAGCGACCGCGAACTGCTCGGCGCGCCGGCGCAGAGCCCACTCGCCGATCCCGATCGGAACATCGTGCTCTACGGGAATGCGGCGACCAACGCGGCTTGGAGCGCCGTCCTCGCGGACGACGTGCTCATGCTCACCCGCGAAGCGGTCGGCGTCGGAAGCCTGCGCCTCGCGTCGGGCGATCATGCGCTGCTGGCGGTCCGGCCGCGCGCCGGGTCGGACCTCGCGTTGGTCGGTGTCGTCGGCGGCACGTCGCTCGCCGCCTGCCGGGCGACGGACCGCCTGCCCTACTTTGTGTCGGGCGTCGCCTATCCGGACTTCACGGTGTTCACGCCGGAGGTCTACGAGCGCGGCATCGACGGAGTCGTGCACGCCGGCTTCTTCGCGGGAGACTGGTCGGCCCCGTCTGCGGATCCGGGCCCGGCCGGCGCTCCGGCCGCGTCTCTCCGATGAAACGGCCCTCACGACCGACACTCCCCCGGAGCTGCGCGGCTCTCCGCCCCCGACTCCGGGCCGGGGGTCGCGCCGTGTGTTAGGCTTGAATCGGCGCCACACGGCACGGCAGAGCACATGACGAAGCTGGATACGACAGCCGGAGGCAACCCGAGCGGTGAGCGCCCGCCCCAGGGCCAATGGTCAGGTTGCCACGACGAGACCGAAACCCTCAGCCGGGTCGCGCATGCGCTCGCGACCGAGCTCGACCTGCGGGCGCTCCTGCAGAAGGTCACGGACGCCGCGACCGACGCCACCGGCGCCGCCTGCGGCGCCTGCCTGTACATCGCCGATCCGGGCGCGATCGGCTCGCCTCTCCAGGTCACCGTTTCCGGCGCCGCCGAGGTGCTCTTCGATCCCGACGGGGCGCCGGCCGACTTGCCCCACTTGGCGGCCATGCTGCGCGGCGGGGGCGCGGTGCGCATCGCCGACCTTTCCGAGGCCCCCGTCGCCGGCCAGGAACGGGGCCGGCACGGCGCGGCCGGGACGAGCCCCCGCGTGCGCAGCTACCTGGCCCTGCCGCTGACGGCGCGGAGCGGCACGGTGCTGGGCGGCCTCTTCCTGGGTGATCCTCGCCCGGGCGTGTTCTCCGAGCGCGCGGAGCGCCTGGCCGTCGCGATCGGCGCGCAGGCCGCCATGGCCATCGAGAACGCCAGGCTGTACCAGCAGGGGCGGCGCGAGATCGAGCAGCGGATCAGGGCCGAGACCGCGCTCCGCGACAGCGACCGGCGCCTGCGCTTCGCGGTGCTGGCCGGGCGGATGGGTGTCTGGGATTGGGACATCGCCGCCGGCCGGGTGGTGTGGGCGCCGGGCGGGATGCCCCCTCCCGCGGGCTCGTCGGAAGCCTTCGACGGCAGCGTTGAGGAGGCCCTCCAGGGCATCCATCCGCAGGACCGCGCCGGCGTCGAGGCGGCGATCCGCGCCACCGTTCGGGAGGGCGCGGACTTCGCCGTCGAGTACCGCGTGCTCTCGGAGTCCGGCGAGGAGCGCTGGATGGAGGCCCGCGGCTCGGTGTTCCGCACCGAGGAAGGCCTGCCCCAACGCGTCATCGGCGTTTCGCTGGACGTCACCGACCGCACGCGCATCGAGCAGGCCCTGCTCGCCAGCGAATCCCGGTTCACCCGATTCATGCAGCACCTTCCCGGGCTCGCCTGGATTAAGGACGCGGAGGGCCGCTACCTCTTCGCCAACGACGCCGCGGCCCAGGCCTTCGGGGTCCGGCGGGCCGACCTGCTCGGGAGGACCGACGCCGAAGTCTTCCCGCCCGAGACGGCGGCCGAGTTCCGCGCCAACGACCTCAAGGTCCTGGGGTCCGGCGCGGCCGTCAGAACCATCGAGGTCCTTGGCCAGCCGGACGGCTTGCATTACTCGGTCGTCAGCAAGTTCGCGATCCCGGTCGAGGGCGAGCGGCCCCCGATGATCGGCGGCATCGCCATCGACATCACCGAGAGAATCGAGAGCGAGCGGGCCCGCTCGCTCCTGGCCGCGATCGTCGAGTCCTCCGACGACGCGATCATCAGCAAGACCCTCGACGGCCGGGTCACGTCGTGGAACGCCGGCGCCGAGCGGTTATTCGGCTACGCGCCCGAGGACATCGTCGGGCGCTCGATCGACGCGATCATCCCGGAGGACAGGCTCGCCGAGGAATCGGAGATCCTGGGCCGCCTGCGCGCGGGCGAGCGCGTGGAGCACTATGAGACGGTCCGGCTCACCAGGGACGGACGGCGGATCGACATCGCGCTCAGCGCCTCGCCTCTGTACGACGATTCGGGACGGATCGTGGGCGCTTCCAAGATCGCCCGCGACATCACCAGCGCCCGGCGCGCCGCCGCGGCCCTGCGCGAGAGCGAGATCCGCTACCGTCACCTCCTCGAGACGCTCCCCATCGCCCTCTACACGTGCGACGCCGACGGGCGGATCACGCTGTACAACGCGGCCGCCGTGGCGCTCTGGGGTCGATCGCCGCGTGTGGGCGTGGACCGCTGGAGCGGCGCGGCCGTGATGTACCGCCCCGACGGCACTCCGCTCCCACACAACGCGTCGCCGATGGCCACGAGCCTGCGCGAGCGCCGCCCGCACCCGCCGGCCGAGCTGATCTACGAGCGCCCGGACGGGAGCCGCCGCCACGTGCTGGTACATCCGCACCCGGCGTTCGACGCCCAGGGCGCGCTCGTAGGCGCGACCAACGCCATCGTGGACATCACGGCGCACCGGGCCGCGGAGGACGCCGTGCGGGCCAGCGAGCGCCACGCGCGCGTCCTGCTCAGCTCCCTGCCGCAGCTCGTGTGGACGTGCACGCCGGAGGGGGTGTGCGACTTCGTGAGCCAGCGCTGGCTGGAGTACACCGGCCGCTCGGAGGCCGAACAGCTCGGGTCGGGCTGGCTGAGCTCGCTCCACCCGGACGACCGGCGGCGGGCCCGGGATGCCTGGCGCGACTCCTCCGCGCGAGCGCACGCCGGCGCGGACGCGGTGCACGAGGTCGAATACCGGCTCCGCCGCCACGACGGGCAGTACCGCTGGTTCGCCTGCCGCGCCTCTCCGGTGCGCGACGCGCGGGGACGCGTCGCCCTCTGGGTCGGCGCGAGCGCCGACGTGCAGTCCATGAAGGACGCCGAGTCGGCCGTGCGCGACAGCGAGGAGCGCTTCCGCACCCTCGCCGACAACATCTCCCAGCTCGCCTGGATGACCGACGAGGGGGGCCGGATCTTCTGGTACAACCGGCGGTGGTTCGAGTACACCGGGACCACGCCCGAGCAGGTCCTCGGATCGGGATGGACCTCCGTCCACCATCCCGATCACGTGAACGACGTGGTCGAGAAGTTCCGACGCAGCATCAGCGAGGGCCGGACCTGGGAGGACACCTTCCCGCTGCGCGGCCGGGACGGGCGGTACCGCTGGTTCCTCTCCAGGGCGGTGCCCATCCGCGACGAGCACGGGCGCATCCTCCGCTGGTTCGGCACCAACACCGACATCACCGAATGGCGCGAGGCCCAGGAGGCCCTGCGCATCAGCGAGGAGCGCTTCCGAACGATGGCCGATTCGGCGCCGGTGCTCATCTGGATGACCGACGCGGACCGGCGCGCGACGTGGTTCAACAGGCCGTGGCTCGACTTCACCGGGCGCACCATGGAGCAGGAGCTCGGCGACGGCTGGACCGGGGGCATCCATCCGGAAGACGCCGAGCGATGCTTCGAGGCCTACGCCGCGGCCTCGGCCTCCCATCGCCCCTTCCGCGCCGAGTACCGCCTCCGCCGGCGGGACGGCGAGTACCGCTGGCTGCTCCACCACGGCGCGCCCCTCATGAGCCCCACCGGCCGCCTGACCGGCTACATCTGCTCCTGCGTCGATGTCACCGACGAGGTCGCCGCGCGCACGGCCCTCGAGCACCAGCAGGCCGCCCTCGGGGAGGCCGTCCGCCAGCGCACGCGCGAGCTCGAAGAGTCGCACCGGCGGCTGCGCCTCTCCGAGCGCATGGCCTCCATCGGCACCCTCTCCGCCGGGCTCGGCCACGACATGGCCAACATCCTGCTCCCCATCCGCCTCCGGCTCGACGCGCTCGACCGCCTCGCCACCGACGAACAGGTCCGCTCCGAGCTCCAGGAGATCCGCTCCGCGATCGAGTATCTCCAGAATCTCTCGGGCGGCCTGCGCATGCTCGTCGTCGATCCCTCCGAGCGGACCGGCGCGAACACCACCGAGCTCGCGGCGTGGTGGCGTCAGGCCGCGGGCGTCCTCAAGAGCGCCGCGCCCTCCAAGATCGAGCTCGTCGGTCGGATGCCCGAGCAGCCGTGCTGGGTCCGCATCACGGCCACCGCGCTCACGCAGGTCGTCTTCAACCTCGTCCAGAACTCGATCGAGGCCCTGCGCCCGCGCGGGCGCGGCCGGATCGAGGTCCGCGCCCTCTGCGAGGGCCGGTTCGTCGTCCTCTCCGTCGCCGACGACGGCCCCGGCATGGAGCCGCACGTGCGCGAACGCTGCACCCAGCCGTTCTTCACCACCAAGACCCGCGCGATGTCCACGGGACTAGGGCTTGCACTAGTTTATGGGATGGTGCAGGAGGCGGGCGGGTCACTGGAGATCCAGAGCGCTCCCGGCCAGGGGACGACGGTTATGGCGAAGCTCATCGCCGCCGGCCCGCCGGGTCGCGCAAAGCCCGGGGCCAGGCTCACGGCGCTGGTGGAAGTGAAGCACGCCCGCACCCGCGCCATCGTGGGGGCGGAGCTCCACGATCTGGGGTTCACCATCGTGGACGACCCTGCAGCCGGGGGAGCCGCCCTGCGGGTGCTCGATCATCCGCCGAGCCCCGGCGGGGAGGGCGACCCGGGCACGGTCACGCTCCACGTGGACGTGGCGCGCATTTCCGGGAACCTGGAGTCGAACATCACCGAGGTGCGCCGCCGCGTGCGGGACGCCGCGAACGAGGCCATCAGCCGTGCGGCCCCGCGCGGACCCTCTTCGGAAAGCGGCGGCGATTGTCCGGCTTGAGCCGGGACCGGGCTCTGCGCCGCCGCGCGTGATTGCAATGGGGCGATTTGATATGATCATCCTTGCATGGGCGGCCGGCCCGTTGGAGGCCGCCAGCCAGGAGTGGACCGGATGCCTTCAGCGCCGATCGGGGTGATGAGCGTTGAAGACAACGAGCTCGTGGCCGACGTGCTCGCCCGCCGCCTGGCCCACGATGACCGGTTCCGCTGGCTGGGGTGCGTCAGCGACATCGATTCGCTGCTCACCGCGGTTGCGGCGGACCCCCCGGACGTGGTCTGCATGGACGTGGACATGCCCGGCCAGGACCCGTTCACGATGATCCGGGCCCTCGCGGATCGCAGCCCCGGCAGCCGCGTCCTCATCCTCTCCGGCCACACCCAGCCGACGCTTATCGAGGAGGCGATGGAGGCCGGGGCGTGGGGGTATCTCTCCAAGGCCGATCAGCCGGCGCACATCGTCGAGGGGATCTGCCGCGTCGCCCGCGGCGAGCTCGCGTTCTCCGAGCAGACCCTGATCGAATACAAGCGGATCCTCGAGCAGCGCCCCGCGCCCGACGAACCGGGAGAGGACCGCAACGGCCGGCACAGCTCCTGGAACCTCTTCCGATTCCTGCGCGGCGAGCGGGATTGACGAGGGAAGGCGCTCAGGCGCCCAGGCATTGAGGCTTCAAGCGATCAAGGCAGCACGGCGGCACGGCAGCACGGCGTCGGCCGCAGTGGCGCCCCGATGCCTGAGTGCCTCGCTGCCTTCCCGCCCAATGCCGGAGGAGGGAGTCGAACCCACACCTGGTTTCACCCAGAGCGGATTTTGAATCCGCCGCGTCTGCCAGTTCCGCCACTCCGGCGAGGAGGGCAATCGTAGCGAGCAGCCGGCGCGCCCAGCGACCGGCGGCTTCACGCCTCCGTGCCCGCATGCTCCGGCGGCGGCACCTGCGCCTGCCCGAGGGCGTGCAGCTCCAGCGGCTTGTACCCGCCCCTGGACCTGAACCAGGCGTAGAGGCCGACGTAGCACACGAGCATGATGCCGGGGAAGATCGCCATGTGCGCCAGAGCGCCCTGCTTGCTCGTCGCCGTGAGCGCGGCGATCTCGGTCCGCACCTCGGTGCGTTGGGCTTCGTCCAGCGCGGCGAGCCTGGCGTCGAGCGCCTCCTCGGAGATCGCCGGATACTCGATGATCTCGTAGATCCGCCGCTCCTCGATCACCGTGAGCCGACCGCCCTCGACCAGCCCCGGCGCCGCCGCCGCGAGCTCCGCGTCCTGCTCGATCGCCTCGATCCGCTGATCGGCCTGCAGCGCTCCGATGTAGGGTGCCCCCAGCGTGCCCACCGCGATCATCCCCACGCCGCCGAGCGCGTTGAGCGTCAGCGCGCCGCCGCGGGGCGTCTGCTCCGCGGCGATGCCCAGCATCGTCGGCCAGAAGAAGCTCTTGCCCACGCCGTACAGCGTCGCCGCGCCGAAGATCATCAGCCCGCTCGCCGTCGAGAGCGAGTAGAGGCCGACGACCGCCAGCGCCGAGCTGGCGATGAGCAGGCCGAGCGGGCTCAGCCTGTGCACGATCGGCCCGGCGAAGAACCGCAGAACCATCATGATCGCGGCCGTGTACACGAGCACCAGCCCGGAG
>DASRXL010000165.1:0-24322 GCA_035654175.1 Phycisphaerales bacterium
CGATCCGCGCCACATGCGACACCTGCGTCGGCGCCACGTTCCAGCTCGGCTCGATCTCCAGCTGCGCCGGAATCCGCAGGTCCAGGAAATCGTGGACCTCCCTCCAGCTGAACTCCCGTGTGAACCTGCCGCACATACCCCGCACCCCATCAAGGCGGCGCCAATGCTGGCGCGGCTGTCCCGGCCATGCGCCCGCCGGCCCGAGGATCAGCCGCAAGCTCAACACTGGTCCGCACGATCGTCACGACCGCCCCAAGCCCAACCCCGCGCATCCGACACCGCTCCCGTCGAAGCGTCGCGGCACACTCTACACCCCATACTTCTCCGGGAAGGGAGGGCTCCCTCCGTGCTCTCACCCCTCGGTCAACCCGCGCGCAACATCTTCGCCGGCATCATGCCCCTGCGCGAGAACGAGCGCACTGCCGATCGGACCATGCGCCGCCTGGCCACCGGCCGCTCCATCACCTCCGGGAGCGACGACCCCGCCGGCCTGATCGCCGGCCTCCGCCTTGACTCCGTGATCCGCGCGCTCGACGCCGAATCGAAGTCACTCCAGCGCCGAGCCGACGTTCTGGCGACCAAGGACGGCGCCCTCGCCGCGGCGGGCGACATGGCCGGAGAGCTCAGGGCCATCGCGGTCGAAGCGGCGGGCTCCTCGACGCTTTCTGACGCCGAGAGGCAGGCCCTCGAGGTCGAGGCCGCGAGCATCGTCCGCGCCATCGAGCACACCGCGGGCGGCGCGAGCTTCGCCGGCGAGCGTCTGTTCGACTCTTCGCTCACCGCGGAGCTCGGCGAGACGGAGGCCATGGACCCCGGGTCCGGCGAGATGGCCGGCTACACCCTGGCCGATGTCGGCCGCTCGCTCGCCCTGTTCGACGACCCGGCGCTCGTGGAGTCAATCGCGGACGCCGCGGCGTCCGAGCTCGCGGTGATGCGCGGCCGGATCGGCGCCGAGGTCGCGAACGAGATCGAGCCGCGCTCCCGAGCCATCGACGCGGAGCTGAGGAGCCTCTCGCAGGCCCACTCGCTCATCGTCGATGCCGACTTCGCGCGCGAGACGGCCCAACTCATCCGCTCCGAGACACTCGCCCAAGCCTCCCGCTCCCTGCTCGCCCTCGACGGCCGCAACGCCGCCCTCGCCGTAGACCTGCTCGGCGCGGCGTGAGGCGTCACCGCGCCGGGTGCTCGCGCCCGGGGACCTGTGCGGCAGTCGGAACCGCAGCGACACGTTCGTCCCCATCGGCGGATACTTCACCCGCAGGCGCACGCCCACGAAATCTTCGGGGCGCCATCCCATTCTCCCATAGACGCGCCGCGCGATCTCCGGGTACGAGGCGAGCAGGCGCGTTCCCAGAATCGGGAGTGAGCCGGCGAGCGGGTGCGCCCTCTCGCTGATCGGCAGCCTGCACTGGTTCGGAGCGGCGCTCGCGAGCGACCGTGTCCCGAAGGGCTCGTGGGCGCGGGCTGCTGAGCGGAACCCCGAAGGCTCTGACGCGCAAAAATGGCCTGACGCGCCGATCAACCCGGCCCTTCGCCCCTCGCCTCCGCAGGACGCGTGGGGCGCTTTCTTGGGGCGATCGGCGGCCGATGGGACGCCAATGCAATCTCCCGCTTGAGCCGCCCCGACGCCGGCCCGATAGCCCGCTAGGCATCTCCCGACCGGAGACCAGCGGATGATCTCGCCCCTCTCAGGCTACAGCTTCATGATCGGCCAGCGCGGGCTGCGCAACGCGCAGGCCATCGTGCAGCAGGCCGCGGAGCGCCTGGCGACGGGCAAGCGCATCAACCGCGCCTCCGACGATCCCTCCGGTCTGATCGCCGTGGATGAGTTCACCGCGCGCATCACCAAGGTCGAGAAGAAGCTCGATGCGCTCGATCAGGAGGAGGCGCGCCTCGGCGCGATGGAGGGCTCCCTCTCGGTGGTCCACGACCTGCTCCACGAGCTCAACGGGCTCGTCGTCACCGCGGCGAACAAGGGGGGCACGAGCCCCGAGGAGCTCGAAGGCCTCCAGCTGCAGGCCGACGAGATCCTCAAGGCGATGGACTTCATCGGCAACACCGCCGTGTTCAAGGGTGAGAAGCTCTTCGAGGGCCTCTTCTCCACCTCCCTGGGACGCACAGATGCGACCGTCCACGGCGAGGGGGACGACGTGAAGACCGTCGAGGCCGTGCTCGCCTCGATCAAGTCCGGCGGCGTGCTCAACCTGATCGACGGCGACCTCGAGAGCGCCCAGGACAGCGTCGAGGCCGCGCTCGGGTCGATCGGCGCCCGCCGCGCCGGCATCGGCGCCCGCATCACGAACGGCATCGCCCCCGAGCGCAACCAGCTCCTGATCGAGCTCGAGAACTCCGAGGCCGCACGCTCGCAGATCCTCGACGCCGACATCGCCGCCGAGATGTCCAACCTCATCCGCGGCCAGATCCTCGAGCAGGCCTCGATCAGCGCCCTGCTCATCGGACGACAGGCCCCGCAGCAGGCACTCCAACTGCTCTCGGCCAACCTCGCCCTCGCCCGGAAGTGATCCCGTCATCGCCCACCCCCAGTGCGAAGCAAGGAAGCACCCAATGAAGATCTCTCCCGCCGATACCGCCCCCTCCGCCAGGCCTCGCGGCCTCGAGAACGCCGTCCAGCGGGTTCAGGCGAATATGGACCGGCGGGCCGCCCGGGCCAAGGCCGAGAGCGCCGGCGGGCACATCGCCGGCGCGAATGCGCTCACGCAGCTCCAAGCCAACCTCGCCCGCAAGAGCGGCCCCGTGGACGGGGTCGAGATCACGCCGGTCGAGCCCGCGCCGCCCGCCGACCCGACCCAGCCGACCGACCCGGACAACGCGATCCCCGCGCCCGCGCCGCTGCCTTCGCCCGACCCTTCGACCGGCGCGGGGGGCCTGCTGGACGTGCTCGCCTGACGGAGAGCACGCAGTCTCCGGGACAGAAAGGAGCAGGCCCCGGCGCTCGCGCCGGGGCCTTGCCCGCTTCCCTGCCTCTGGATCGCGGCGCTTACTCCTTCATCCGCTCCAGCGCCGCCTCGTACATCTCTTTCTGGGAGGAGGGCGCGAGGGAGACCGCCTTGGTCTCGGTCTCGATGGCCTTCTCCTTCTGCCCCGCGTGGTAGTAGGCCCACGCGAGCGTGTCGAGGATCGCCGGGTCCTCGTGGTCGGTCAGCTCGGCCGCACGCTCCGCCGCCTTGATCGCGAGATCCGTGTGCCGGTTCTCGACGTCCATGTCAGGATCGACGAACGGCCAAGCGATCCCGTTGAGCGCCATCGCGCTCTCCCACGCCGGCCCGCTCACGAGCTCCTCGGCCAGCTTCGCGGCCTGGTCGTACTCGCCCCCGCCGATCAGCTCCTGCAGCTTCTCGAACTTGGCCTCCATCTTCTGCTCGGCGACGTACGCATCCGCCGCCTTCGCGAGGTCCCATTTGCCCGCGACCACTTGCTCGAGCGCGTGGTCCATGCTCCCGGGGTGACCGATCCAGGCCACGTAGCCCTTCTGGTCCACGATGAAGGCCGACGGGATGCCGTTCCGTCCCGCGGCGGCCATCCACTCCTTCGCGATTCGGCCCTGCTCGATCTCCTCGCCCTCGATCTTCTCCTCGACGGCAACGGTGTATTCCATCTTCTCGTCGCCGCCGCGCTTCTCCATGAAAGGCTCGACGTTCGCCGGGTCGTCCCAGATGTTCACCCCGATGATCGTCACGCCCTTGTCCTTGTACTCCTTCTGCAGCTCGGAGAGGTGCGGCATGCCGGCGATGCAGGGCCCGCACCACGTCGCCCAGCACTCGACGACGTAGACCTTGCCCTCCTCGAAGCCGGTGACGGGCTCACCCTTGACCCACGTCCCGATCGCGAGCTCGGGCGCCCGGTCGCCCACCATCAGCTCGCCGATGCGCTCGGCCTCCACGCCGGGCGCCCGCTCGGGCTTGGGCTTGGCGTCCTGAGCCAAGGCCGGCGCCCCCGCCACCAGAGCCAACGCCGCCGCCACGCACGCCGCACCGCGAAGTTTCATCTGTCAGTCTCCTTCTGGGCGGCGCCGCCGCCCTCTCTACCGACACCGACGCCGCCCTTGAGGCGGCCGCCGTTCCGGTGGTACCTCCGCCGCGGCCCCCAAGTTCCGCGGACCTCCACCTCCGGAGCACCCGGCCCCGGCGACATACCGCCCAGCCTACCCGCCGATCCCCCCTGCCGCGACGCCTCTCCGGGAGGCTGAAAGGCGGTCGGCTCCGCCCATCCTGCCCCCGTACCGCCAGGCACCTGCAGGCGGGCGCCCCACGGGACGTGTATTGCTCACCGCGGACACCAGCTCGTTGAGATTGCAGGACAGGTCGGACGAATCGGCCTGACCCCCGCGAATTCGTCGCACGGTCACGTCCCTCCAAGCAGAATCGGCTTCGCCCCAAAGATAAAGCGAGCCCCTCCCGGGGCTCGCTCGTAACAGCGCCTGAATCGACGTCGAGCCTTACTCGACGAACAGCTTCCCTTCCTTCGCCGCGGCGATCAGCACGTCCGCCACCTCCGGCCGGCTGAACTCCGCGGGGGGCCGCTCGCCCTTGAAGAGCAGCTCGCGGACGGCGGTGCCGGAGAGGTTGATGATGTCGCCCTCGATCTTGGGGAAGGTCTTGCCGGAGACCATGCCGCCGTAGGACTTGGAGTAGCCGGTGTGCTCGAACTTGAGCGGCTGGATGCCGAGCGCCGCCAGGTCGATCTCGTCGAAGATCTTCTGCGCGTCGTAGGTGCCGTAGTAGTTGCCCACGCCGGCGTGGTCGCGCCCGACGATGAAGTGCGAGCAGCCGTAGTTCTTCCGCATCAGGGCGTGGTGCACGGCCTCGCGCGGGCCCGCGTAGCGCATCGCCGCGGGGAGCACGCTGACGAACGTGGTCGCGGGGTTGAAGTAGCGCGCGGCCAGTGCGTCGATCGCTCGCATGCGGACGTCGGCGCGGATGTCGCCCTTCTTGGTCTCGCCGACCAGCGGGTGGATGAGCAGGCCGTCGCAGATCTCCTGCGCGCACTTGCACACGTACTCGTGCGCCCGGTGGATCGGGTTCCGCGTCTGGAACGCGACGACGGTGCTCCAGCCCTTCTGCTCGAAAGCCGCGCGCACCTGTGACGGCGTCAGGCGACGGTCGAGGAACGCTTCGGGGCCCTCAGGGTCCACGCACAGCGTCAGCGCTTCAACCGGCCCGGCCACGCACACGTCGCCCTCGGCCATCACCTGCGCCGCGCCCGGGTGCGCCGCGTCGTCGGTGCGGAACACGCTCTTGCACTCGAGCGCCTTGTCGTGGGCGAACGTCTCCTTCACCGTCATGACGCCCTGCAGCACGCCGTTGGGCGCGTAGAGCGCGACCCGGCTCCCCACGCCCGGCGCGTCCCCCCTCTTCACGCTCAGCAGGATCGGGATCGACCACGGGAGCCCGCTCGTGAGCTTCATCCCGCGGCAGACGCTCTCGAAATCGGCCTGGCCCATAAACCCGTCCAGCGGGCTGAACCCGCCGCAGGCGATCAACTCCAGGTCGCAGGACTGCTTCTGCGACAGATTGATCCGCGCCATGCCCGCGGCCTCGGCCCGGAGGGCCTGCGCCCGCGCGCCCTCCACCAGACAATTCACCAGCTTGCCGCCGTGCGGCTGCATCAGGCCCTTCATCGAGGCTCCCTCCGCCAAATCCCAGAGTGTGTGCGACCGATCCCGACCCCGCGACGCGAGGCTGCAACTCTAGTCCTACCCGCACGGCACGCCCACCCCCGCGATCCCGTGTCCCGTGCCCGTAGGATTCCCCGCCGCAAGGGGAAGCCGCCGTGGAGCCTCGCCGCAAGCCTCGGATCGTGATCGTCGGAGGCGGCTTTGGGGGCCTGAACGCTGCCCGCGCGCTGCGGCGGGCCGACGCCGAGGTCGTGCTCCTCGACCGGAAGAACCACCACGTCTTCCAGCCGCTGCTCTATCAGGTGGCGACGGCGGCGCTGAGCCCGGGCAACATCGCGACGCCGCTCCGCAAGATCTTCGAGCGGCAGCGCAACTGCGCGGTGTACCTCGCGCTGGTGACGTCGATCGATCTCGACGGACGCGCCGTTGCGCTCGGCGAAGACGGCACGCGCTATCGCTACGACTACCTGGTCCTCGCGCCGGGCGTGCGGACCGCCTATTTCCATCGCGACGAATGGGCATCGCACGCGCCGGGACTGAAGACGATCGACGACGCCATCGAGCTGCGTCGGCGGTACCTGCTGGCGTTCGAGCAGGCGGAGATCGAGGGTGATGCGGATGCGCGCCGGCGCTCTCTCACCTTCGCGATCGTCGGCGCGGGGCCTACGGGCGTCGAGATGGCCGGTTCCATGGCCGAGCTGGCACGACAGACGATGCGCCGCTCCTTCCGCCGCCTCGACACGCGCGAGACCCGCGTGATCCTGATCGATGGCAACGACAGAGTGCTCACGACGTTCCCGCCGGAGCTCTCGGCACGGGCGCAGCGGGACCTCGAGCGGCTCGGCGTGGAGGTGTTGCTGGGGCGGCGGGTCGTGGAGGTGGGGCCCGGCGGCCTGACGCTCGAATCCAGCTCCGGCGAACGGTCGGCGATCGACACGCCCAACATCGTGTGGGCCGCGGGGGTCGAGGCGGTGCCACTGGCGGAGACGCTCGGCGTGGAGCTAGCCCGCGGGGGGCGGGTTCCGGTCGGCCCGGATCTTGCGCTGGCCTCACACCCGGAGGTGTTCGTGGTGGGCGACCTGGCCGCCGCAAGCGACGCGCTGACGGGAGAGCCCGTGCCGGGCGTCGCGCAGGGCGCGATCCAGATGGGGCGCCACGCGGGGCGGATCATCGCGAGGGAGATCGCCGCGCTGGGCGCCGGCCGCCCAGCCCCGGCGCGGGCGGCTTTCCGCTACCGAGACAAGGGCGAACTGGCGACAATCGGGCGGAACCGGGCGGTGGCCAAGATCCGGGGGATGGAGCTCACCGGCTTCCCCGCCTGGCTCATCTGGGCCACCGTCCACATCCTCTACCTGATCAACTTCCGAAGCCGGCTGATGACGATGCTGGAGTGGGTCTGGCTCTACTTCTTCTACGACCGGGGCGTGCGGCTCATCACGGGGCGCGACGCCCTGCCCCGCCCCGTGAAAGCCCCGCCGGACCGGGCATGACACCCGACCCTGCTCCGTGTCCGCGCCCCCGCCCCGGTCGCCGCCTCGTGGGCCGCCGCTCCGCCTAAAGTCCTCGCCCGCAACGGCTCACGCACCCACACCCGGACGAGGAGAACCCCGCCATGACGCAGGTGAAGGCCACGAACATCCACTGGCACGAGGGCAACATCAGCCGCGACGAGCGCTGGAAGGCCCTCGGCGTCAAGGGAGCCACCATGTGGTTCACCGGTCTCTCCGCCTGCGGCAAGAGCACCATCGCCTGCGCCCTCGAGCAGGCGCTCGTGAATCAGAAGGTCCCCTGCTACCGCCTCGACGGCGACAACATCCGCTTCGGGCTCAACAAGAACCTGGGCTTCTCCGCCGCGGACCGCGAGGAGAACATCCGGCGCATCGGCGAGGTCTCCAAGCTCTTCGCCGACGCGGGACTCATCACGCTCACGAGCTTCATCTCCCCCTACATCAAGGACCGCGACGCCGCCCGCGCCCTGCACAAGGAGTCGGGCATCGACTTCATCGAGGTGTTCGTGGACACCCCGATCGACGTCTGCGAGCAGCGCGATCCCAAGGGCCTCTACAAGAAGGCCCGCGCGGCGCTGGCCGAGGGCAAGGGCCTTGGCTTCACCGGGATCGACGACCCGTACGAGGCCCCCAAGAACCCCGAGCTGGTCGTCAAAGCCGCCGAGCACAAGCTCGACGCGTGCGTGAAGATGTGCCTGAAGGCGCTCGGGCAGCGCGGACTGATCGAGTACGCGGGCTAGCGCCGCCAGCAAAGGGCAAACCGATGACAAGCGGGTCGGAACGCGCGAGCGCGGGGGCATCCCATGGTTGCAGACGGAGATCCTCGGGAGGGGGAGTCGCTTTCGGATCGCTTCGTTGCAGCGGAGCCATTCGCGGCCGTGGGATGCCCCCGGCGCAACCTTCGCTCGCACACGTGACGCCCCGCTGAATCCCTACGCGCTCTCCCCCCGAACCTGCGCCTCCCCGGCCTTCAACCTGTCATTCGACCAATTGGTCTCTGCCATTCGGCCGCGCCCTTCGACCTCGCGCTCGAGCAGCCGCAGGTTCCGGACATGGGCCTTGAACATCGTGTCGAACACCAGGTCGGCGACGGGGACGAGACCCACGAGCCAGTCGATAGCGAGGTTCGCCCCCATCTTCGCCAACACCCGCCGGCGCACCCCCAGCCGCATGGCCTCCATCACGATCGCGGCCCCGGCGGCCAGCGTCAACGTGTCGCCGATCACCGGAACGAAACCGGCGATCGTGTCCAACCCGAACCGGATGCGCGTCCCCGGCACGACAAATCGCGTGTCGAGCAGCGTCGTCAGCTGACGCACCCACGGCCGGATCTCGGAACCCATGGCACTCATTTCTTCGCGATCACCCACACCGCGTGCACGATGCCGGGGAGGTAGCCCAGGATCGTGAGCAGGATGTTCAGCCAGAAGTGCTTCGTGAGGCCGACCTCCAGGAACACCCCCAGCGGGGGGAGCAGGATCGCGAAAATGATCTTCACAAGGTCCATGGGGCCGGCTCCTCGCTCTCGACATTACACCACAAACGAGCCCCGTGCGACGCGATGGCCGTGGTGCGCCCGAGAATGAACGCCTTCTCAGCCGCCGTCCGGACCCACCCTATCCTCTCCCATCCGGCTCCCAACGCCGGTGTGCTCATTTGCTGACTCGCCGCCTTGCTGTCGTGCCGCGTTCCTGATTTCCTAACTGGAAGCCCACAATGCCGGATTACGGAACTCTCGCCACCGCCGCCCGCGAGGCCGTCTCCCTCGCTTCCGCCGTCTGCCGCGAGGTGCAGCGGTCGCTCGAGGAGGTGCGGGCGATCACCAAGGACGACAAGTCCCCCGTCACCGTCGCCGACTTCGCGAGCCAGGCGATCGTCGCCAAGGTGCTCGCCGACCGGCTCGGTGCGGTCGTCCTCGTCGGTGAGGAGGACTCGAAATGGCTGCGCGAGGACGGCCACGGCCCGCACCGCGCCGCGGCCCTCGCGGCGGTGCAGACCGTCTGGGAGGGCGCGACCGAGGAGGAGATGCTCGACGCCATCGACGTCGGCTCCGGCGACACGCACCACGCCGGCTTCTGGACTCTCGACCCCGTGGACGGCACCAAGGGGTTCCTGCGCAACCAGCAGTACGCCATCGCCCTCGCCTACATTGAGCGCGGCACGCCGGTGGTGGGCGTGCTCGGCTGCCCGAACCTCCCTCGAAACTTCAGCGCGCCGCTCGACCGCCCCGATCGCCACGGCTGCATCTACTCCGCGATCCGGGGCTCCGGCGTCTTCGAATACGTCGCCGACGATCCGGGCGAGAAGCCCGTCGAGATCAAGCGGCTCGACCACGCCGAAGGGGAGCCCATCAGCGTCTGCGCCTCCGTCGAGGCCGCGCATTCCAACGTCGACGACACAGACAACATCCTCCAGTATCTCACCACCCGGGGCCACCCGACCGGCGAGCCGGCCCGTCTGGACTCGCAGGCCAAGTACGCCGTCACCGCCCGCGGCCAAGCCGACGCGTACCTGCGACTGCCTACGAAGAAGGGCTACGTCGAGCGCATCTGGGACCACGCCGCGGGAACGCTGGTGGCGGCGGAGGCGGGCTGCTTCGTGACGGACATCGGCGGCCACCCGCTCGACTTCTCGCACGGGCGCGGGCTCGAGAAGAACAAGGGTGTTGTGTGTGGGCCGCCGCGGGTGCATGGGTTGGTGATCGGGGCGATTGAGGCGCTTGGAATCGGTAAGGCCTGACCGGCGCTTCACGCGCCCGAGCCGAGTCCTCGAAGGTCAGGGTCAAGACGTGTTCTTCAATCTCGACGAGGTCGCGCCGTGGATGCAGGACGTGCCGCAGATCGACGCCCACGTCCTCGACGCGGCCGCCCCCCCGCCCGAGACCACGCGCCCGCGTCGCTCCGGCTCGATGGCTTCAGGCGGCTCCTTCGAAAGAGCGAAGGAACGGGAGCACACCAGACATGAACGCAGCAACTCTTGCCTTCACCGTCCTGTCGTTCGTCGCGGCGCTCGCGGCCCGGGCACAAGTGCCGACGAGCGGCTACGCGCCTGTTCGCGGCCTCGACATGTACTACGAGATCCACGGAAGCGGCAGCGGCGAGCCCCTGGTCTTGCTGCACGGATCGTTCATGACGATCACGAACAATTGGAGCGAGTGGATCGGCCCGCTCTCGGAGCGCCGCAGGGTCATCGCCGTCGAGATGCAGGGCCACGGACGCACGGCCGACATCGAGCGCGATTTCAGCTACGAGAGCCTCGCCGACGACATCGCCGCGCTGCTCGGCCACCTCGACATCGAGCGCGCCGACGTGCTCGGGTACAGCATGGGCGGCGGCGTCGCCATGCAGGTCGCCATCCGCCATCCCGAGAGGGTGCGCAAGGTCGTCAGCATCTCCGCCGTCTTCCGCCACGACGGCTGGGTTCAGGAGGCGCTCGACGCGTTCCCGCACCTGACGGCCGACGCCCTCAAGGGCTCGCCCATCGAGGCCGAATACAAGAGGCTCAGCCCGACGCCCGACGAGTTCCCCGGCTTCATCCAGCGCGTCATCGCGATGGACCTCAAGCCGTACGATTTCGGCGCGGACAAGCTCGCGGCCAGCGAAGCCCCGATCCTCTTCATCCACGGCGACGCCGACGGCGTCCGGCTGGACCACATCACGGAAATGTTCCGCCTCAAGGGCGGCGAGGTCTTCGGCGACCTGCGGCCGCGCTCCGGATCCCGGCTGGCCGTGCTCCCGAACACGACCCACGTCACCCTGATGGAGCGGGGCGATGCCATCATCCCCATGGTGAACGACTTCCTGGGCGCCGAGCCGCAGCCAGAGTGAGGCCCGCATAGTCGGGTCGCGTATTCGCGTCTTCCGCGTGTGGATCTTCCGAACCTTCAAAGAGGGTACTGTCGCGAGCCCGGGCGCGGCCCGGCGTGGTCGGGATGTCCGCGCGCAGAGCCCCGGATGGGGCTCTGTGCGCGAGCAGCGACTCTTCCCCGGGCTGCGCTCGGGCGAACGGCGGCGCCCTCGGGGGCTGAGATCAAAGTGAGGCTCACCCGTAGCCCCGGCGATCTCGCTCAGTCAACTCGGTCGCATCACGGCCGGAGGTCCGGCGGCACCGTCGTCAGCCAGCTCTGCGCGGCGTTGACGTTGCCGGAGATCGCCGGTTCGGCGAAGGGAGCGGCGACATAGCCCCAGCCGGCGAACTCGACCATGGCGTCGAGGATCTCCTGCTGGCTGGGCCAGTGGCCGAGCTCCTCCATGAGGTGGTGCTGGTGGATGCCGGCCCAGATCTCGTGGCCGGGGGAGAGGAAGTCGGTCAGGTAGTGCGGGTTTCGGACGCGGTACCCCGTCTGGCTGAGCGGTCGGGTGCCGAGGAGGTACGTGGGAGCCAGCGTCTGCATCAGGTCGGGATGGATGGGCTCGGTGATCATGGCGATGCCGGGGTACGCCGCCTGCATGTCCTGCAGCCACCAGTAGCTCTCCCATACCGGGAGATAGCTGAAGGCGTCGAGCCCGACCATGGACGCGTTCACGCCCGCGGCTCCGGAGAGCTCGCTCATCGCGAGGAAGACGTGCTCGTCGTTGCTTGGATCGAGGGGCTCGTCGTCCGGGTCCTCCCACTCCCGCATGACCTGCGCCGCGCGCCCCCACCAGAGACCGAGGCCGGCGCCGGTGTTCTCCGTGAATTGCTCCAGCTCTGCGAGCGACGCGGCCATGGGCGGGACGTCGTTCCAGTGGGAGGTGAATTGGAACGGGTAGTTGTTGTGCTGCGCGGTGCAGTAGAGGCCCGTGGGGGACCAGACCATGAATCGCTCCCAGCCGGTTGCGGCGACTCCGGACCAGTGGTCGGCCCACGGGCCCCATCCGTTGGTGTCCGGGCGGAGTGCCTCGTTGATGAAGCCGAGTGGGCTCGCGCCGGAGCAGGCCGAGAGCTGGGTGGTGGTCACGGAGCAGACGGGACGGCCGTCGCGCTGGAAGCGGGGCATGCCGTAGAGGCAGCGGAAGTAGCGCCGATACGGATGGTAGAGGCGCATCCACTCGTTCTCGTGCTGGCCTTCCAGCCGCTTCATGATGCGGCAGGTGACGACGTACTTCCGCGTCTCGCCGGGCTGGATCTCGCCCTCCTCGGAGTACGGGGCGCATGTGTTTATGCTGCACCACTTGGGGTTCAGGGCGATGCGGACCTCCCAGTTCTGCCCGCCGTACGTGTACTGGCCGCCGGGGCTGTCGGTGTGCATGTCGACGGCGTGCTTGTAGTCCAGGATCGGGTACTGGATGCTCACGCCGATGATGTATTCGTCGCTATCGGAGTCGAACGGGTCGGCCTCGCCGATGTACTTGACCGGCGAGGAGATCACGCCGGGGTAGAACTCCGGACGGCCGAAGTAGTTCTGCCCGGGGGGGCGCGTGATGATCTGCTCCTTGCCGTCCACGTAGAAATCGCGGTGCACGATGCTGCTCCCGAAGCGGATGCCGGGGATGTAGACCGTGCCGAGCGAGCGGACCTGATCATCGGGATTGGCGTATGTCAGCACGAGGTCGAAGCCGTCGGACCTCGGCACGAACTGGATCGCCGGCTCGAGGGCCGGGTGATCGGGATGGTGCTCGTCGGGGTTGGCCTGCCAGACCTCGTGCAGGTTGGGGCTGATGATCACGTCGCCGGTGTCGTTGTCGGTGACGGTGATCATGTTGCCGGCGTCGAGAACGGCGGTGACGTCGATGCCCTGGAGAGGCGGGATGGGCGGGAGCGACTGGCCGTAGTTGGCCAGGACAGCGAAGTAGTCGTCCGAATCGACGACACGGTCGCGGTTGACGTCGCCGTCGAGCACGGTGACGTCGCCGCTGAGGCCGTAGTTGAGGGCGATGATGTTGGCGTCGGCCTGGTCCACGACGTCGTCGCAGTTGGCGTCGCCGACGAGCGGCGGCTCGGCGAGAAGCGGCGTGGAGAGCGCCGCGAGCACGGAGGCCAGGGTTCCGGTTCGGCACTTGCGCATGTGGTGCTCCTCTCCCTTGCAGGTTGCGCGAGCGCCGACTTCCGCTCCCTCGCGGGGGTCGGCCGCACGCGTGTGGCGATGGCGTTCGAAGGGAGGCGCCGTCACGGGCGCCCGGGGCGCCAGCGCAAACGCACGCGCCGGGCCGCGACGGAAAGAGGCCATTCTGCTTGAGCGGGGCACGTACGTCAAATCACCCACGGAAGTGGGGCGAGCGACTCAGAATTGGTGGGACGCGGCGGGTGGTGTGGCCAAAGTTCGCCATGGAGCACGCACGTGGCCGTCAGCGGCGCGCCGTGCGCTGGCCAGCTCGGCACGCGGAAGCTCTCAGAACTCTTGCCACTCTGGCACGCGGCTTGCAACACGGCATGGCGCACATACCCGTGAGAACCCACGGAACTCGCCCTCGCCTCGAACGTACTTCCCCCGGCCTATCCGCGCACCCCGCCCTGCGCACGCGGTCGGAGCCGGTGGGAGCAGATAGGCCATTGGGCCAATGACCAGGACACCTGCGGCGTGGAGCACCCGCACTTCCCGGCGGTCGGGGAGAGTTGACGGCACGCCCGACGAATCACACAGCAACGGCGCGACGGGGACGCCCGCGCGCACGGAAGAAAGGTACACGCACGATGCACCAGTTCTCTCTCCGCTCGGTCGCCGGTATCGCGGCGGCGCTCGCTTGCACCTCCGGCGCCGCGCTCGCCGAGCCGCCGCAGTACAAGGTGACGATCCTCGGGCACGTTGTGCCGGGCGACTATGCATTTCCGGTGCCGACGGCGATCAACGAGGCCGGCGAGATCGTCGGCCGGTACACCAGCGCCGGGTGGACGCAGGAAGGCTTCATCTGGCGCCCCGGCGAGGGCACCTCGGCGCTCCCCAGCCCCGACGGGCTGCCCTACTCGATCCCGGCGGAGATCAATGACGACGGCGTGATCGTCGGCACCGCGGGGACCGACCTCATCGAGTACGAGACGGAATCGGTGGCGTGGAAGCTCGAGGGCGGCGCCTACACGCTCTTCCCGCAGCTCGTGAGCGGGCGGCCGACGCGCGCGGCTTCGATCAATAACCCCGGCGAGATCATCGGCTCGGCCAACGACGGGTCGTTCAACGGCTACGTCGCGGTGCGGTTCGAGAACGGCCAGACCGAGCAGATCTTCCCGGGCGTCCTCACGACCGCCGCGGACATCAACGACGCGGGGCAGATCACCGGCGAGGAGTCTCGCGGGGTGTACATCTGGACTCCCGGCGATCAGGACCGCTTCATCCTCCCGCTCGCGCAGGACCGTCTGCCCTACATGTGGGCGCGTGAGATCAACAGCCTGGGGCACGTGACGGGCATCACCACCGGGCCGCAGGTCGAGACCGACTACACGTTCCTCTACACGCCGCAGACCGGCACGATCCTGCTGCCCCCGGTGGGACGGCACAACTTCCCCGAGGGCATCAACAGCCAGGGCGAGCTGGTCGGCTCCAGCCGCGACACCGGCATGGGCGACTACGCCTGGCGCTGGACGGCTGAGGACGGTCTGATCGCGCTCTCCGATCTGCTCGTGCCCGAGGACAGCCACTACGGCGTGTGGTACTGCGGCGACATCAACGAGGCCGGACAGATCGTGGCGGTCGGCTACGACATCTCCACGGACAAGAGCGTGGGCATGCTGCTCACTCCGGTCGCGGACTGTCCGGCGGACTTCAACGGCGACGACGCGGTGAACACGCTCGACGTGCTCGCGTTCCTCAACGCGTGGAGCTCGCAGGCGGACGGCTCCGATTTCAACGGCGACGGCGCCGTGAATACGCAGGACGTGCTCGCGTTCCTCAATGCCTGGACGGCAGGCTGCTGAATCACACACGCACATGGAGGACGCGCCCGGGCAGCCGGGCGCGCCCTCGCTCTTGGGGTATTCACACATGACAAGGCACTCGATGGGCGTTTCAATCGTGGGGCTGCTCACCCTCGCCGGCGCGGCCGGGGCGCAGCCCGGGATGTTCGAGTTCGCGCAGGTCGGGGCGATCGAGCTCGCGGACCAGGGGTCGGAGCCATACGGCGCGGACGCGAACGGCGACGGCAGGCCGGACCTGGTGTACGTGGGGTCATCACCCGCGTCGCTCTGCGTGCTGCTGAACCAGGGTGAGGGCGGGGGGTCTTTCAGCAGCGCACCGGTGTGCGCCTCCATCGCGCCGCTCTCTTTCGTGGGAGCCGTCGCCTTCGGCGACGTGAACGAGGACGGGATCGATGACGCGGTGGTCGGCGATGCCGAGGGCGGGCCGATGAACGTCGGCGTCTTCCTGGGCACGGCACGCGGGCAGTTCGAGTTCGCGGTCGGGGTCAGCAACGGCCCCGCCTCGGAGCCGGGCGTCGGGCTGGACGATTTCAACGGCGACGGCCACTTGGACATCGTGTCCTCGACCGGCGGCGTGACGCCGCAGCTGACGGTGGCGCTCGGCGACGGGACGGGGAACTTCGGCGCCTCGATCGTCTCGGGCGAGACCACGGGGCCGGACGGCCGGTTCGTCAGCGGCGACGCCGACGGCGACGGCGACGTCGACGTGGTGTACCTGCGCGACCACTCTCCCTCAGGCCTCGACTCGGTGGAGACGCGCATCGTCGTGAACCTCAACAACGGCGACGCGACATTCACCGCAGTGCAGTCGCTGAGCTACCCCACGACGCTGGACGACGTGCGGTTGGGCGAGATCGACGGCGACGGCCTGCCCGACCTGATGCTGTACGGCTACAAGGGCGATCCCAACTTCGATCACTGGGGCGGCGTGCGGCTGCTGCGCAACACGGGCGGGCGGCTCGAGCTCATGCACCTGACCGGCTGGCTCAACCTGCCCTATCCGGCCGAGAGCGCCGAATTGGCTGACCTGAACGGCGACGGCGCCGCGGAAGTCGTCGTCGTGCGCCGGAGCAGCAACGAGCAGGACGTCTTCGTGTGGGGCAACGACGGGGCGGGGACATTCGACACCAACGCCGCGGTGCTCACGGCCAGGGACTACTCGCAGGAGGTCGTCGCCTTCGACTTCACCGGGTCGGAGCTGGCGGACCTCGTGGTGTTCGACAACCCGATCTTCGGAGCCCCCGACGCCTACCTGGCGTACGAGAACCTCACCAGCGAGCCCGAGCCGTGCCCAGCGGACTTCAACGGCGACGGCGCGGTGAACACGCTGGACGTGCTCGCCTTCCTGAACGCCTGGAGCTCGCACGGCGACGGTTCGGACTTCAACGGCGACGGCGCAGTGAACACGCAGGACGTCCTAGCGTTCCTCAACGCCTGGACGGCGGGCTGCGCCTGACGCCCCGGGTGCCGCTCCCTGTCTGAGCCCGCGGGCGCGGCGCGCACCTGCGCCGCGCCCGCGAGGTCTTTTTTGACGGCATCCCGGCGCCGGAGGACTTGCTCGGCGGGCGCAGGAACGTAGGATGCGCTCGCAGACCACGCGAGCCATGCTGTCCGACCTGCTGAGAGCGGAGTTCGACCCGGCGGTGCGCAAGCGCGGCGAGCTGTACGCGTGGAACGGCTCCATCCGGCGCGTGCGCGTCGACGGCTCGCGCATCGAGGGGGAGGTCCGCGGCAGCGAGCGGTACGACGTGCTGATCCAGGTGGAGCGCCACCCGGACCGCTGGGATGTGCTCGCCCTCTGCACCTGCCCATACGCGGCGAGCGCGCCCTGCAAGCACACGTGGGGGCTAATCCTCAAGGCTCAGGGCAGGGCGCTCGCGCTGTGGGGTCCGCCGCCTGGGGAGGCGCGGCTCTCGATCGACGAGGACGAATTCGCGGAGGAGCTCGGGGCCGAGCCGGAGCCACAGCCGCGCGCCGCGCGCGTGGCGAGCGCCGGGAGCCTCGGCGCCGGGAATGCCCGGGTCGCGGAGCTCAAGCGCCTCATCGAGAGCGAGCCGCGGGTTTTCATCTTCGGCGAGGCGGCGGCGCGGCTCACGCCGGACGGCGGCGGGGGCGCTCGGCCGACGGCCCCCGGGCGGTCCGGCGCCGAGTGGATGCGGATGCTCGAGAGGGCGCCGCGCGAAGTCGCCCCGCGCCCGGCCGGGACTCAGGGGCCGATCGGGCCGCTGCGGTACATCATCGACGTGGATCGCTCGCACCAGAACGGCACGATGACGCTGGCGCTGGCACAGGACGCGGCGGGGGCGCGCGGCGCGGTGCGCCGGCAAACCATCGCGCCGCCGAGCGTTGCGCTGCTGAGCGACGCGGAGGACCGGGCGATCGCGGCCATGCTGGTCGGCGCCGCGCGCCCGGGTCGGGAGTGGGCGTTCGGGGCTGGCTCGGTGCGGACCGCCTCGCCCTCGTCGCTGTGGCAGGTCGATCCGGGGATGTTCCGGATCATCGTCCCGATGATGCTGGCGACCGGACGCCTGTGGTGGACGCGGAGCGAGGGCGACAAGGTGCTCCCCGTCCGCTGGGAGGACGAGCCGTGGGAGCTGGCATTCCTCGTGAGGCGCGCACCGGCCGGCACACAGGCCGGCAAGCAGGGCGCCGGCCGGGGCGGCGAGCGGTTCGTGCTGCGCGGCGGTCTCGTGCGCGCCGGGGATGAGGAACCGCTCGACGCCTTCGACGCGGTTTTCGAGGGTGAGCCGGGCCTGGCGCTCCGCGACGGGGCTCTCGCCCCGCTGAAGGCATGCGCACGGGGCGGCTGCATCGGGTGGCTCCGCCAGCAGGACGGCGCGGAGATCCGCGCCCGGGACGCTCTCCCGCTGCTGCGCGAGCTGCACAGGCGGTCGCTCCACCTGCCGGTCCGATGGCCCGCGGAGTGGCCGGTGCGGGAGTCGGCCGACGTCGCGCCCGCCCCGTGCGTGACCGTGCGGCCGGCCGGGGGCAAGGCCGGGGCCGCGGGCACGGTGCTCGAGGCGATGCTGTCGTTCAGGTATGGAGAGGGCGTGCAGGTTGAGGCGGATGGGGGGCTGTACGCCTCACCCGGGGGCGAGCGCGGGAGCGAGGCCGA
Organism: Phycisphaerales bacterium; assembly: GCA_035654175.1. GTDB lineage: Bacteria > Planctomycetota > Phycisphaerae > Phycisphaerales > UBA1924 > PNC22. Next base: position 18,086 of record DASRXL010000165.1, read on the forward strand.
CGACCAGGCGGCGACGATCGTCATCCGGCGCCGGCCGGAGGCCGAGCGGCTCGCCGCGGAGCGGCTCGGGGCGCTCGGGCTGCGGGCGTACCCGACGATGCCGGGCAGATTCACCCTCTCGCCGAAGCAGCTCGGGGCGCTTGCCGCGGCGCTCGTGCAGGAGGGATGGGAGGTGCGCGGCGAGCAGGGGGTGTTCCGCGCCGCGGGGAAGATCGACATCCGGGTCACGTCCGGCATCGACTGGTTCGACGTGGAGGGCAGCGCGGACTTCGGGGGGGCGTCTCTGCCGATCGCAGCGCTCCTGACGGCGCTCAAGAAGGGCGAGCGGTTCGTCGCCCTGGGGGACGGGTCGCACGGCATCCTCCCGGAGGAGTGGCTGGAGCGGCACGCGGGTTGGATGCGTCTGGGAGAGGCCAGCGCCGTCGGCGTGCGGTTTGCGCGCACGCAGCTCGGCTTGATCGATGCGCTCCTGCAGGAGCTGCCGGAGGCGACGTGCGACGAGCAGGTCGCCGCGGCGCGGAGGGAGCTGGCGGCGTTCGAGGGGGTGACGGCGCGGGACGAGCCCCGGGACTTCCGCGGCGGGCTGCGCCCCTATCAGCGGATAGGGCTGGGGTGGCTCCACTTCCTGGACGCGTTCGGGTTCGGCGGGTGCCTGGCGGACGACATGGGCCTGGGTAAGACGGTGCAGGTGCTGGCCTTTCTGGCGGAGCGCGCCCCCGAGGCGTCGCGGAGCGGCGCGGGCCCGTGGCTGGTCGTGGCGCCGAGGTCGCTCGTGTTCAACTGGGTGCGCGAGGCGGCGCGGTTCGCGCCGGGGCTGCGTGTGGTGGACTACACGGGCCCGGACAGGCGGGGCGCCGAGGACGGGTTCGCCGGCACGGACCTGGTGGTGACGACGTACGGCACGTTGCGGAGCGATATCGAGCGACTGCGCCGCGTCGAGTTCGCCGGCGCGGTCCTCGACGAGGCGCAGGCGATCAAGAACGCGCAGTCGCAGTCGGCCAAGGCGGCGCGCCTCGTGCGCGCGCGCCGGCGGCTGGCGCTCACCGGCACGCCGGTCGAGAACAGCCTCGACGACTTGTGGTCCATCTTCGAGTTCCTGAACCCCGGCATGCTGGGCTCAGCGGCGGCGTTCGGGGCGGTGGCGAGGTCGGCGTCCGGGGGCGCGCCGGACATGGCGATGCTGCGCCGGGCGCTCAAGCCGTTCATCTTGCGCCGGACGAAGCAGGTGGTCGCGCCGGAGCTGCCGGAACGCACCGAGCAGACGATCGTGTGCGAGCTCGTCGGACGACAGCGGACGATCTACGACGGCCTGCGGAGGCACTACGTCGGCCAGTTGCTCGGGCGCATCGATCGCGACGGCATGCAGAAGAGCCGCATGCACGTGCTCGAGGCGCTGCTCCGCCTGCGCCAGGCGGCGTGCCACGCGAGGCTGGTCGATCCGAAGGCGGCGGTCTCGGCCTCCGCCAAGGTCGAGACGCTGCTGGCGATGCTGGACGAGACCGCGGCGGAGGGGAACAAGGCGCTTGTCTTCTCACAGTTCACGTCGCTCCTGGACCTCGTGCAGCGGGAGCTCGACGCGCGGGGCATGTGCTACGAGCGCCTGGACGGGGAGACTTCCTCCCGCGAGCGCGCGGCGCGGGTCGACCGCTTCCAGGGGGACGGCGCGTGCCCGGTGTTCCTCATCAGCCTGAAGGCGGGCGGCGTGGGGCTCAATCTCACCGCGGCCCAGTACGTATTCCTGCTGGATCCCTGGTGGAACCCGGCGGCGGAGGCGCAGGCGATCGACCGCACCCACCGGATCGGGCAGTCGGCCCGCGTAAGCGCGTACCGGTTGATCGCCAAGGACACGGTGGAGGAGCGGATCCTGGAGCTCCAATCTCGCAAGCGCGAGCTGGCGGAGGCGATCGTGGCCGAGCAGTCGGGCGCGCTCAAGGGTCTGTCACGCGAGGATTTGGAGTGGCTTCTCAGCTGAGGTTCGCGCAGAGCGAGCGGTCGTGGCGGGATGTGCCGGCCGTGACCGGCGGCTGCTCATCCGAGTGCGCGTGAACGAATCCTCACGAGGAGCACTCTGACTACCTGAATTTGCGCTCAGAATTCGCCCCCGAGTGCAGTGTCATTCGTGAGCTTACGCGGTACCTTTGGCGGGGATGCATCCCACTTGGAGGGGAGGCGGCGAATGTCAATCTCCGCGCGTACCGGGCTGTTCGCGGCGGCGATCGTTCTGGCGGCGGGGACGGGGTCGGCGGTCGGGCAGACCGTCACCGTCGACACGGTGCAGGACGTCGTCGATTTCGGGGGCGCGCAGACAATCTCGGATCTGCCGGGGCCGGACGGTCGGGTGTCGTTCCGCGAGGCGGTGATCGCGGCGAACAACACGGCGGGGCCCCAGACCATCGCGTTCGCGATCCCGACGGACGACTGGTGGCTGGTGGACAACATGGCGGTGCTGCGGATCGAGCTCTCCGGCCCGACAGTCACGGGCGACCAGACCACGATCGACTTCACGACGCAGACAGAGTTCACGGGCGACACGAACCCCGACGGGCCGGAGGTGGGGATCTATGGCGTGCACCCGAACTACCACGGCACGGCGGCGATCGGGATCCGAGCCAACGACTGCGTGGTGCGCGGCCTGGGCTTCGTCTGGAACCGGATCCCGGTGGTGATCGGCGGAGGGCAGGGCAACCGTGTGGTCGCGTGTCAGACACCGGCTGTGAGGATCGGAGACTCGCTTGGCCCGGAGGCGCCCAGCTTCAACGTGATCGGGGGCACGAACCCCGAGGACGGCAACATCCTGGGCAACGTCGTCATCTCCTGCTACGCGAACGACAATATCGTCATCGGGAACGAGATCGGATCGGTGGATATCGTCGGAAGCCAGTACTGCGTGCACCCGGAGCGCAACCGCATCGGCGGGCCGACGCTCGCCGAGCGGAACTTCATCACCGACACGGGTGACCTCGGCAACGAGGGGTGCCCCATCGATGCCGGGATCGAGGTGTACTGGGCAAGGGACACACTCATCGAGGGGAATTGCATCGGCGTGACTCGCGATGGGACGGCGCGCACCGGCTCCGGCACCTCGGGCGTGGATGTGGGGGACTCGATCGACACGACCATCCGCAACAACTTGATTGCCGGGCAGCGCATCGTCGGGGTGCGCAACTGCGCCGACGTTGTCGCCGGCCAGGGTATCCTGCTCAAGGCGATCAACGAGGACAATGTCGGCGTCGTGATCGAGGGCAACATGATCGGCACGGACGCGACGGGGCGGCACGGGATCACGACGCTCCACGGCATCGTGGTGCGATCGATCTCCGGCCTTTTCCGGGTGCGCGACGTGCGGATCGGGGGCGTCGAGCCCGGGCAGAGCAACCTGATCGCGTTCACCGAGCGCGCGGGCGTGGCGGTCGTCGAGCCGGCGATCGACACCGAGATCTCCGGCAACTCGATCCATTCCAACGGGATGCTCGGGATCGACCTGGCGATCTGGAACGACGCTTTCCTGGCCGGGGACGGCGTGACGGCGAACGACCCGTGCGATACAGACGTGCGCGGCGGGAACGAGCAGCAGAACTTCCCCGTGCTTGACCTCGCGGAGATCGTCGGGGGCACGCTGCATGTCGTGGGCTCGCTCGAGTCCCGCCCCGGGCGCCAGTACCGTGTGGAGTTCTTCGCCGATAGCGCGTGCGATCCGAGCGGCCATGGGGAGGGCGAGGTCTTTCTCGGGAGCACGACGGTAGAGACGGACCAGGCGTGCCGGGCGGCGTTCGATGTCGTGCTCGACGCGCCGGCGCTGCCCGGGGACGTCATCACGGCCACGGCGACCGACCTCCTGGTCGGCGCCACCAGCGAGTTCTCCGCGTGTGTCGAAGCAGCAGGCTGCGCGGTTGACTTCAACGGCGACGGCGCGGTGAACACGCTGGATGTGCTGGCCTTCCTCAACGCGTGGAATGCCGACGACCATTCGGCGGACTTCAACGGCGACGGCACGCTGGACACGCGGGACGTGCTGGCCTTCCTGAACGCGTGGAACGCGGGCTGCTGACCGGGGCGCCGGCGCCCAGAGGGCAGGTTCGCGGCCCGTCCCCGAGGGCGGGCACCCATGAAGCGGCACGCTCCGGGGCGGCCGCATCACGCGCGCATCTTCATCATCCCAGAGAACGCACGGGAGACCGAGACATGACACGCAAGCTCGATGGCGCTCGTATCGCGCTCGCGGCCGCGGGGCTGAGCTGGGCGCTGGACGCCGGATCCGCCCGGGGACAGCAGTGGGAGCGGCAGAGCCCGACCCCCGCGGACGACCACCTGTACAACGTGCACTTCACGGACGCCGAGAGCGGCTGGGCCGTCGGCCATGACGGCATTGTGCTCCGCACGGCGGACGGAGGGGACACGTGGCAGCAGCACCCCTCCTTCCCGCGCCACTGGTACCTCGACAACCCGGTGCGGCACCTGCAGTTCGTCGACGCGCAGCACGGGTTCGCCGGCGGGGACAACGTGTACCGGACCGCCGACGGCGGGCAGACGTGGCAGGACATGGGCTACCACGGGACCGCCGGCAGGATGGAGTTCATCTCGGCGCAGATCGGGTTCATCAGCGGCAACAGCGGGCTGCGACGGACGGCCGACGGCGGGCAGACGTTCGAGACGATCGGCGAGCGCGCGGATGTGGCGTTCGTCGACGCGACCACCGGCGTCTACGTGCTCCAGAGCGGGGTCTTCCGCTCGACGGACGCGGGGGAGACCTGGGGCCGGATCTCCTCGACCGCGCTGAGCCTCGCGGCGTATCTCTCGGCGGACGTCCTGATCGGCGTGCACAACGACCACACCCTGCCCGGGGACCACATGTTCTTCCGCTCGGCCGACGGCGGGGCGACGTGGGAGGAAGTGTTCTCCGACAACACGTACGCCGGGTCGCGGTACGTCACGGACGTGGAGCGGATCGACGCCGATTCGGTCGCCGCGGTCGACGTGAACGGCGGGATCTGGGTGAGCGACGACGCGGGGCTCACGTGGGCGAAGACGCAGGAGCAGATCGGGGAGTTCTTCAGCGCGACCGTCGAGGCATGGGGCCTGCATTTCCCCACGCCCTCGGTGGGGTACGCCGCGGGTGGGCCGGGGGTGATCCTCAAGACGATGGACGGGGGGCACACCTGGTCGATGCTCTCGAGCGGAGCGGCCTTCGACCTCATGGATATCGACATGCGCGAGAGCGGTTTCGGGGTCGCGGTGGGCGACGATCTGGGCGTGCTACGCACGAACGACTTCGGACGCACCTGGATCCCCAGCCGGGCGGATACGGTGGCGTACAGCGACTTCCACGCGGCGCAGATCATCGACGAGGACACCGTGGTGGCGTGCGGGATCGGCGAGGCGTGGGATCCGGCCGACGCCCCTGCGGTCTTCTACCGATCCGACGACGGTGGACGGACGTGGGAGCGCCGCGGCGAGGGGATCTTCCCGGAGACGGCGTGGATCTTCGAGGACGTCCACTTCGTGGACGAGGACCACGGCTGGCTTTTCGGCCAGACCCTCACGTTCCCTGTCCAGCCGGCGGTCTTCGCCACCAGCGACGGCGGGCTGACGTGGACGCGGGCCGACAACGGCTCGATCGGGTTCCCGCTGGACGGCCAGATGCACGACACCCAGCGGGGCTGGTTCACCTCGGGCGGCACCCTTTGGGTGACGCAGAACGGATGGCTCTCGACGACGACGCGGGAGTACCCGGTGGCGCTCGGGAACGTGAACGACCTTGAGTTCATCGATGAGGACACGGGGTGGATGCTCGGGCGATGGGGCGAGGTGCTGCGGACGGATGATAACGGGCAGAACTTCGAGCATCAGACGCTGCCGGGGTTCGATCCCGAGGACGACTTGGCGTTCGACCTGCGGGCGCTGAACGGGCACGAGGCGGCTGTCGCGACATATCACGCGGATGTGGACGGGGAATGGGGCAGGCTGTACCGCACGACCGACGGCGGGGCGACGTGGGTCCCTCTCCAATTAATCGACTGGGGCGGGCACGACATGTCGGGCCGGATCTACTCGCTGGACGCGTTCGCGGGGGGCGGCATCTGGGCCGCGAGCAGCGAGGACGGGTTCATCTGGGCGGCGGAGGTCCCGAGCGCGTGTGCCGCGGACTTCAACGGGGACGGCGTCGTGGACACGCGGGACGTGCTGGCGTTCCTGAACACCTGGAACACTCAGGGCGACGGGGCGGATTTCAACGGCGAC
>DASRXL010000166.1:0-24927 GCA_035654175.1 Phycisphaerales bacterium
AGGCTCGGCCGCCATGGCCGCCGCAGCCAGGGTAAGAAGCTCATCCCAGGTCGAGCGGTGTTCGAGCGCCATGTGGGCGAGATCCGCAATCGCCTTGTCCGCCCACGCTTCGCCAGGCTTGAGTCGCTCCGTGACGTCGGCGCCAAGCACTCGTGTCAGCCGAGCGACCACGCGGCGGTAGTCCGGATCTTGGTGACAAGGGCGTTGCCCGAGCACGCTCGCGATGAGCCCGGGCATCTTCGGATTGGCCCGCACTCGCTCGAGATTGGCTTCGAGCTGGACAACCAATCCGGAGAGATTGCGGCAGCCAAAGCTCGTTGCGCCCGGCACAGCGTAGAGGGCGACGACGCGTTCGAGCTCAGCATCGCTCCAGGGCAGCTTCTTCTTCAGCAGGGATGATGCGCAGCTCACAGCGGCCCACCACCTATAGAGGCGGCGGTTCTTCTCGGCCCACCGATGGTCACTGAATGAACCGCTCGTCGGGATCTCGTCAGCGGCGGCTCTGAGGGCGGGTGTACGCGAAAGGCAATGCAGGACGAGGCGAGCCTGTGCGTCGCGGGGGAGCTCTCGAATCGGTGCGAAGCCCGGCGTGTTTGTGGCACTCTCGATGTACGAGTAGTCACGAACCGTCTCAAGGACCGGCTCGAGCAGCGTATCGAATGCCTGCGCTTCCGCGGTTGCCATGAAGCTCACCCACCCACCAGCGGCACCATCCGCAGAAACGTCACCTCGCTCCCCGCCCGCAGCGTGACCTGCTGGTCGAGCGGCCCCGCCTGCTTGTCATCGACGAGGATCAGGAACGCGTTCCGCGCGTACGCCTCGCACGCGGCCTCGAACTGGCGCTTCCAATCAATCTCACGCCCCGTCTTCAGCTTGAACCCGTTGAGCGTCCGTTCCGCATCGGTCGGCTCGACAAGGCCCTGGAAGTGCTCGGGGCGGCGGCGGTTGTAGTCGTCCACCTCCTGGTAGACGCGGGCGCGAATGACCTCGCGCACGGTGACCCGCTCGGTGAGGAAGTCGAGCACGAGGCCGCCGCCGGCCTGGTCGGTCGCCCGCGGCATGGCGGCGCCGAGAGATTCGTCGCGGATGGTGACCGTGGGCATGGTGTCCCCCTTTCTGAGCTTCCAATGTAGCAGGAAGTGGGGAGTGGGCGATGGGGGGTGGGCAATGGGGAATGAAGAAAGGTATGCGGCGCCGAACATCAGGCATCAGGCACTCGGGCCGGAGTCTAGCGGCCGCTGCCTTCTCCCTTCGCGGCCGCGCCTGGCGCCGCGCCGACATGTTGCATGACGATCGCGCGGCGCCGCGCGCCGCACCCACGCCCCGCCGCCCCGGCCCCGTCCGGCTTCAGCGCGGGCTGGCCGACCGCAGGAGTCGGTGGTACTTGAGGAGGAAGATGTTGTCCGCCTCGCCCGCCTCCTGGTAGCTCCCGGCGACATATGCCTCGCCCCGCGCCGAGACCCCCACCGCCGCGGGGCGCTCGTTCGAGGCCCCGAGGTCGAACCGGTCGGTCCAGAGGAGGGCTCCGGCGGGCGAATAGGCGGCGACCACGGCGTCGTACAGCCCGCCGCCCACCCAAGACATGCCCGCGATGTGCGCGTTGCCGGCCCCGTCGATGGCGAGCCCGCCCGGGATGTCCGTGCTGCCGCCGGGCCCGTCGAGCGTGCGCCACCAGAGCATCTCGCCCGACGCGTCGCACTTGAAGAGGCCGTAGTTGTGCGAGCCGGGCTCGCCCTGGCGGAGCGATTGGGCGAGCACGACGACCGAGCCGTCCTCGCCGACCGCCATGGCGGCCATGTCCACCGTGCCGCAGGGCTCGGGCGGGAACACGCTCATCCAGACCGGCGCGCCGTCCGGCGCGAGCTTCCACGTACGCGACTGGAAAAGGCCGCAGGTCGTCTCGGGAACGCCCGACACGATCACCGCCCCGTCGGGCGAGGGCTCGATGAAAGCGGGCCCGAGCGTGGAGCCGAAGGGGCCGAACTCGTTGTGCGTCCACTCGTGCCCGCCCGAGGCGTCGAGCTTCACGGTCGAATACCCGCCCCGCCCGTCGTCCACAGCGCCCGTGATGTACACGCTCCCGTCGCCGCCGGCCGCGATGTCAGTCGCCGAGTCGAGGGCACCCGCCGAGAGGTCGAGCTGCGCCTCCCAGCGCGGCGCGCCGTCCGTGGCGTAGGCCAGAGCGAGGTAGTCGCCCTCGGTGACGCCGCTCACGTGGACCGTGCCGCCGGGGCCGACGGCGACCCGCGGCCCCCAGTCGGCGATCACAAACCCGCTCGACGGGCGGTGCCGCTCCCAGAGCAGATCGCCCTCCGCGCTGAAACGCAGCGTGGTGATCTGGCGGGCGCCGATGCCCGTCGTGTACCCCACCACGACAACCCCGCCGCCGGGGTGCGCGGCGATGTCCGACGGCTCGTCGCCGCCGCCGGCCGGCCCCACGAAATGTCGCTCCCAGACCAGTTGGCCGGCCGAGGAGTAGCGCAGGATCGTCATGTCGGTGCTTTCGCCCACCGAGTAGCTCGTGCCCGCGACATACACCCCCGCCGCGTCCGCCAGCACGCACGCGGCGTGGTCCTGGTGCGAGGCGGGGCCGTTGTAGAGGGCCACCCACGCCAGCGCCGGCGTCTGGGCCGATGCCGCGCCGGAGCCGAGCGCGGCCGCCGCGGCGACGATGCGGACGATGCTTGGGCAGAGTGTGGTCACGGTGCAATCCTCTCTCAACCGGGCGCGATGCGGCACGACGCAATGGCAAACTAGCGGGGCCAGGCACCGCCGGCGACCCCACCGTTCGGTGGGTTTTCCACCTCCGGGCTCGGCCGGCGCTATGGTCGCCGCATGGAGATGATCCCCGATCGGTGGAGCCAGACGGAGGCGTACGTGCGCGAGGTGTTCGGGCTGCTCAGCGACCCGATCGACCTGCGCCTGGCCGGGCTCATGGGCCGCGCCGCCGGCGCGGGCCTGCCGCAGATCGCGGTCTCGCCCGACGTGGGGCGCCTGCTGATGCTGCTGGCGAGCGTGGTGAGCGGGCACGACGATCGCTCGGGCCTCGCGCTCGAGATCGGGACGCTCGGCGGCTATTCCGGCATGTGGATCGCGCGCGGGCTCGGCCCCGGCGGGCGGCTCATCACTGTGGAGGCCGACCCCGCGCACGCCGCGTTCGCCCGGTCGGAGTTTGACGCGATGCAGCTCGACCGCGTGATCGAGCTGCACGAGGGCAAGGGGCTCGACGCGATGCCGGAGCTGCTCCGCGACTTCGGCCCCGGATCGTTCGATCTCGTTTTCCTCGACGCCGTGAAGACCGAGTACCGCGCCTACGCCGAGCACGCCGGCCCGCTCCTCCGGCGCGGCGGGCTGCTCATCGCCGACAACTGCCTCGGCTCCAGCTGGTGGATCACGGACGCGCCGGGCTCCGACGAGGGCCGGGACGCGATGGACGCCTTCAATCGCTGGATCGCGCACGAGTCGAGCGGCTACCTGGCCTGCTGCGTGGCCAACCGCGAGGGCCTCGTCGTCGCGCGGAAGCTCTGAGGCTCGCCAGGACCGCCGCGGCGGCAGCCAAACCCGGAGCAGAAGAGTGACCACAGATGAACGCAGATGAAGGAGGCGCGTGCCGCTCCCCCCTGCCTTCATCCGCGCCCATTTGTGCTCATCTGTGGTCGATCGTGTCTTCACAGTCTTTCGCAGCGCACGTGTGCCTCTCGCTAGAATTGCGCCATGAGCAGATACGAGCAGTTCCAGGCGTTCCGGTCTCGGCTGAACGAGCGGATCCTCGGCGAGGAGGCGTCGCACGGCTCCCACGCCGACGGCACGCCCCGGCGCGGCGGCACGCTCGTCACCAAGCGCTTCTTCCAGCTCGACGGCAAGACCTACGAGCCCGGGGCCCTCGACGCGAAGACCAAGGAGCTGCTCGGCCTGGTCGCGAGCATGGTGCTCCGCTGCGACGACTGCATCGCCTACCACGTCGACCAGTGCGTCGGCGCGGGCGCCAGCGACGACGAGCTCTGGGAGACCTTCGACGTCGCCCTCATCGTCGGCGGCTCGATCGTCATCCCCCATCTGCGCCGGGCTGTGGAGTTCCTGGACGAATGCAGGGCGAGATGAACGCAGAGTGCGCAGAGGAGAACGCAGAGTGCGCAGAGAAAGCACAGATAACGCATGGCGAGTTGCATAACGGAAGCGCCCCTCCGCGTCCTCTGCGTCTTCTCTGCGAACTCCGCGTTCTCTTCCTTATGGAGCCGTATGCCGAAGCTCACGGGTGTTCACGAGACTGTTCTCTACGCCGCGGAACTCGACGAGGCCGTGCGGTTCTACGCCGGCATCCTGGGGCTTGAGCCGTTCGCCGAAGCGGTCGGCGCCTCGGGGCGCGGCCTGCGCCTGCCGAGCGGGGCCGTGCTGCTGATCTTCGACCCCGAGATGGCGATCCGGCCCGGACGCGACGTGCCCTCGCACGGGGCGATCGGCCCGGGCCACGTCTGCTTCGCCATCGCGCAGAGCGCCTACGACGATTGGATCCGCCACCTCCGCGCCCGCGGCATCGAGATCGAGAAGGAGATGGCCTGGCCCGGCCCGGAGGGCGGGCGCCCGCGCTCGATCTACTTCCGCGACCCCGCCGGCAACTCCGTCGAGCTCATGGCCGGCGATTACTGGTCGAGCCGGGAGATCGACAGTTGAACGCGGAGGCGCGGAGGAGACGCGGAGAAGCGGAGCGGAAGACAGGCCGGATGCCGCGCAGTCTGAGCGCCGGTCCGGGGGCGAGTGGGCGCGCGACCCTGCTGCGACTCGGTTTCACTCCTCCAGGCTCTTGACTTCGACAGACCCCCGGGGACAATCCGCCTCGATCTCAGGAAATCCCCCATGCTGCGCGCGAGTCACAACTCAAGACACCGCCGGATGCGTTCGAGCTCTCGGCTGTGGCTGCGCGGCGCGGTCGATTCCCGCGGCTGAGCCGCGCACCGCCACCATCCCGATCAGCCATCCCGAACTTTCCTTCACCCTTGAGAGACGGCGCACGAGCGCCGCGGTGACGCCATGAGCAAGAAGACCAAGGACAAGCTGGAGAAGAAGGAGAAGCAGGAGAAGCGGACCAGGATCCGCGCGGTGGCCCGCGTGCTCGCCCCCGAGGACGTGGCCCCGGGCGACTACGTCTGCGTCCTCTCGGAAACCTACGAGTGGCTGCCCTTCTTCTGCGCCAGCGAATACGGGCGCGTGCAGGTGCAGCGTGCCACGGTCATCCCGAATACCACCGACCCGCCGACGATCGTCGAGGCGGTCTGCGTGCCGTTCGTGTTCGTGCGCGAGGCCAAGGGCAAGCGCCGCGTGATCGACCTGCGGCGCGTGCGTCTGGCGCGGGTGTCGGAGAGGTTCGGCGCCCGGGTGTTTGACGGCATGCGCACCGCGCCCGGCGCGTAGCGCAATCGCCGGGCGGCGTACGCGGGTCGGCCGTGGGGCGCGGTGGCCTGAGCCCTGCCCTGGGGGTGAAGGCCACGTTCCCGCGGCCGCCCCGCGTGGCCCTCGATCGCCGAAAAGCCGGCTCGCCCGGGCCACGGCGCCCGCCCTACTCGTCCAGCGTTCCGAGCGTCCGCAGCCGGCGCTTCGGGTGGATCGCGGTGCTCACGCCCGCGGCCAGCCCCTTGCGCAGCATGCCGATGCCGCAGCGCTCGAACGCCCCCTCCAGATTCTTCTTGCTGAACTCCGTGCCGACAAAGTGCCGCCCGTGCTCGCGCGCCACCACCGCGGTCGTACCGCTCCCGATGAATGGATCGAGCACAACGTCCCCCGGGTTCGAGCACGCGAGGATCACGCGCTCCAGGTACACCTCGGGGAGCTGGTTGTCGTGGTACGGCCGCCGCTCCTTGTTGTTGCCCTGGATGCGCCCCCAGTACGGCCCGTACCACACGTCCATCGGCACCCGCAGCCCCGGCGGCATGCCGTCGCGCTTGCTCTCGGTCCGTGCGTCGCCGTAGATCGCCCGCCGGTCGCTGGTCTCCAGGATGTCGGCCGTGTTCCACACGCGGTTCTGCGGGTCGCGGCAGAAGTACAGCGCGTGCACCTTGCTGTTGATGAACCGCTTGGTCGTGTTCTGCCCGAAGCGGTAGTGCCATGCGCACCAGTTCACCATGTGCAGCCGGTGCCGCTCCTTCAGGTACACCACGATCTCGGCCGCCCACGTGTCCGGGATGTTCACCCAGATCGAGCCGTCGTCGGTCAGGGCGCCGACGCACAGGTCGAGCCACCGCATCGTGAACGACTTGGCCTCGCTCCCCGCCTCGCGGAAGGTCTCGGTCACGTCGCAGTATTCCCGGTCGGGCATCGAGTCTTTCCACTCGTCGTACGCCCGGTTCCAGTTGAAGGGCGGGTCCGCGAACACCAGACGCACCTTCCGCTGCGCGACTTCCGGGATTCTCCGCGCCGCCTCGCGGCAGTCGCCGAGGTACATGGCGACACTCCCCTTCACGCCGGCGGCGGGAAGGGACCGCGTCGGGCCGGCAACAAGCTTCTTTGGAGCGGGCTTCTTCTTTGCGGCGGTGGTGGCGGGGGGCATGTGGCCACCAGAATAGCGCGGACGCCCCGCCCGCGCAAGGCGCTCTCCGCCGTGCCACCGGCGGCTTGTCCGCCAGGGTGTTCCCGTGTGCCACTCATCGCCGTGAACTTCTCACTTTCCGAACGCCCCCAAGGGGGCGCTGTCGCTCGCCCCGGGCGATCGGAGTCCGCCGAAGGCGGACGGAGTGAGCCCGAGGTGGGCATCCTGCGCACCGCAGAGCCACCGAGTGGGGGGGCGAAGGTGCCCACCATTCCTCCGCGTTCGAGCACAAGCTCGCGGCGTTGAGTGGCGCTACGGGGAATGACCCCGCCCTACCCCAACCGCCGCAGCACGCCCAGCCCATAGTTCAACGGGGCCAGGTACAGGTCGATCCGGTCATACACGCCGGCCCCGAGCGGCTGTCCCGCCAGCGCCGAGGCGCCCGCCGCCGCCGCCGCACGCGCCTTCGTCCCCGGCATCAGCATCGACATCAGCGACGAGCCCGCCGGCCCCGCCCGCCCAGTCCGCACGTGGTCCAGGATGAACCGCGGCCCCTCGTGCCCGCCGCACTGGTCGGGGAACGTGTCGTGCACCACCGCGTACCCGCCCGTGTTCAGCGTCGGCTCGACCGCCAGGAAATCCGCAACCGCCCCCGGCACCGAGTGGTCCCCGTCGATGAACGCGAAATCGACGCCCCCCGCGCCGCGCAGCTCCGCCCGCGCCGCCTCGATATTGGGCGCGCTGTTCCCCGGGTGAAACCGCACGAACCCCAGCAGCCCCGCCCTCTCCAGCCGCTCCTTCACGAAGTCGAGCCGCCCCTCGAGCAGTTCCGCGTCGCGCCACGGGCCCTTGTGGATCGGCCCGAAGTCGTCGAAGCAGTGGATCACCGCGTCCTTCCCCGGCTCGCACCCGTTCTCCAGCAGCGCCGACGCGATCCAGTGCGTGCTCACCGAGCAGAACGTCCCCACCTCGACCAGCACCCGCGGGCGCGTGTTCCGCACCAGGCTGTGCAGCAGCAGCCCGGCCTCCGGGCTGAGCGACGCCGGGAAGCAGATCGGGTGCTCGTACAGCTCCTTCAGCGCCGTCAGCCAGCGGCACCCCGGGTTCACCAGATAGGAAGGAAACTCCCAGCGGCGCGGGTGGTCCTCGATCTTCTCCAGTCGCGGGAAGTGCTCCAGGGTCCCCGCGGGCGGGGGAGGATTCAGTCGTGCGCTCGGCATATCGGCGGGTCTCCGCGGCTGTCCGCTCCGGCTTCGGTCAGAGCCGATGATAACCCGATGACCCCCGCGGCACGGTACGCCCGCGTTCACGCGAGCGGATCGTCCCGTGGCGTGGGGTCCCCGTGCGCCTCCACCACCGCCTCGATCCGCCGCCAAAGCCGCCGGAACGCCGCGCGCACGTCCGCCGGCTCCAGCCGCCCCGCCGCCTCGCGCACCGCCCTCGCCCGCAACGCCAGCCGCGGCGCGCACCCGCAGCCCATCGGCTCGAGCACCGCGGCGGCCAGTGCTCTCACGATCGCCGCATCGTTCTCCCGCGCGCACCGGCGCAGGTCGGCGCAGTCGATCACCGCCAGCTCCGCCGCACGCTCTCCCGCCCGCATCACGACCAGATTTGACGGCTTGGGGTCTCGGTTCTTTCGTCCCTCGCGCGCGAGCCTGCACGCAACCATCGCGATCGCCTCCGCCACGCGGTGCTCGGCCCGGGGCGGGAGGTCACGCCCCGCCGCGTGCGCCAGCACCGTCGCCCCGCTCACGTACCCCACCACGAGGCACTCGACCGACGCCGCCCCGCTGCGCCCCTCCACGATCGCCAACGGTTCGCCCGCGGCGATCCCCCGCCCGCGCAGCCAGCACGCATTCCGCCAGTGCCGCCACGCGGGAGAGATGCGCAGGAGAGATTGGATACGGCGGCGCGGGCCCCGCACCGGCACGCACTTAAGCACGCACTCCCGTCCGAGAACCGTGGCCCGCCACACCGTCCCCCCGGCATGATCCTTGAGCACACACCCGCCCGCCGCCGCCCGTGCGCACGCCCCCGCCCAGTCGCCGGGGGCGCCTCGGGCGACCACCCGCAAGCCTTGGGAAGGTGGGGTAAGCACCGGCCGGATCGTACCCGCCGCGCGGTTTGACACGCCCCGACGCCCGGACGACCATCAGGGGTCCATGTCGCTCTCCGTCGTCATCGTCTGCCGCAACAACGAGGCCACCATCGGGCGCACGCTCGGGAGCGTGGCCGGTCTGGCGACCGAGATCGTGGCCCTGGACTCCGGCTCCACCGATACGACCATCCCCCAGCTCGAGCGGGAGGGCGCCAGGGTCGAGCGCGTCGAGTGGAAGGGCCACATCGCCACCAAGCAGCAGGCGCTCCGGGCCGCCGCCAGCGACTGGATCCTCTCCATCGACTCCGACGAGAGCGTCGAGCCCGACCTCGCCTCCTCGATCCGCGACTTCATCGCCCGCGACGATCCCAAGGTCGCCGGGGCCCGCATCAACAGGAAGGTGTGGTACGCCGGCAGGCCCCTCAACTACACCTGGCAGCCCGAGTGGCGCCTCCGCCTGGTCCGCCGCGCCGACGTCGCCGCTGGACTCGCCGCCTGGGGCGGAATCGACCCCCACGACAAGCTCGAGGTGATCTACCGCGCCGACCGCCAGCCCCAGGAGCCCGCCCGCGCCGGCCGACCGCCCGCCATCGTGGATCTCCCCGGCACGCTCCGCCACGACTCCTTCACCGACATGCGCGACCACCTCGCCAACAACCTCCGCCACGCCGAGGTCAGCGCCCGCAGCCTCGCCGACATGGGCGTCCGCTCCAGCTATTGGAAGCTCGCCACCAGCCCCGCCGGCGCCTTCCTCAAGCAGATCGTGCTCAAAGGAGCGTGGCGCGACGGCTGGCGCGGCTGGGCCGCCGCGGGGAGCACCGCCGTCAACACCATGATGAAGCACGTGCTGCTGATCGAGCGCACGAAGCTTCAGAAGGAAGAAAGCCACCGCGCCGGCCCCTGAACGGCCGCGGGTGCCGTCCCCGACGCCGGCGACCCCGGGCTCCCGAACGGCGCCGCCGTCGCGCCGCAACGGGCGCGCCGTCCGCCATTTCCGCCCGCGTGCCTCAATCCGCGGCCCCGCGGCACGCCATCGCAACCAACCGCATAGACTTCCCCGTTCACCTCGAGGGGCCGCCCAAGGCGCCGATCCGCGGCGTCCGTCCCGTCGAGCTATCCAGGTTTCCGCCCACGCAGCCTCATACGGCGCGCCGCGAGGGCCGGATGGCGAGCCCCCGTGCCGGTTGCACCCCGGCCCCCGGGCCTGCCATCCGGAAGACCGGCGAGCTCCCCGCGGCTGGGGCGGAAGAAAGACTCGCATGGCCCCGGAAGAGATCTCACCGCAGTCAACCCACCCCGAGACCAATCAACCCCCCGCCGAAGGCGACGCAGGCGACGCGCCCAAAAAGAAGCGTCGCCGCCGGCGCCGGCGCAAGCCCGGCGAGGCCGATGGCGCGGCGGGCGGCCCCGCCCAGGCGACGGAAGCGGGCGCCCCCTCCTCCGATGAATCCCGCCCCGAGCGCGCCCCGCGCGCCGAGCGCGAGCCCCGCGCCGAGGGCGACGAAGGCGGGCCGCGCAAGAAGCGCCGCCGCCGGCGCGGGCGCTCCCGCGCCGAAGGCGCCCCGGGCGAGGCGGACGCCGCTCCCGAGCCCCGCGACCGCCGCCGCGTCCGGCGCGCACCCGGCGACGTCTCCAACGCCGAGGTCTTCGAGCAGCAGCGCACCTTCCACGATCTGGGGCTGAGCGAGGACATCCTCCGCGGCCTTGACGAGGCGGGCTTCAAGCAGCCCACCTACATCCAGGCCTCGCTCATCCCTCCGGCCATCGAGGGTCGCGACGTGCTCGGCCAGGCCAAGACCGGCACCGGCAAGACCGCCGCGTTCGGCCTGCCGCTCCTGCACCTCTGCGAGCCCGGCCTCCCGATGCAGGCCGTCATCCTCGCCCCCACGCGCGAGCTGGCGATCCAGATCACCGAGGAGATCAACGACCTGGGGCGCTACTGCGCGTCCCACGCCGTCACCATCTACGGCGGCCAGCGCATCATGACGCAGGTCGACAAGCTCCGCAACAACCCCGAGATCATCGTCGGCACCCCCGGGCGCGTGCTCGACATGGTGGACCGCGGGCACCTGCACTTCAAGAACATCCGCTTCGCCGTGCTCGACGAGGTGGACCGCATGTTCGACATCGGCTTCCGCGACGACATCCGTCGCATCCTGCGCCAGTGCCCCAACGACCGGCAGACGATCGTCGTCAGCGCCACCTTCAACCCCGAGATCGAGGACCTCGCCCGCCGCTACATGCGCGATCCCGAGAAGATCGTCACCAGCGCCGGCTCGCTCACCGCCAGCCTCGTCGAGCAGCACTACCTCACGGTCGAGCCCTGGGACAAGAAGCGCCTCCTCCTCCACGTGCTCCAGCACGAGGAGCCCGCGCTCACCCTCATCTTCTGCCGCCTCAAGCGCACCGTGGACGAGCTCGCCCGCTACCTGAGCCAGCACGGCGTCGAGGCCCACGCCATGCACGGCGACCTCAGCCAGAGCCAACGCACCGCGACCATGCGCCGCTTCAAGGAGGGCGGCCTCGCCGTGCTCATCGCCTCCGACCTCGCCAGCCGCGGCATCGACGTCGACGGCATCAGCCACGTCGTGAACTACGACCTGCCCGACGACCCCGACCTCTACGTGCACCGCATCGGCCGCACCGCCCGCGCCGGCATGAGGGGCGTCGCCTGGAGCTTCGTCACGAGCGCCCAGGGCAAGCTGCTCACGCAGATCGAGCACCTCGTCAACGCCGAGATCCCCAAGCTCGACTACCCAGACTTCGAGCACGCCCCGCGCCCCGGCGGCTGGCGCGACGAGCCCACCGGCGGCAGGCCCCCGCTCGACATCCCCGAGACCGCGCCCGCCAAGAGCCGCTTCGCGACCGACGCCCCCTCCGAGGTCGCGCAGGACGAGGCGACGCTCGCCGCGAAATTCCCCGGCGGCGTCGTGCCCACCAAGCTGCCGCCCAAGCGCATGCAGGGGCGGGTGCGCACCCGCGGCCGCTGAAGCGCCGCGCCGGCGCGCGTATCATCGCGCCGGAGGCGCCGACACGAGAACTCCCCGCGGGCGACGCGCCCGCGTCAGGACGGACCCGCCATGCCGCACATCATCGCCGAGCCCTGCATCGCGACCAAGGACACCTCCTGCGTCGAGGTCTGCCCCGTCGATTGCATCCACCCCACCAAGGACGAGCCCGAGTTCGAGACTTCCGACCAGCTCTTCATCGACCCCGACACCTGCATCGACTGCGGCCTGTGCGTGGACGAATGCCCCGTCAAGGCCATCTTCCCCGAGGAAGACCTCCCGGAGGAATGGAACAAGTTCGTGCAGTTGAATCTGGATTATTACAAGAAGTAGCGAGAAGGAGCGATCAGCGAGACAGCGAAACAGGTGCAACGCCCCCTCCCTGTCTCGCCGTCTCCCTCTATCGCTGATCGCTGTCTCGCTGCCTCGCTGTCTCGCTGCCTCGCTCCCCTCCCCCTATCCCTGCGGCCCTCCAAACAGCAGCTGCACATACGGCCTGTCCCTCTCGCGGCAGAAGATGTACACGTGGTCGCCCTCGCTCAGCACCGTCGCGCCCCGCGCCGCGATGGGCTGCCCGTCGCGCACCACCAGCACCGCCGAGCACCCCTCGGGGAACCTCACCGCCGAGATCGGCGCCCCGCACACCGCCAGCGAACGATCGATGTAGAACGGCAGGATCTCCCCGTCCAGCTCGCGCGTCGAATTGATCTCGATCGACGCGATCGGCTCCGGCGCCCCCGAGTCGGAGAGCCCCAGCCAGTCGGTGAGCTTGCGGATCGTCGCCCCGGGGATGATCGCGTTGAGCACGACGATGAAGAAGACGGTGTTGAACACCTCCATCGCCCCGTCCACGCCGCGGAGCACCGGATACGTCGCCAGGATGATCGGCACCGCGCAGCGCAGCCCCACCCAGCTGATGTAGACCGACTCCCGGAGCGGGTAGCGCAAGGGCGCCAGGCACAGCATCACCGCCACCGGGCGCGCCACCACCGCCATGAAGATCCCGATCGCCAGCCCGCGCCCGGCCACGGCCGGCAGCTCCGACGGATACACCAGCATCCCCAGCATCAGGAACATCCCGATCTGGCTCAGCCACGCGATCGCGTCGTGCACGCGCGCGAGCCCCCCGCGGTACGGCAGCCGCCCGTGCCCCAGCATCACCCCCGCGCCGTACACCGCGAGAAACCCGCTCCCGCCCGCCGCCGTCGTCGCGCCGAAGCAGACGAACGCGATCGCGAGCGTCAGCACCGGGTAGAGCCCCGTCGCCGAGAGTCGCATCCGGCGCAGCAGCGCGCCGCCCCACGCGCCGAACATCACCCCGAGCGCTCCCCCCAGCCCCAGCTGCCACGGCACCTGCAGCGCAAGCCCCCAGCCCGGCGCCGACTCGCTCAACGCCACCTCGGTCACCGCCGCCGTCAGGATCACCGCCATCGGGTCGTTGGCCCCCGATTCCAGCTCCAGCGTCGTCCCCACGCGCCGTGTCAGCCGCAGGCGGCTGCCCCGCAGCACCGCGAATACCGCCGCGGCGTCGGTGGACGACACGATCGCGCCCAGGAGCAGCGCGTGCGTCCACTCCATCCCCATCACCCGCGCCCCCAGCGCCGTCAGCCCCGCCGTGAGCACCACGCCGACCGTGGCCAGGATCGACGCCGGCGCCCAGCTCTGCCGCACCGCCCCCACCGGCGTGTTCAGCCCGCCGTCGAACAGGATCAGCACCAGCGCCACTGTCCCCAGCCGGTACGCCAGCCCGTAGTTGTCGAACGGGATCCGCCCCAATCCCTCCGACCCCGCCAGCATGCCCAGAACCAGGAACAGCAGCACGATCGGCACGCCGATCCGGTCCATCGCCCGGCTGAAGATCGCGCTGAACGCCAGCAGCACGCCCACCGCCAGCACCAGCAGACCGGTTGTGAACGGCTCGTTCATGCGGGGTCGAAGCTCCGGGCCAAGCATAAGCCGCCGCGCCCCCGCACCCCTCCGCCCCTCCCGCGGTACAACCTCCGCATGCCCACCGACCAGGCCATCACCGCCGCCGGCGCGATCCTCGCCCTCGCCGGACTCGCGCTGGTCTTCTGGGCGCTTTTCGCCGACCACATCCGCACCCGCGCGCTCCGAGCGAGCGGCTCGCTCCGCCGCTGCCCTAAGTGCTGGTACGACGTGTCCGCCGTCGACGGCCTCACCTGCCCCGAATGCGGCCGGACCGCCAAGCGTGAACGCTCCCTCGCCCGCCCGCGCCGCCGCTACCGCCGCGCCGCGGCGGCGCTCCCGCTCCTGCTCCTCGCCGGGGCGCTCCTCGCCGCGCCCCACGCCGCCGACGGCCGCTGGCAACGCTGGCTGCCCGACACCGCCGTGCTCCTGGCCATGCGCTTCGCGCCCGAACCGGCCTGGGCCGTCGAGGAGTTCGCGCGCCGCGCCTGGGGCGACGCGAACCTGCCCCGCGTCGAGAGCCCGAACCGATTCTCGCGCCCGCAGCTCCGCCTGCTGACCGACGCGTCGCTGCGCATCGTCGCCGATCCGACGAAGGCAGGCAGCAGATACGCCGCGTGGGGCTTCCTCACGCGGCTCTCCGCCGAGCCGGAGCGCGCCCTGGAGATCGCGGTCCGCCAGCTCCGCTCCCCCTCCGCACAGCTCCGCTACGGCGCGCTGCGCCACCTGACCTGGACGCGCGACCGGCTGTCCGACGCACAGATTCTGGAGCTGATCCAATCGCTGGAATCGCTGCCCCCGCCCCAGACGCCGTCGAACGGGGCGAATCTCGCGCTCACCGACGCGCTGACCGAGGATCTCCGGGAGACGCTCGCGGCCCGATCAGATGGCGGCCACCAGCTCCGGCTCGCCGCCGCGCGTGAGCTCGCGCTCTCACCCCACGAGATCGCCGGCGCGCTCGCCGACTGCACGCCCGACGAGCAGCGCATCGTGTACGAACGGCTCGGACTCTCCCGGTCGCCGCCGCCCTCCGGCGCGGAACGGCCGAACGCCGCCTTCCGCCGCGTCGCCGCGCTGGCCATCAACCTCAACGACGACGCGCTCCCGGATTGCATCCTGGAGATCGACGACGGCGAAGGCCAGGTGCGTGACCGCCTCTGCTTTGTGCGCACACCCGGCGCCTGGCGGTGCATCGGACGCCTCGAAGGTCCCTGGTCCGCGCCCCAACCGGGGATCAGCGTCGTCGCGAGCGACGGCCGCCGCTGGGTGCGCCTTCGGTACACGGACGGCCTCTCCGGCCGCGCGGATCAGATCGACGCGTGGTACCGCGTCGCACACGGCCGGCTGCGGCTCGTGCAGCTCGTGACGGCCTCCTCAGAGGATGGGGGCTACCTGGCGCGCACGCTCGCCAGCCAGCACCCGACGGTCGTGCGCTCGCGCGGGCGCGACTTCGCGGTGTACCAGATGGCCGCGCGGATCGCGCTGACCGTGCCCGACCGCGGGAGCGCCCCGCGAATCCTCGCTCTGGACCAGCGCGTGCAGGAGTTCCGCTTCCCGCTCGACGCCCCGCCCGGGGCATTCGGCCTTCCCACCGGCGCCCGCTTCTGGGGCGGCGACTGCCCAGATTGGTTCATCACCGCGCTCGAAGAGGACCTCCTCCCGCCCCTCCTCCCGCGGCTCCTCGACCTCGCCCGCACCGGCGACCGTGCGACGCTGGATCAACTCGAGACCCTGATCTCCGTCGTCGGCGAGACAAAGGAGTCCGCCCTTCTCCGCGCCGCCCTCAACGAACGCTGAACCGCCCCCGCACCCACGCGCCCGTTCCCCGGTACAACTCCGTATGCCCATCGGGGACTGGGTCATCACCATCACCGGCGCCCTCATCGCTCTCGCCGGCGTTGGTGTGATCCACTGGGCCTTGCTCGCCGACCGGCTCCGCACCCGCCCGGCGCGCCGGGCCGGCGCCCTCCGCCGCTGCCCCCGCTGCTGGTACGACATGGCCGCAACCGCCGGCCTCCGCTGCCCCGAGTGCGGGCGCGAGGCCAGGCGCGAACGCAGTCTCCAACGCTCCCGCCGCCGCTGGCGACGGACGTTGGCCGCGATGCCGGTGCTCGCGGCCGGCGCCGGCGGCGTCCTCTTTCCACACTCAACGGGCGGCGCATGGAAGCGGTGGCTGCCGGACACCGCCCTCATCCTGCTCATCCCGCACACGACCAACACCGGATGGGCCGCGGAGGAGTTGGCGCTGCGCCTGGGCATGTGGGGCGCGGCGCCGTCGGTGAGCACGGGGCGCGAGCTCTCGAAGTGGCAGCAGCGTCTGCTCACGGAATCGTGCGCCGGCGCGATCGAGCGAGCCAGGCTCTTCCCACCGCGCCCGATGGCGTGGTGGCTCATCATGTGCTCCTCGCCGAATCCCGAGAGCGCTTGCGAACCCCTCGTCCGCGAGCTCGGGAACGGCGATCCCAAGCTCCGCCTCTGGGCGGCGCTGTGCCTCGACCGCACCCGATTCTTCCTGTCCGACGAGCAGCTCGCCGTCGCCAGTCAAGCCATCCTCGCCTCGCCCTCCCAGCCCCGGGAGTTCGACGAGGAGATGCGCATCGGCCATGCCGCGGCGATCGACCGCCAGCTTCGGTCTCGCCGACGTGACGGCCACGCCGCCCGGGCCGCGGTGATCGCGGCCATGCCCATCTCGCCCGGCGCGATTATCCACGCCCTCGACGGCAAATCGGTCAACGAGCTGATCGCGCTGCACCGCCGGCTCGGCGTGCGCCGCACCAGCCTGTTCGACGCCGACGAGTCGCTGCAAGACGCCATGCGCGTAGAAAGCATCGAGCAGCACATCGACCACGACGCGGAGCCCGACTGCATCCTGAGCGTACACAACCGGTACTGGGAGAGGGCGGGATGCGCCACCCACTACGAAGCGTTCATGCTGCTCCGCCGCGGAGACGGTTGGCGCTTTCTCGGCATGATGGACCTCTCGAACACCGTCCTCCACCCGCCGCAGTTCAGCGCGGTGACGAGCGACGATGGACAGCGGTGGCTCGTCGTGCGCGCCGACGGCGGCGCGTCCGGAGACGGCTCCTACTTTATCAAGCGCGACGCCTGGTATCGCGTCCGCGCCGACCGCCTCGTGCCCGAGCAGGCCGTCATGCCGCGCGCCTTCTCCAGCTCCCGCTTCCACCAGACCCTCGAGGCCGCCGAGCCCAAGGTCATCCGCCGCGGCGGACGCTTCTTCGCCGCCTACGACATCACGAGCACCATCAGCCTCGCCGTCCCGAGCCCCAACGGCGCCGAACGCCTTCTTCCCATCGCGAGCGACCGCGGCGCCTTCGAATACCCACTCGGCGTCCCCGATTCCAAGCTCGGCCGGCACGTCCCGCCCGGCCCCTGGAACGGGCGCGACTGCTGGTGGGCGATCCTCGACGATCCCCAGCTCCTGCCCGTTTACCGCGGCAAGCTCCTCGCCCTCGCCCGCTCCGGCGAACCGGAGGTCCAGGCCGCCCTCCAGGAGATCATCGACGACTACCTCACCTTCGTGGATCCGGAGAGCGCCCCCGGACACGTGCTCGCCGAGCTCCAAGCCGCCCTCGCCGAGCGCTGATCTCCCCCGCCTCGACCAACCCCGAGCGCACGCTCCGGTCCCCGGGTGCCCCGCTCCTCCGGACCGGCTCCCACATCTTCTCCTTCTCGTCTCCTCCGTGCCGGCTCCCGTGATGATCGCACGCGAGCGAGGAAGCATGGAGATCCGGAGCCCGCAGGGCCGCCCCGGCGGGGCGCGCCGCCCGCGCCGGGCCGCGCCCCCTGTACCATGTCCGTCCCAGGAGACACCCACATGCCCCACCCGCGCCGCGCCCTCTCCCTCGCCCCGCTCCTCACGCTCGCCGGCGGCTGCGCCTCCACCGCGTCCACGCCGTCCATCCCGTCAACCGCGTCACTCCTCGGCGCATCCGATCCCGCCTCCAACTCCGCGCCCTCCGTGCTCTCCGTGGTGAATCTCTCCGCTGGTCAGGCTGAATCCCCCGCGCTCACCCGCACCGACCTCCGCGCCTTCTCCTGGCGCCCCATCGGTCCCGCCAACATGGGCGGGCGCGTCGCCGACATGACATTCGCCCCCGGCGACTCCAAGACCTTCTATGTCGGCTTCGCCACCGGCGGCCTCTTCAAGACGACCAACCGCGGCATCACGCTCTCACCAGTCTTCGACAAGGAGATCACCACCTCGATCGGCGCCGTCGCCGTCGCCGACGCCCCCGCCGACTGGCCCGGCTGGGCCGCCGAAGAGGCCGAGCTCACCGACGAGGAGCGCGCCAAGCGCGACAAGGACCGCGAGGAGCAGAAGGCCAAAGACCCCGAAGCCTTTGAGAAGGCCGAAGCCGACAAGGGCAAGGCCAAGATCGTCTGGGTCGGCACCGGCGAGGGCAACAACCGCAACAGCTCCTCCTGGGGTCACGGCGTCTACCGCTCGACCGACGGCGGCGGCGAGTTCGAGCACAAGGGCCTTGAAGCGACGCACAACATCCCGCAGATCGCCGCCGATCCACGCAACCCCGACGTGTGCTACGTCGCCGCGATGGGTCCGCTCTGGAATGCCAGCCCCGACCGCGGCCTCTACAAGACCGCCGACGGCGGCGAGACCTGGCAGCCCGTCCTCCAGGTCGACGACACCACCGGCTGCTGCGACGTGCTCCTCGACCCCTCGAACCCCGACACCATCTACGCCGCGATGTATACCCGCACCCGGCGCGCGTGGGCCTACGAGAGCGGGAGCGACGTCGGCGGCATCTTCAAATCGACCGACGCCGGCGCGACCTGGACGAAGCTGACCAACGGCCTCCCCGCCCGCACCGAGCGTATCGGTCTCGCGATCCACGAGGCCGATCCGCGCATCCTCGTCGCCATGGTCGCCAGCGACGAGGGCGGCTGGGGCGCCGAGCCATTCGACGACTTCAGCCGCTCCGGCGGCGTCTTCCGCACCGAGAACGGCGGCGACTCCTGGGAGCGGGTCAGCCCCCTCACCCCCCGCGCCTTCTACTTCTCCCGCATCGCGATCGATCCCGAGGACCCCGGCCGCGTCTATCTCCCCGGCTGGGCGCTCCTGATCTCCGACGACGGCGGGCGCACGTTCACGAGCAACGCCAACACCAAGCCGCACGTGGATATCCACGCCTTCGCGATCGATCCCGACGATCCCTCGCACCTGCTCATGGGCTCCGACGGCGGCGCGTACCAGTCGTTCGACAAGGGCGCCACCTGGCAGTTCATGAACACGGTCGCCGCGGGCCAGTTCTACAACCTCGCCGCCGATCTCGGCGACCCCTACCGCATCGCGGGCGGCCTGCAGGACAACGGCACCTGGATGGGCGCGAACCGCACCATGTGGGAGACGGGCCCCGACAACTTCATGGGCAGCAGCAGCGTGGGCATCACCACCGGCGACTGGCGCTTCATCTCCGGGGGCGACGGCTTCCACGCCGCCTTCGAGCTCGGCCACCCGCGCGGCGAGCACGACTTCTTCTACTCCGAGAGCCAGGGCGGCTACCTCGTCCGCACCGACCTCGACACCGGCGAGACGCTCCAGCTCCGCCCCTCGCCCAAGGAGGGCCAGCAGGCCCACCGCTTCAACTGGAACTCGCCCTTCTTCATCTCCCCCCACGACCACACCACGCTCTACCTGGGGGGCAATTGCGTCTTCAAGCTCACCGAGCGCGGCGAGCGCTGGCAATGCATCAGCCCCGACCTTTCGACCAAGGTCCTCGAGAAGGTCACCACCGTCGGCTCCGAGGCCGAGACCCACGGCACCGTCGTCTCCCTCGCCGAGAGCGAGCTCGCACAAGGCACGCTGTGGGCCGGCACCGACGACGGCCTCATCCATCTCACGACCGACGACGGCGCCAACTGGACCGACGTCACGCCCGAGGCCGTCGCCGGCCGCTACATCGCCCGCATCGAACCCTCGCGCTTCGACGCCGGAACCGCCTACGTCGCCGTCGATGGCCACCGCTCCGGCGAGTACGGGCCCACCATCCTCATGACCGAGGATGCCGGGGCGACCTGGACCGACATCACCGGCGACCTGCCCCCCGCGCCCGAGGGCGGCTGCGCGAAGGTCGTGCGCGAGGACCGGCAGAACAAGAACGTCCTCTACTGCGGCGCCGAACGCGGCGTCTTTGTGACGCTGGATCGAGGAGCCCATTGGCTCAGCCTCGCCGGCATCCCCGACGACGACGACGACCGCGGCCCCATGCTCCCGCACGTCCCCGTGGACGACATCCTCCAGCACCCCGAGACGTTGGACCTCATCCTCGGCACCCACGGCCGCTCGATCTACATCCTGGATGACGCGTCATTCTTCGGCCAGTGCACGCCCGAGGCGCTCGGCGAAGAGCTCCACGCCTTCGAGCCGCGCCCCGCGCGCCCGTGGCGCACCTTCTGGTATGACGGCTTCTACGGCGACAACTTCTACACCGCGCCGAACCCGGCGATGGGCGCGAAGATCACCTACTCGGTCGCCGACGACCACTACGACGACGCGACGATCACCATCGCCGACGCCGACGGCAAGACCATCCGCGAGCTCGCCGGCCCCGGGCGCGCCGGCGTCCACCGCGTCGTCTGGGATCTGCAAGCCGATCCCAAGACCCGCATCGTCAACCCCGCCACCGGCCCCGACTTCGTCGCGCCCGGCGAGTACACCGTCACCATTAAGCTCGGCGACGACCTCGAGACCGAGACCACGCTCGAGGTCCTGCCAGCCCAGTGACAGGCTGTTCACCACAGAGGCACAGAGGACACAGGGAGGGCCAAAGAATAACCACAGATGAACACAGATGAACACAGATAGAGACAATAGGACCGCTGCCTTTCTTATCTGTGTTCATCTGTGTTCATCTGTGGTCAAAATGCCTTTATGCTCTGTGCCCTCTGTGCCTCTGTGGTGAAAACTGCCTCCCGAGGCCTACCTCCGCCGCCGAGCGGCCGCGAGAAGGCCGGCGCCGAGCACCAGCCCCGCTCCCGGCGCCGGGACCGGCGTAAGCAGCACGGACACGAACTGGATGTTCACCGTGTCGAACGCCCGCACCAGGATCTGCCCGTCCTCGTTGATGTCCACGGCGCTGTCGAAGCGCAGGCCCGCCGGCAGATCGACCACGTAGTCGCTCAGCACGTACGACTCGCCCTCGTGCCAGTACATCGCGTGCAGCGCGAACGCGACCGGATCGAGCTCCTGGCCCACCATCTGCATCGACTCGTTGACGGCGTAGATGTCCGCGGCGCTCGGGATCCCCTGCGCCGGGTCGAAGTGGAAGGGGATCGTGACCAGCGACCCGTCCGGCCCCCAGTACGCGGGCGCCCGCCCGTACTCGCCGTGAAAGAGCCCCTCCGCCGCGCCGGTGATCAGCCCCGCGTCGTTGACGTCCCACGCCATCGCGACGAAGCCCTCGTCGTACCGCTCGAGCGGCTCCATGCCGCCGCCCTCGGTCCAGCGGAAGGCGCGCACCTGCTGCACGTTCGCCTCGTTGCCGTAGCCCACGGCCACGCCGGCGTTGTTCACCGCCGTCGCCGCCGTCACGAAGCCGCCGAGCGTCCCCATGTCGATGATCGATCCGTCGCGCCACGCCACCGCGTGCGTGTCCGCGCCGAACCCGCCATTGGGCTCGATCGCCCCGTAGCCGACCACGAACCCGTGGTCGTTCACGCCGGTCGCCCCCGCCTCGACCCGCGGGTCATCGATGAGGCGCGGGAGCGCCGTGAAGCTGCCGTCTGGGTTCCCGATGAATGCCTGGGGCGCCCCGCCGGCCTGGACCCAACCGACGACCTGGCCGCTGTTGTTGATGTCGATGCCCGCCGAATTGCCGAAGCCGTACAGGCTCGAGAACGTCTGCGCCCCGCCCCCCTGCGACCAGTTGAACCCCACGGAGGGGAACCCGAACGATCCCGTCACCACGCCCCCGTCGTTGATCGCGAACGCGTCGGTGATCGGCGGGTCGCCGCCGTCGAGTTGGGGGATCAGGGTCGCGGTGAACAGCGGCGGCTCGCCCGCGCACGCCGACGCCGCAAGGCCCGACACCGCCGCCAGCCCGACCAGAGCGGAACACCACCGACCCGCGGCGCGGGCCTCCTTCACTCTCGCTGCCATGATGGATCTCCCTGTTTGACCGGCGGAACAACCCCCACGTCCCGCGGCACTTGGATCCAGCATGCCACAATCCCGCCGCTCGGTCAAGACGATCCATGCAGAATCTGAGATTTCTTCGGGCTACTCTCGGGCACGCGCGCCGCCCCCCGCGCAAATCCAGTACCATGCCCGACATCCATGCCCGAATCTCCCCCCACGCCCCCGAACACCGGCACCCTGGAGTCTCGCCTCCGGGATCAATGCTCCCGGCTCACAGAGGCGATGGCCTCGGCGGTCGCGCCCCTGGCCGACCCGGCCGCGGTCTCCCCCACCGACCTCTCGCGGCAGCTCCGCATCGATAAGACCCTCGCCGGCCGCCTGCTCCGGGCACTGCGCACGGACGACCCGCTCCACGCCGCCAGCCTCATGCCCGGCACCCAGGGGCTCGAGCTCATCCTCCGCGCCCTGGCCCGCGCGGGGGTGGAGCGGGAGGGCATCCGGCGGGCCGAGTCGGTCCTGGCGGGATTCGACGAGTTCACGCGGCGCGAGGTCGGCGGCCGCGGCGCCCTCGAAGCGATCCTCACGGGATTCGTGCCCGACGCCCGCCGCTCGGCCGAGCTCAAGGGTAAGCAGGCGGTCTTCAGCGCCATGAGCCGGCTCATCGGGTGCGAGGCCCGCGCCCACATCGTGACTAACTTCTGCTTCCCCAGCGCCGACCCCGACTGGTTCGACGAGGTGCTCGCGCACGGCTTCGCCGGCTTCCGCCGCCTCAACCCGCGCGCGAGCTTCTGCGTCGGCCAGGCGCTCACCAACCCGCCCCCGGGCGCGCCGCCCATCATCGAGACCGCCGAGGGCGGTCGCGTCACCGAGGCGGGCAAGACCCTGCTCAGCGACTACTGCTCCAACCCCACCCCCCGCTTCGAGGTCCGCCCCGTCCCCGGCGGCGTGCACTACATGCTCGAGGGCGACGGGTGCGGCCTCGGCGAGGAGGTCGCCTTCTTCTTCGCCCAGATCGCCAGGCGCTCCGGCTACCGGCGCCGCCACGGCGACTACGCCTGGGAGGCCATCTCCGCCATGGAGTTCAGCCCCTCGCGCGTGCTCCAGTTCGACGTCTTCGTCCACGAATCGCTCTGGAACGGCGTGCAGCCGGAGCTGTGGATCTCGCGGCGCATGATCTCCGGCCAGAGCCGCTCGCGCGACGCCGACTACTACGACCGCCTCGACCTGCTCGAGTCGATCATGCCGCTGGGCCGGGGTCTCTCCGGCGCCGGCTCCGGCGAGATGCGCCAGTACGGCGCGATGGCCCGGAGTCTCTGCGCGCTGACCGGCTTCCCGGAGACGGAGTTCCGCGGCTACCGCTGCCACATCCGCTACCCGGTGGTCGGGTCCGACGTATGCATGCGCTTCAGACTGCCGGAGTAGATCGGCCGGCGTCGCTCACGCCGCGTCGCGCCGGTCGCCCAACTCGCCGGGGCGGAAGCGCTCGTGCCAGCGTTGCGGCCGGACGCCGGACTCGGCGCCGGCGGGCTCGCGCCAGTCTTCGGCGTTGCGGAAGCCGATCTCCGAGGGCATGGTCTTGCGATAGCCCAGCAGGCGCACGACCTCGAGCACGTCGGTCCAGCTCGGGTACGCGACCGCGTTGGCCTTCTTGAACGCGTCGATCGCGACCAGGAACAGGAACTGCTCCTTGGTCATCTCCCCCTCTTCTGCCGCCTTCACGAAGTCGCTCAGGCGCCGGCCCGGCCCGCGCCTGCGCTCCAGGCCCGCCGCGCCGGCATCGTCCTGCAGGTCGCGCCGGTCCACGCCCGAGCGGCGGTCCTTGGTCACGCCCCGGGGGAGCGGGTCGGTTGCCGGATGGTCGTCGCGGTCGGCGGGTGGCATAGCGAGGGCTCCTGCGCCGGCCGCGTCGGTGGGCCGGCGTCAAAGGTCTTCGTCGTCGTCCTCGTAGTCGTCGTCGAGATCCTCTTCGTACTCCTCGTCGTCGCCGAACTCGTCGAACTCCTCGTCCTCATCGTCGTCAACGTCGTCAAATTCCTCAAACTCCTCCTCGTCCTCATCCTGGGCAAGGACCAGAGTTCCCCCGGCGAGATCGGCCCACGCCGGGCGCCCCATCAGCGACAGCTTCGTGTCAAGCGATTGCTCAAGAGCCATCTTGCACCTTCCTGCTCGGTCCTCAACCGACCACCTTGCGGGCCACGGGCCGCCGGGAAGCCTCTCGTCTCGGAACGCCGGACCCCCGGGAGCCCGACGCCCAACCCCGATTCCGCGGTACACTACAAGGCCGCGCGGCCCTGTCAATCGGGGCGCGGAGCATATCCACCTCCCGCGTGCCGGACCCGTCCTCGCCCGGGGCGGACTATTTGGCCTCAGGCGACCCTCCATGAGCACAACGCCCAGCTATCAGGACCCGCCCGCCATCGACCCGATCGGGGGCGTTCTGGCCCTCCTCCTGCCCGGGGCGGGGCACTGGTTCCAGGGCGAGCGGCGGCGCGGCGTGCTCGTCGGGATAGGGATCCTCGGCCTCTTCTTCAGCGGGCTCCTCATCGGGGGCGTGGACGTGGTGGACTCTCGCCACGACCGCCTGTGGTTCCTCGGCCAGGCCCTGGTGGGGCCGGTGGCCCTCGGGACGGACTACATCCACCAGCACCGCCTCAAGGGATACGACCCGAGCACGAACGAGCTCCGCAGCCCCGGGCCCAACGAGGTGCGCGATCCGAGCACCGGCCAGCTGGTCCCGGGGGCGCCCGGCTCCCAGCCGCCGCTCTCCAAGAGCCTGGGAAAGATGAACGAGATCGGCATGCTCTACTGCACGATCGCGGGGATGCTGAATCTCATCGTGGTCATCGACGCCGCGTTCCCGTCGCGCCGGCGCTCCGGGAGGCGCGCATGATGCTGTCATGCGCTCTGCTCACGCTGGCGTGGCGGCCCTTCCTGGACCCTGTCGACCTGCACGGGTCGTGGTACGTGCTGCTGGTGCCGCTCTCGTTCTTCATCGCGATGGTCTACCGCGCCGTGCGGGTGCCCGACTTCCAGGGATACTGGCGAAAGGTGCTCGTGCTCACGGTCCAGATCATCGTCTCCATGATCCTCCTCGGCCTGGCCAGCTACCTCATCATCCAGGTCGTCGTGCCGCTGCTGATGCCGATGCCGGAGTAGGCGCGGGGCTTGAGTGCTGAGTGCTGAGTGCTGAGTGCTGAGTGCTGAGTGCTGAGTGCTGAGTGCTGAGTGCTGAGTGCTGAGTGCTGAGTGCTGAGTGCTG
>DASRXL010000167.1:0-9812 GCA_035654175.1 Phycisphaerales bacterium
AGCCCGCGCCCCTCGCTCCGCACCGTCTCGACCGCCGCCGCGATATCCTCGGGCTTCGTGACATCGAGCCGGACGCCCCGCACGTTCTCGATCGCGCTCAGCTCGGCGATGTCCTCCTCGCTCCGGGCGCCGGCGTAGACATAGAAGCCATTCGCCGCGAGCAGCTCGGTCGTCGCGCGCCCGATCCCCGTGCTGGCGCCGGTGATGAGCACGGCGCGCTCGGGATCGGCCGCGCTCGCACCGGGCTGGCCCCGAGCTCGCGTCGCGAGTGGGACGACGGCGAGCGCGATCGAGACGACAATGAGCAGCCTGGGCGTCGGCACGGGATCCTCCTGTGGGTGAGTGGCCGGAAGCTGCAAGATACCCGCAGAGCCCCCCGGAGGATGGCGTGCGCGCACCCGCCGACCACAACGGCCCGGCCCCGTGTCCGGGGGAGACCGCGAGCGCCGTGGGCGAGCGACCGGTGCAAGCCGTTGGTCGGCGTTACATCTCGACCACCATCGCCACGCTGTTCCCCCCGCCCAGGCACAGCCCCGCCAGCCCCCGCTTCGCCCCCACGCGCTGCATCTGGTGCAGCAGCGTCACCAGCACCCGCGCCCCGCTCGCACCGATCGGGTGCCCCAGCGCCACGCCGCCGCCCGCGACATTCACCTTGTTCTCGGGGATCTCCAGCGCCTTGATGTTGCACAGCACCTGCGCCGCGAACGCCTCGTTCAGCTCGAAGAGGTCGATCTCGTCCACCCCGATCCCCGCCTTCTCCGCCGCCTGCCGCACCCCGGCGATCGGCGCCTCGAAGATGTCCTTGGGGTCCACCCCGCTCGTCGAGTAGCTCGCGATCCGCGCCAGCGGCTTGAGGCCGAGCTCCTTCGCCCGCGACTCGCTCATCACGACGACCGCCGCGGCCCCGTCGGAGATCTGGCTCGCGTTGCCGGCGGTCACCGTCCCCTCCTTGCCGAACGCCGGGCGCAGCTTGCCCAGCCCCGCGCCCGTCGAGTCCGCCCGGATCCCCTCGTCCGCCGACACCCCGCCCTCCGGCCCCGGCGACTTCTTGTTCCCCACCTGCTCGCCGGTCAGCGCGACGATCTCGCTTTTGAACCAGCCCTCGCTGGTCGCCTTCGCCGCGCGCTGGTGGCTCTGCGCCGCGAACCGGTCCTGCTCCTCGCGGCTCACGCAGTGCTTCTCCGCGATCCAGTCCGCCGCGCACCCCATCGCCCACCCCTCGAAGGCGCACGTCAACCCGTCGAATTGCATGTGATCCTTGAAGGTCGCGTCGCCGAACTTCACGCCCTCGCGCAGCGCCGCGAAGTGGGGGGCCATCGTCATGTTCTCGATGCCCCCCGCGATCACGCACCGGTTGTCCCCCGCCTTGATGCTCTGCGCCGCCATGATCACCGCCTCGAGCCCCGATCCGCACACCTTGTTGATCGTCTTCGCGGAGAGCGTCGTTGGCAGCCCGGCCTTGAGACCCACCTGCCGCGCCGGGTTCTGCCCCAGCCCCGCCTGCAGCACGCACCCCATCACGCACTCGTCGACCGCCCCCTTGATCGCCGGCTGCTCGGCCAGGATCGCCGACACCACGTGCGCCCCCAGCTGCGGCGAGGGCACGCGGCTGAATCCCCCGAGAAACTTCCCGATCGGCGTCCGCTTCGCAGCCACGATCACAGGCTGATTCGACATATCCGTGCTCCCTTTCACCGGCGGTGCGCGACGGGACCCGCCCGAGGCCCAGTTTAGGCCGCAAACCCGCCCCCGAGCCCCGAACCCGCCCGCACCCCGCCACTAGACTCCACCATGGTCCGGACACCGCCCGCGCAGCCCCACGACCGCGCCGCGATCGGGGCGATCCTCCCGCCAGAGGCGGCCGGCAACGGCGCGACCTGGGCCCTGGTGGTCGTCGCCATGCTCATCGGCGTCGCCCTGGGGGCCCTCGTCCTCCATGCCGTCGTCTTCTTCATCGCCTCCAAGGCCGCGAAGCGGACGCCCTTCGACGCCGACGAGATCCTGGTCGAGAAGCTCCGTGGCCCGTCGCGCGTCGTGCTGCCGGCGTTGGCCGTGCAGTTCGCCCTCCCGGCGATGGATCTCCCGCCCGGCGTGCTCCAGCCGGTGCGCCACGGCCTCTCGCTCGTCCTCATCATCGCGTTCACGTGGCTGGCGATCCAGCTCGTCCGCGCGGGCGGCGAGCTCGTGACGGCCCGGTACAACGTCGGCGTCGCGGACAACCTCCGGGCTCGGCGCGTGCACACGCAGCTCCGCGTGCTGGTCCGCATCGCCGCGATCGTGCTCGCCGTCGTCGGCGTCGGCGTCGCGCTCACCACCTTCCCCGCGATCCGTCAGCTCGGCGCCTCGATCCTCGCCTCCGCCGGCATCGCCGGCATCATCATCGGCTTTGCCGCCCAGAAGGTCCTCGGCAACTTCCTCGCCGGGCTCCAGATCGCCTTCGCCGGCCACGTCCACCTCGACGACGTCGTGGTGATCGACGGCGAGTTCGGGCGCGTCGAGGAGATCACCACCACCTACGTCGTCGTCAAGATCTGGGACGAGCGCCGCATGATCGTGCCCTTCACCCGCATCATCGACCAGCCCTTCACGAACTGGACGCGCGAGACGTCGCAGATCCTCGGGACAGTCTTCCTCCACGCCGACTACTCGCTCCCCATCCAGCCCCTCCGCGACGAGCTCGACCGCGTCGTGAGCGCCTCGCCCCACTGGGACGGCCGGCTCGCCACCCTCGTCGTCACCGACGCCCGCCCCGACACGCTCCAGCTCCGCGCCCTCGTCAGCGCGCCCGACGGCTCCAAGCAGTTCGACCTCTGCTGCGAAGTCCGCGAGAAACTCATCTCGTTCATCCAGCGCGAGTACCCCGAGTGCCTGCCCCATACCCGCGTGGACCTCACCGAGCCCCGCCCACGCCAGCCCCAGCGGGAGCAGCAGATCGCCGCGGAGGCGGCGCAGGAACCGGAAGTCCCCACCCAACCGCCGCCGTGAGAGTGACGAGGGTGAGTGGGTGGGAGGATCGCGGTCACCCTTCCTTCGTCTTGCGTCCGCTCATGCGCTCGGCACCACGATCACCGCCCCGTTCTCCTCATCCCTCTCCCCCGCCGCGCACGCGACGATCACGCCCGCGACCTGCTCCGGTGTCAGGGTGGCCGTGCGGGGGACAAGGTCCTCGCCCGCGATGGCGCGCAGCATCGCCGTCTCCACCGAGCCCGGCGCCACCGCGAACGCCCTGATCCCGGCCTCCCGCCCCTCGTTGGCGCACCCGCGCGTCAGCACGTTGAGCGCTCCCTTCGTCGCCCCGTAGCTGCTCAGGCCCGGGAAGGGATCGATGGCCGACATGGAGGAGACGTTCACAATGCGCGCGATCGTCCCGGCCGCCCGGTGCTGCCCGGCCATCGCCGGCCACGCCCGCGCGATCAGCGCCGTGGGACCGATCGCGTTCACGCGGTACAACGCCGCGAGCTGCGCCCAGCCCGAATCCGCCAAGGGGGCCATGGGCGCCATCGCCGCGTTGTTGATCAGGGCGTCGATCCGGCCGAACGCGTCCAGCGTGCCCGAAACGACGGCTTCCGCACTGTCCTCCAGCCCGATGTCCGCCGCGAGCACCATCGTCTCGCTGTCCACCAGCTCGGCGGTCTCCCGGAGCGCCTCGCGCCCGCGTCCCACCAGCACGACCGCGTACCCGCGCTCACCCAGCATCACCGCCGTCGCACGACCGATCCCCGACCCCGCCCCCGTGACGACTGCCACACTGTGCTCGCTCATGGGGGAAGGGTATGGGTCTTGAGTCTTGAGTCTTGGGTCTTGAGTCTTGAGTGAGGCTTGCGGCTTGTGGGGCGCGCAGCGTCTCTCGGAGGCTTGGTGTCACGCCCTGACCCGCTCCAACACCCGCAATGCGCCTACCCGCTCAAGATCCCAGACTCAAGCCCCACGACTCCAGACTCAAGACTCAAGACTCAAGACTCAAGACCCAAGACTCAAGACTCCTCTACAATCCCCCATGGCCCGCTGGCTCATCGCCCTTGCCTTCCTCCTCGTCCTCGGTCTGCCGATGGCCATGAGCCGATGCACGCGCGAGTCCCGCGCCCCGACCGACGCGGGCCTCCCGGCCCTCATCATCGTTACGCCACACGTGCCGCAGATCCGCGAGGAGTTCGCCCGCGCCTTCGACGAATGGCGCCGGCGCGAGCACGGCGAGGGCGCTCGCCTGGACTTCCGCTCTATCGGCGGCACGAGCGAGATCATCCGCGCCCTCCAAGCCCGCTACAACGCCGCCCTCGCCGCGGGCAAATACACCTTGTCCGACACCGGCGAAGTCATCATGGAGCCAGGGTCGATCGACGTGGACGTCATGTTCGGCGGCGGCACGTTCGACCACGGCCGCCTCAAGACCGGCGTGACGCTCCGAATCGACGACGGTCGCGCGCCGCCGCGCGATGTCGCGGTCCCCATGTCTGTCCCCGCCGGTTTCGAGCAGCCGCGGCTCGACGCGTGGTTCGGCGACAATTCCATCGGGGCCGGCACGCTCTACGACCCCGACCAGCACTGGATCGGCACCGCCCTCTCCGGCTTCGGCATCGTCTACAACCGCGACCTGACGCGCGAGCTTCTCGGGCGCGACGACCTCGCGAGCTTCGAAGACCTCGCCGATCCGCGCCTTGCCGGCTGGGTCGCGCTCGCCGACCCCCGCCAGTCCGGATCCGTCACCACCACCATCGACGCCATCCTCTCCGCCTACGGCTGGGACCGCGGCTGGCGCGTCCTCCGGGCGATCTCCGGCAACACGCGGTACTTCACCAACTCCTCCAGCAAGGCGCCGATCGACGTCTCCCAGGGCGAGGCCGCCGCCGGGCTCGCCATCGACTTCTACGGACGCACCCAGTCCCAGGTCGTCATGCGCGAGGGCGAGACCCCCGAGACCGCCCGCGTCGGCTACGTCGATCCACCCGGCGAGGTCTCGATCGATGCCGACCCGGTCTCCATCCTCCGCGCCGGGCCCAATCCCGAGCTCGCCCGGCAGTTCGTCGAGTTCTGCCTCTCCGACGAGGGCCAGGCCCTGTGGGGTTTCCACGCGACGTCCACCGAGACGGGCGCGGGCAACCCGCCCGACGCGTCCGGCGCTCTCCTCGGCCCGCGCCGCTTCGAGCTGCGCCGGATGCCGATCCGGCGCGACTTCTACGCCCGCTTCGCCGCGCACCTGATCGACAAGGTGGACCCCTATCAGATCGTCTCGGACGCCGCGCCCGCCGGGTGGCGCTCCGCGATCGGCATCATGATGGGAGCGTTCGCCGTCGATACCCACGACGACATCGGCGAGGCCTGGCGGGCCCTGCGCGACGCCCGGACGCGCGCCCTGCCGGCGCCGCTCATCGCCGAGGCGGAGACGCTTTTCTACGCGTTCCCCGGCACGGAGCAGCTGGACCGCCACTGGGCAGAGCTCTTCGGAGACGCCGAGCCGCGCCTGCCCTCCGACGCAAAGCTCCCCTTCACGCCCGAGAACTACGGCGCGATCCGCGCCGTCTGGCGTGAACCCGCCGTCCAGTCGCGACTGGCCATCGTCTACTCGCGCTGCTTCGCCGAGAACTACCGCCGCATCACCGAGCTCCTCAGAAACCCGGTCGCCCCCGCCGCGGCGGCCCCCGCGCACGCCGACTGACCAAGCCCGACCCCCCAGCACCCACCACCCCGCACTCAGCACTCCGCACCCAGCACTCAGCGCCCAGCACTCCGCACTCAGCACTCAGCACTCCCATGCACCCCGCCGACCTCCCAGTCCGTGCCGAGCGCCCCACGCTCACCAAATTCCTGGCGACGCTCGGCCCGGCGAGCGAATCGCCGGAGATGGTGACCAAGCTCGTGGAGGCGGGGGTCAGCCTCTTCCGCCTGAATTTCTCGCACGGGGCGCTGGACGAGCACGCCCGACGGCTGCAGACCGTGCGCGCCGTGGCCAAGCAGCTCCGCCGGCCGCTGGCGGTCATCGGCGACCTCCAGGGCCCCAAGATCCGTGTTGGCAAGGTGCCGGCCCCGGGCATCGAGCTCCAGACGGGCGCCGAGGTCATGCTCCGCCTCGGGCTCTCCGAGGCGGTCACCGAGGCCGATCGCCGGACGGGCGAGCGCATGGTCGTCCTCCCGTTCGAGTACGAGCCCCTCGTGCGCGAGGTCGCGCCCGGGCACCGTGTGCTCATCAACGACGGCCTGGTGCGCATGCTCGCCATCGAGCGAGACGAGGGCCGCGCCGAGCTGCTCTGCCGCGTCACCGCCGGCGGCCTCGTCACCACGCGCAAGGGCATAAACCTCCCGGATTCGAACCTCTCGGCCCCCGCGATCACCGAGCGGGACTGGGAGTGCGTCGAGTGGGCTGTCGAGCACGGCGTCGACCTGCTCGCGCTCTCCTTCGTGCGCTGCGCGGAGGAGGTGCAGGAGCTCAAGAGCCGCCTCGCCGGCATGTGCCCGCTCGACCCCGCCGAGACCGAGGACGGGCTCGGCTCGACCATCCCCGTCATCGCGAAGATCGAGAAGCCGCAAGCCCTCGAAAACATCGAATCCATCGTGCAGGCCGCCGACGCGATCATGGTCGCCCGCGGCGATCTCGGGGTCGAGATGGATATCGCCCGCGTGCCGCTGGCGCAGAAGACCATCGTCGAGCGATGCTCGGCGTGGGGCAAGCCGTGCATCGTCGCCACCCAGATGCTCGAATCCATGATCGAGAGCTCCAGCCCCACCCGCGCCGAAGCAACGGACGTCGCCAACGCGGTGCTCGAGGGCGCCGGCTGCCTCATGCTCAGCGCCGAGACCGCGACCGGCAAGCACCCCGTCCTCGTCGTCGAGACCATGCGCCGCATCGCCCACGCGGCGGAGGAGCACCTCGCCGCGCTGCCCGCCGAGCCGAGCGCCCCCAAAGAGCTCCAGGAGGAGCGCTACCGCACCGCCGCGCTCGCCCACGGCGCCTGGCACGTGGCCAACGATATCGGCGCCGAGCTTGTCGTCTGCTGGTCGCAATCCGGCGGCGCCGCCCGCTACCTCAGCGAGAACAACTTCAACATCCCGATCGTCGCCTACACCTCCAGCATCAAGGCCGCCCGCCGGATGGCCCTGCTCCGCGGCGTCACGGCCATCCGCGCCGAGCCGCCCACCTCCGGCCGACTCTCCGATTGGAACGAGATGGTGGACCGCGACCTGCTCACCCGCGGCTGGGCCGAGCACGGCACCCCCATCGTCCTCGTCGCGGGCAAGCCCCTCGGGAAGGCCAAGGTCGCCACCGCCCTCGCCCTCCACTACGTCGGATACTTCACCGGCTTCCGCACCCACGACGTCGAGCCTCCGCACTCTCCGCGGGCGCCACGAACGCCGTGAACTTCCCACGTCCGAACGCCCCCGAACGGGGGCGCGGTCGCTCGCCCCGGGCGATCGGAGTCCGCCGAAGACGGACGGAGTGAGCCCGGGGTACACGCCGCCCCTCGCCGCAGAGCCCCGGATGGGGGCGAAGGTGCCCACCATTCCCCCGCTTTCGAGCACAAGCTCACGGCGTTTGGTGCCACTCGTCAGCCGCTGCTCTGAGCGGCTGACGAGTGCGGCAGCTCTCCGCCCCGCCGGCCCTTCTACAGTTTCCAATGCGCATCACCGTCAACTCCGAGCCCCGCGATCTCCCCGAGGGGACAACCCTCGCGCAGCTCATCTCCGAGCTCGGCCTCGACAAGTCCGCCTGCGCCGCCGAGGTCAACAAGACGCTCGTCCCCAAGCGCCAGCACGCCGGCCAGCCCCTCCGCGACGGCGACACCGTCGAGCTCGTCACGCTCGTCGGCGGCGGCTGAGTGGTGAGTGCTGGGTGCTGAGTGCTGAGTGCTGAGTGCTGAGTGCTGAGGCCTGAGTGCTGGAGTCTGGGTGCTGAGGCGTGAGTGCCGCGCCGTGCCGTGAACTTCCCGCTTTCCGAACGCCCCCGGAGGGGCGCTGTCGTTCGCCCCGGGGGATCGGAGCCCGCGCCGAGCGGCGGAGTGAGCCCGGGGTCGATCCCACGCCCCGCATGCAAGAGCCCCCGCAGGGGGGCGAAGGTATCAAGCGTTCCCGAGCCGAGCACGCGTTCACGGCGTCGGGTGCCGCATGCCCGAAACGTTTACGAGGCCGCCCGCAGTCCTCCCCCCTGAGCACCCAGCACCCAGCACTCAGCACTCAGCACTCAGCACTCAGCACTCCCTCCCCCTACCCTTCCCCATGCCCACCACCCACACCGAGCCCGGCCTCCTCCCCTTCCAGATCGCCGGACGCACGTTCACCTCCCGCCTCTTCGTCGGCACGGGCAAATACGCCGACTATCCCGTCATGCAGGCCGCGCTCGACGCCTCCGGCTGCGAGGTCGTTACCGTGGCCGTCCGCCGTGAGCGGCTGTACAACGAGCGCGGCGAGTCGCTCCTGGACTTCCTCGACACAACGCGGTACACGATCCTGCCCAACACCGCCGGCTGCTTCAGCGCCGACGACGCCGTCCGCGTCGCGAGGCTCGGGCGCGAGCTGCTCGATCAGCTCGGCAACCCCGGCGCCTCCTGGGTGAAGCTGGAGGTGCTCGGGGACAAGAAGACGCTCCTCCCCGACCCGGTCGGCACGCTCGAGGCCACGCGCACGCTCGTCGCCGACGGATTCCAGGTCCTGTGCTACACGAGCGACGACCCGATCTCCGCCGCCCGCATCAAGGACGCCGGCGCGGCGAGCGTCATGCCCGCGGGCTCGCCCATCGGCTCCGGCCAGGGGGTGCTCAACCGCAGCAACATCGTCCTCTGCCTCGAGGCGCTCAAGCGGGGCGATCCCGAGTACCCGGTGATCGTCGATGCCGGCGTAGGGGCCGCCAGCGACGTCTCCATCGCGATGGAGCTCGGCGCCGACGGCGTGCTCCTCAATACCGCCATCGCCCACGCCAAGGACCCGGCCATGATGGCCCACGCCATGCGCAAGGCCTGCGAAGCCGGACGCCAGAGCTACCTCGCCGGGCGCATCGAGAAGAAGCTCTACGCTACCGCGAGCAGCCCCTTCGAGGGCGCCATCAGCTACATCCCAGGCGAATGAGAGGATGAGGGCCGGGCGCGTCGGACGTCCGGTTCATCCTCCACCGTTCATCCTTTCGAAAGTCCTCCCGCCCATCGTCACCATGGACCGGTACACCACCATCCCGCCGAGCATCAGGGCGATCGCCGCCGCCGTGTGCCACGGGTGCGTGCGCCCGGCGGCGCGGTAGGCGTCCGCGGCGCCGAAGGCGACGATATCCCACAGCGTGTGCAGCGCCATGGCGCCCACCAGGCAGGCCGCCGCCCCGAGGATCGCCCGGCGCGCCCCGACCGCCGCGAATCCCACGCCGAAGCCGCCGATCCCGCCCATCACGAGATGTCCGGCGAGACGCACCGGCTCCTGCGCGGGCAGCACCGCGAGGGGCATCGCGTCGCTGAGCACCGCGATCGACTCCTCGACCGCCGCCCCGAGCCCCGCGAACGACCCATAGATCAGCCCGTCGATCGGCTCGTTGAACGCGCGCCGGAACCAGACCGCAGCGAGCGCCACCACGGCGAGCTTCGCCAGCTCCTCGGAGGTCCCGGCCAGGAGCGCCAGCTCCACGTTCCCGAGCCGCTCGCCGGCGCCGTGACACGCGCGGATCACCGCAAGCTGGAGCTGTCCCACGCCGAACATCGCCGCGGCCCCGAGCCCGGTGGCGATCCCGAGCAGGCCTATGGGTTCGCGCTCGTACAGGTCATACCGGACGACCAGCCAGCCGATCAAGGCGGCGCTCGCTCCCAGCGTCGCGTAGAGAAAGATCGCCCCAAGCACCACGCGGG
>DASRXL010000168.1:0-15627 GCA_035654175.1 Phycisphaerales bacterium
CACCCGCCCACGCTCGGCCCGCCCGCAACGCCCGTCGGGGCGTCGCCGCGGCCGACCCGGGAGCGACCATGAACTGGACCATTGCCGGCGGCTGCGCACTGATCATCCTGGCCCGGATCGGGGACGTCTCCCTCGGCACGATGCGGACCGTCGCCGTCGTCGGGGGCCACCGCACGCTGGCCTGGCTCTTCGGGTTCTTCGAGGTCGCCATCTGGGTCTTCGTCGTCTCCGCGGTCGTCACGCAGATCAGCGCCACGCCGGTCTACGGCCTGGCCTACGCCTTCGGCGCCGCGACCGGCAGCTACGTGGGCGTCACGCTCCAGCGCTGGCTGCCCTTCGGCAGCCAGGTGATCCGGGTGTTCACGCGCCGCGGGCCTGAGCTGTGCGAGGAGCTGCGCGACAGCGGGTTTGGCGTGACGGCGTTCGAGGGAGAGGGGCGAGCCGGCCCGGTGTCCATGCTCTTCGTGCGCGTCCGGCGCACGCTCTCGCCCCAGGTCGTCAAGCTGGCGCGCACCATCGATCCCAAGTGCTTCTATACGGTGGACGACATCCGCCTGGCGAGCAGCGCCGACAGCCTCGCGCGCCCGGTGCTCCGCGCCCCGTAACGGCCGCGCCCCCGGCGATCATCGCCCACCCATCCGCGCCCAGGCTTCGCGGTATCGCTTCGTCATGGCCTCCAGCGACGCGGGGATCACCCGGACATTGCCGGCGGCGCCCATGAAGTTCAGGTCGCCGTTCCATCGCGGCACCAGGTGCACGTGCAGATGTTGCGGCACCCCCGCGCCCGCCGCACGCCCTTGGTTGATG
This sequence comes from Phycisphaerales bacterium, assembly GCA_035654175.1. Classification (GTDB taxonomy): domain Bacteria; phylum Planctomycetota; class Phycisphaerae; order Phycisphaerales; family UBA1924; genus PNC22. The sequence goes on from DASRXL010000168.1 coordinate 808, forward strand.
CCGATATTGATGCCCTGAGGCTCCAGGGCCCGCTGCATCAGCTCCGCCGCCAGGTCGGTCAGCCTCCACAGCTCCGCCCGCTGCTCGGGCGCGTAGTCGAGCAGCGTCGGCGCCGGCTCGCCGAGCGCGACGAGCAGATGGCCGCCCGCGTAGGGGAAGCGGTTGAGCAGGATGAGCCCCTGCCCGGTGCGCACCACGACGTGGTTGCCGACGTCGCCCGCGGGGTCGCGCCAGTAGTCGAGCAGGAACGACCCCGACCCCGCCGCCGGCACGCCGGTCCGCTTCTCCCCCGCGTCGAGGGCCTCGAGATACTCGAGCCGCCACGGTGCAAAGAGCGACTGCGGGATTTCGCTGGGCTGGGGCGTGGCCATGCGGGAGCATATGAAGGGACCGGCGCGCCGCCAACGCGTCCGGAGGGCCCGCGCGGAGGCACCGGGACGCCGCCGCTCCCCTACACTGTCGCCCTGTGCGCGAACGAGCCGCACGCATCGCAGCGCGCGACGCCCGCTCCGGGAAGATCGGGCAGCAGCGCGGCAGCCGGAGGAACGCATGTTCAAGTCCGTTCGGGTCGCCAGCCGCGGCAACGCAGACGTTCTGGTCGTCGGCCATTTCAAGGGTGGCAAGGCCGAGGGCCACGGCGCGGACAAGGCGATCGCCGACGCGCTCACCCGCGGCGAGGCGACGGGCGATCTCGGGCGGATCGTCGAGGCCTTCCCGCCGGCCGCCGGACGCGGCAAGAACGGCGGCCCGCGTCGGGTGATCATCGTCGGGCTCGGCGATCGGGAGGCATTCAGCGCCGACACGCTGCGCACGGTCGCCGGGTCCGTCGGGCGTCGCCTGGCGCAGACCAAGGAAACCCGCGTCGAGATCGACCTCGCCCCGGCGTGCAGGGCCGCCAAGCTGGACGCGCAGCGGGCCGGCGGCGCCTTCGGCGAGGGCCTGGGCCTGATCGCGTGGAACTGCACGCAGTTCCGCGGGTCGGCGACGCCGAAGAGCAACGCCGCGGCCCTGGAGGTGCGGGCAGCGGACAAGGCGTTCGCGGCCGGGCTCGGGCGCGGGCTGGCCCTCGCGGAGAGCGCCAACCTGGCGCGGACGCTGAGCCAGACGCCCCCGAACATCGCCACGACCGATTTCATCGCGAGCGAGGCCAGGAAGCTCGCGCGCCAGCTCGGCCTCAAGTGCACGATCCTCTCGGGCGATCGGCTCGAGGAGGAGCGGCTGTTCGGTCTCAAGACCGTGGGGGCCGCGAGCGAGAGCAAGCCGTGCCTTATCCGTCTGGAGTACTCGCCCACCGGCCGCTCGCGCTCGGGCAAGCCGGCGGTGCTCGTCGGGAAGACGATGTGCTACGACTCCGGCGGCCTCTCGCTCAAGATCAACAACGGGATGGTGGGGATGAAGCGGGACAAGGACGGCGGTTGCGCCGTCTTCGGCGCGATGCACGCCGTCGCGACGGCGATCCGGCCCAACCGGCGGGTGGTCGCGCTGCTGGCCGTGGCGGAGAACTCGATCTCCGACGAGGCCTACCGCCCCGACGACGTGATCACCTTCCGTAACGGCGTCACGGTCGAGGTGACCAACACCGACGCCGAGGGCCGCCTCGTGCTCGCCGACGCCCTCTGCTGGGCGTGCGACCAGGAAGACCCGGCGTTCATCATCGACCTGGCCACGCTCACCGGCGGCGTCGTTGTGGCCCTCGGCTCCACCTACGCGGGCATGTGGTGCGACGACGAGAAGCTCCGCCGGCGCGTCGAGGAGGCGTCCGAGGCCAGCGGCGAGCGGGTCTGGCGCCTCCCGCACCACCCCGAGTACCGCGAGATGATGAAGTCGCCGATCGCCGACATCCTCAACAGCAACCCGAACCGCAAGGCCCACCCGATCCAGGGCGCGGCGTTCCTCAGCTACTTCGTGGACAAGAACGTTCCCTGGTGCCACCTGGATATCGCGGGCGTGCACGCGGTGGAGGGCGACAAGGGGCCGTTCATCGCGGGGCCGACGGGGTGGGGGACAAGGCTGCTGGCCGAGCTGCTGGCCGGCGCCTGATACGATTGACGCCCGCATGGATGCCGATCCGACGATCGCACCGGGCGGCGCGACTGTCCCGCCGCATGCAGCTCCGTCGCAAGGTGGACCGCTGTACTTTCTGCACATCCCGAAAACGGCGGGCACGTCGCTCGCGGCCTGGCTTGAGAGTCAGTTTCCCGCGGACGCGGTCTGCCCGTGGCGCACGCTCCAGCAGATTCTGGCCGCGCCGCGCGACCGCCTCGCCCGGTACCGGCTCTTCGCCGGCCATCTCGGCATGTACCTGCCGCGGCTGATGAGCGCACGTGTGGCGATCGTCACCATGCTCCGGGACCCGCTCTCGCGCTCGGTGTCGCACTACCGCGACATAGTCGCACGCGTGCTCCACCCCCTGCACGCGCGCGTGCGGGCCATGTCTTTCGAGGAGTTCGTGCACAGCACCCTCGGCGAGGCCGAGCTGCTCAACCTCCAGTGCCGCTATCTCGCGCTCGACGACATCGAAGCCGACTACGACGCCCACCACAGGTCGTTCGCCTCCGACCCTTGCGCACTCCGCGCCAAATACACCGACTCCGCCCTGCTCTCCCGCGCTTTCGCGAACTTGAAGACGTTCGAGTGCGTCGGCGTTTGTGAGCGCGCCGACGAGGCCGCCGCCGCGATCGCCCGCCGCTTCGGCTGGCCGGCCCCAGGCCCGCTCGCGCGTCTGAACGGCGCCACGTCGCCCTTTGACGCAAGGGACCTGACACCCAAGGCCATTCAGCGCGTCCGCGATCTCACCGCCATGGACCGTGAGCTCTACGAGGCAGTGGCGTTCGCGGCCCGTGTGCGGCCGTCCGGCTCTCTCGGCCGGTCGGCCGTTCCGACACATATTCCAAGCTAGATGTTGCATCGCGCGCCAGTCCTCAGTATGCTGCCGGCGGAGACCGCGGCCTGAGGGGATGCGCACACGCGCGGCCGCGTGCCAGGAGACAACCTATGGCCACCGCGCAACGCCCCGAGGGCTTGCTCGGCGGGAATTGCACGGGCTTTGAGCTGGACGACCTGCTCCGTGTGTCCCGTCGATCCGTCAACCTCTTCGCGTCGACGCTCGGAAGAGAGCCGCCCCGGCGCGCTGAGCTGGAAGAGGAGTTCGCGTTTATCCGCGAGTTCTACCGGGCGCCGCGGAGGGGCGTCTTCGGCGGGATCATCTCCCCGGGCGATGCCGTCATCATCAATGAGTTCGTCCGGGCCATACGCCCCGACCTGATCATCGAGATCGGCGTCGCGAGCGGGTTCTCCAGCCTGTTCATCCTCTCCAGCATGAAGCGGCATGGCCTGCTCGATGGAAACGACGCCGCTCGGCTCGAGAGCTACGACCTCGTCGCATCCCACGGCGAGGGTGACCTGCTCCGCGTCGGTCATGTCGTCGAACGCGACGGCGCCGACCTGCTCCCGCACTGGGAGCTGCGGACCTGCACCACCACCATCGACCTCCACGCTGCAGCGGGCGCGGCGCCGGACACAGCGCGCCGAGCGCTGGCGTTCGTCGATGGCGGTCACTGCCACCCGTGGCCCCTCTTCGACGTGTTCGTGCTGACGGGGCGGATGCCGCCGGGCTCGTGGATCCTCCTTCAGGACGTGGGCCTGTCGGAGCGCCAGCTTGGCTCGGTGATACGGCTCAATTCCAGGACCCCGGCCGGCTACGGCTTTCGCGGGGCACAACTCCTCTACGAGCAGTACAGCGGGCGCAAGGTCAGAGGCATCGAGGCTTGCTTCAACATGGCCGCGATCCAGGTGCCGCAATGCAGGAGGGAGGTGCTTCCGAGCCTCAAGCAATTGCTCGTGTACCCGCCCGAGAAGCGCCTGTGCGAGCGGGAGCAGGCTTTCCTGGAGACCCTAGCGAACGCGAGCTGATGCAGGCGGTGCGATCCTCACGCCTCAGCCCGCTGAGCGTCGATCTTCTTATCCCCCAACTCGCTCAGCCTGCGGAGCGCATCGTCCGTGCGCCCGGAGCGGACCATCTCCGCGACCTGCCGCACGTCCTCGCGCGTCGCCACGAAAGGAGAGAAGTCCCTCTTCAGCGGCGGCGTCCGAGACGTCCCGGGTTCCGGCTTGCGGAAGATCCCATAGATCGTGTGGCGCTGGAAGACCGACGGCACGTTCAGGCCCGCCATCGCGATGCACGACTGGAGCAGCCGCTCCTCGTATGTCACCCTGAATGCTTCGAGCGGCTCGGGTTCGTAGCCGTCGGCGAGAATCTCGTACGGGCGGCCCGGGAGCGCCACGTCAAAGTCGTAATAGCTCACTCCGCGACCCCGGCGCACGCGCATCTCCCTCGCCGCCTGCAGCGACTTCTCCATGCACGCCTTCATGTCCCTCACGTACGCCGCCCTGTCCGAGAGGTGGAACGCACGCAGCGCCAGCTCCTCCTCGAGCATGTCGAAGAACATGAGCCCCGTCGTGTGGCTGTCACGGTACGTCAGCCGGTTGGGAGTCTCTGCCACCACGAAGATGCCACCGGGGCGCAGGGCCTTCCACGCCCGGCGCAGGGTCTGGAGCCGCTCGGGGACCGTCTGATGCTCGAGAACCGCCGAGAACATGATCACGTCCACCGGCGGCGGCAGCAGCTCGTCGAGCTGGTCGAAGACCTGGGGGGAGAATCCCTGCATGAACCTCACGTTGCCGACGCCCATGATCTCCGCGCGTCGGCGCGCGACTTCGAGGCACCGCTCCTTCGGATCCACCCCGAGCACCTCGCCCGCGATTCGCGCGATCGCGACGCCGCTCGATCCGGTGCCGCAGCCGATCTCGAGCACCCTCTGGCCGCGCAGGTCGAAGACGCGCTGAATCCAGGGAATGACCTTTGTGACCGTGCGGTTGTACCGGATGAACGCGTTGGCGTCCACGTCGTGCCGGCCCTGCTTCGTCTCGGCGTGCGCCGCGGCGTCGCCGTAGATAAGGTCGATATACGCCCGGCGGATCGCCTCCCTCTCGGGGCCCTCGGGCAGAACGAGCGTTTCCATGTCCAGCATGCGTGGTGCCTTCCCCTGCCGCGACGCGTCGGGCAGCCGACTACGATACCACGTTTGCACCGCCACGGGCTCCCGCGTCTCGCCGGGGTGCTCCGCCGGGTCGGCCGGGGGATCGACGCCCCGGGCTCTCGAAGATGAGATGGCCGCGCCCCGGGGAACGGCTCGTGCGCTGTCAGGCGCCCGGCCGACGCCCCCCCCGCGCACCGGCCGCATGCCCCGGGATCACGTTGCAGGAAGGTGGTGCTCGTGGATATCGACGAGAAGCGATTCGAGCGGCTCGAGCAGCAGGTGCGGTCCATGAAGGAGCTGCTCCTGAGCCTGAACACGCTCTTGGTCGAGCATGTGCTCGACGAGGGCGACGTGGGGGAGCTGACCAAGGGCGCCTGGCGCCGCGCCAAGCCCTCGCCCGGCCTGACCTGGAACGCCGAGATGACCGGGGGCGAGTTCGTCGATCACCTGGTGGCCCTGCGCGGCTCGGCGCTGGGGCGGGTGCTCGAGATCGGCCCCGGCTACGGGCGCGTGCTGCGGACGCTGCTGGACAGGCGGTTGGGCATCGATTCGTACACCGGCGTGGATATCTCGGAGCAGAACGTCGAGTTCCTGCGCGGCGAGTTCACGGACCCGCGCGTGTCGTTCGTCCACAGCGACGTCTTCGAGTTCGTCCCCGACGAACCCTTCGACACGATCGTCTCTTCGGCTGTCTTCATGCACATCTACCCGAACGTGGGGACCATCCTGCGCAAGTGCCGCGAGCTGCTCCGGGCCGACGGTTCGGTGTGCTTCGACGTGCCGCTCGGCGGGGCTCGCTATGTGCACCCGGTGCGCCAGCTCTTCGTGCAGGAGTATCAGCGGCCCGAAGTCGAGCAGCACGTGCGCGACGCCGGATACACGCGGTGCCGAGTCGTGGACGAGCAGGACTTCTCGCCGGGACAGCCCGGCCTCTTCGTCTGCGCCGAGGCGTGATCCGCGACGGCCGGCGCGCCGCGCGGTGTAGCCGGCGCGGCTTACCAGCCCGGGCCGCCCTCGTACTCGAGCGCAATGAGAGCCTCGCCCGCTTCCTCCTTGAACCACCGCCTCGCGTCGTCCGTAAAATAGTTCATCCAGTCGCCGACGATGCCCTTGCGCTTGTCGGAGCGGTGGTTGTCGGTCTGGAGCCCGGGCTTCGTGCCGCTCTCGGCGGTGAGCGGCTCGGCCTCGGCGGGGTCGACGCCGAGGAAGCGGTACATCCGCTCGCGCTCGCCCTCCGGATCGGTGTGCAGGTGCTCGTAGAACACGATGTGCGCCGTCGCATCGAGCTCCCCGGCCCGGATGCGCTCGACCTGGCGCAGGTCGTGCGCCGCCTGCTCGCCCCAGCGCCGGGCCAGACACCGGACGAAGGGCTCGCAGCGCAGCAGCTCGCCCGGGTTCTTCTTGAAGAAATCAGGCTCCGCGAGGAATCGCTCTCGGGCCCGCCAGAGCTTCTCCTCACGGGCGAACTGATTGAAGAGACCCCCGCCCTGGTTGATCTCCATGATCGAGAGGCTGACCACGACGTCGCGCCCGTCGCGCACGACGACGACGTGCGGCGCCCCCGGGAGCAGCACCTCGAGGAATCTCGGCGTGCGGTCGCCGATCCAGTCCGCCTCCATCTTCTGGTGGGAGCACGCGCCCATGCACAGGCGGATCGTGTCCTGGTAGCAGCACTCGGCGGTGGTGTGCACGGGGTCGCGCGTCGCGCGGTGCCAAGGGTGCCGCTGGAACGCGTCGAAGCCCTGCCTGAGCTGCTGGAAGTGGAACTCGCCGTCCACGAACACGCGCGGGTGCCTCGCGAGCACCGCGGCCGCCCACGTCGTTCCCGACCGCGCGTGCCCCGTGACAAAGAACAATCTGCGCGTCCTGCCGAACGCCCAGATGGTGTTGCGCTCGTCGCCGCGCACGATGCGCAGGTCCCGTGCGTCCCCCAGGTCGAGCGATGTCCATGCAGATCCGGTCGGGCGATCGGCAATGTCTGTCATTCCTCGTTCCTGCCTGTCACAGATGTGCCCGGCGGATTATACCGAGCGCCGCTCGAATGCCCGCCGCCGCCGACCCGCGCGACGGATGTGCACAGCGCGCGGGCGTCAGATCACGTCCGCGAACGCCTTCCTGCTCTTCATGAAGAAGGCGTACCCGAGCACGCACGCGGCCGCGCCCGCGCCGAGCGTCCCGCCCCACCACGCCCAGTCCGGCCACCCGTCGCCGAACATCACGGCCCTGGCCGCCTCGACCGACTGCGCCAGCGGGTTCACCGCGATCATCCAGCGATACCCCTCGGGCACGTCCTCGATCCGGTAGAAGATCGCGCTGAGAAAGAACAGCATGTGCAGCACGCTGCCGACCGGGTTCCGCAGGTCGCGCAGGAACACCCCGAGCGACGCCAGCACCCACGAGACCCCCAGCGCCAGCATCGCCACCGGCAGCACGACGAGCGGGAGCAGCAGCACGCCGGGGCTCGGCAGGTGATTCTCCGAGAAGATCACGTACCCGATCAGCCACACCGCGACCCCGGTCAGCAGGTTGAAGAGCGACGCGATCATCTGCGAGACCGGGAGCGTCTCCAGCGGGTACACCACCTTCTTCACGAAGTTTGGTTGGCCGACCACCAGGGTCGGCGCGGCGCCCACAGCGTCGCGGAAGACGTTGAACACTAGGATCCCCGCGAAAACCTCCAGAGCGAACCTGGCGATCCCCCCGCTCGCCCCGGCGCCCCCGTGCGCCGCTCGCTGCAGGATGACGCCGAAGACGAACGTGTAGATCCCCAGCGTGACCAGCGGGTCGGCGATCGACCAGCCGATGCCGAACGCCTGCCCTTTGTAGCGGGCCTGGATGCGCCGGGCCGCGAACTGCCACGTCAGCCCCCGGTGGCGCCACAACGAGCGCACCATCGCGACGGGGTCGAGGTGCGAGGCCGCGCGGGCCGGAGCGCTGGTCATGGGCAGGGTGCTCATGCGAGAGGGGTCTGTCCGGGGGTGCTTCCGCGGCGGGCGCGTATAGTAGAGCCGCAGGGGATGCGGAGACCCGGCCCGGCCGGGGACAGGACGGATAGCGCGCATGATCGGGGCCGCCGCGGAGATCAACGCCGAGCCCGTGCCCGGAGCCGGGGCCGCGGACGCCGCGCGCCCCGCCCCCGAGCGAGACCCCGCCGGCGGCGCGCCCCGGGAGCCGGCGATCGAGCTCCGCGCCGTTGGGAAGTGCTACCAGATCTACAAGCGCCCGGCCGACCGCCTGAAGCAGGCCCTCACCCGCTGGCGCCGGACGTATTACCGCGAGTTCTGGGCGGTCCGGGACGTGACCTTCACCCTGCACAAGGGCGAGACGCTGGGCATCATCGGGCGCAACGGCTCGGGCAAATCGACCCTCGCGCAGATGATCGCCGGCACGCTCTCCCCGACCGAGGGCGAGGTCCGCGTGCACGGCCAGGTCTCCGCCCTCCTCGAACTCGGCGCCGGCTTCAACCAGGAGTTCACCGGGCGCGAGAACGTCTACCTCGCCGGGGCCATCCGCGGCTTCTCGCGCAAGGAGATCAACCGGCTCTTCGGGCGCATCGTCGAGTTCGCCGACATCGGCGACTTCATCGACCAGCCGGTAAAGACCTATTCCAGCGGCATGTACGTGCGCCTGGCCTTCGCCGTCGCCGCGCAGGTGCGCCCCGAGATCCTCGTGGTCGACGAGGCGCTCGCCGTCGGCGACGTGTTCTTCCAGCAGAAGTGCCACCGCTACATGCGTGAGGACCTCGCCGGCGCCACCAAGCTCATCGTCACCCACGACCTCAACGCCGTCGCCAACCACTGCGACCGGGCCATCGTGATGCACAGGGGCCGCGTGGCCTTCGAGGGCCCGCCGCTGGGCGCGATCGCCTTCTACACGCGCATCGTGCACAACGAGCGGTTCGGCGGCGCCGCCCCGGTCGACCAGGGCGATTTCCGCAGCGCCAACTCGCCCGCCTCGGCCCCGCCGGAAGACCCGGTCCCCTGGACCGACGTGGACGAGGCGCACCGCGGGGGCGCGGGTGAGGTGCTCATCGAACGCGTCGCCATCACCGACCCCAACGGCGAGGCCGTCCGGACCCTCCAGCCGGGCGACGCCTTCGCCTGCCACTACCAGGTCTCGACCGCGGCGCCCAAGGCCAACCTTATCTTCGGCGTGATGGTCTACGACCGCTTCGGCAAGGCGATCTGCGGCGACAACACCCTCAGCATCCGCGACGGGCGTGTCGATTTCCCGATGGCCGGTCGCTACGTCGTCCGTCTCGACTACCGCTGGCCCGAGCTCCAGCCGGGCGAATACACCGCCACCTTCGGCGTGGGCGAGGGGCTCCACGCCCACCACCACACCGTCCAGTGCTGGGCGCACAACGTGCTCTCGATCACCGCCATCAGCCCCAGACGACCGGTGCACGGGCTGTTCACCAATCCATTGCAGGACGTGAGGGTGACGCGCGTTGGCTAAACGAGCCTGGAAATACTGGGAGCCGGTGTTCCAGGCCGACGAGCTCTGCGAGATGAACCCGGTGTGGCCGTGGGGCGGGCACCGGCGCTTCGCCTACGACCTGGTCCGGTGGATGCGGCCGGCCCGGATCGCCGAGCTCGGCGTCCACTGGGGCACCTCCTTCTTCACCTTCGCCCAGGCCGTGAAGGACGGGCGGATGAAGGAGACCGAGCTCGTCGGCGTCGACACCTTCGAGGGCGAGGATCACGCCGGGCGGTACGGGCCCGAGATCCTCGACACGGTGCGCCGGATTGTCGCGCAGCACTTCGGATCTCAGCGGGTCACGCTCCACAAGATGCTCTTCCGCGAAGCGCTCGGCCACGTCGCCGACGGGAGCGTGGACCTGCTCCACATCGACGGGCTGCATACGTACGAGGCGGTGAAGGACGATTTCGAGACCTGGCTCCCGAAGCTTGCGCCGGAGGGCGTCGTCCTGTTCCACGACGTCGCTCCGAACACCGGGTATGGCTCGACGGACTACTGGAACGAGCTCAGCGCCCGCCACCCCTCCTTCGCCTTCGAGCACTCCTGGGGACTGGGCGTGCTCTTCCCGAAGGGTGACGGCCGCCTCGCGGAGCTGCGCCGGTCGGGCCTCGACGACAAGATCCTGGTCTACACCTCCCTCGCCCGCGCCGAGCGCGCATCGCGCGAGGTGCACGACCTGACGCGGATGGCCGAGGACCGCGCCGAGGGCATCCGCAAGCAGACCGAGATGATCCGGCAGCGGGACGAAAGCCTCGAGAAGGCCAGGGCCTCGCTCGCCGACGCCCGCTCCCGCGCGGAAGCGGCCGAGAGGCTCGCGCGCGAACGCCAGGAGGCCGCGCAGAAACACTCGGAGGCGGCCCGCGCCCGCAACGACGCCGCTGAGCGCATGAGCGCCCAGCTCGAGAACGCCCGCAAGCTCGCCGAGGACCGCCTGGCCGAGCTCCGCCAGGCGCGGGCCGCGGCCGCGGAAGCCGCGAAGCTCGAACCGAAGCTCGCCGCCGCCGCCGCCGCCCGCGACGAGCTGCGTCTGCGCGTCGAGGAGCTGCGCGAGAGGATCCGCGTGCAGGACGAGCGCCTCGCGCAGGGGCGCGAGGACCGCAGGCTCGCCGCCGAACGCATCGAGAATCTCCGCGAGCAGAACGCCAAGGCCCGGGAGGCGCTCGCCTCCATGGAAGCTCTCCGGAAGGAGCTCGCCGCCTCCCACGCTTCTCACCGGGCCCTGGACGCCAGGCTCGCCGGCGTCGCGGACGCGCTCGCCGGGCTCGTCGCCTCGCACGAGCACACCCGCTCCGCCACCGCCACGGACCTCGCGGCCTTGCGGGCCGCCGTCGAAGAGTCCCGGCGGGGCGCGGAAGCCACGGCCGCGGCGATCGCGCAGCGCGTGAGGCGGCTCGACACCGATACCGAGCTCCTCGGCCTGCGCGCCGAGCACCTCGAGGAGATCGTCGGACGCCAGCGCGAGCAGCCCGAGCGGAGCGAACCGACGCCCGGCCAGGCCGGGGACTGGCTCACCGGCCCGGCGCAACCCCCGCGGGCAAAGCCCAGGAGTCCACGCAAGCGATGACACGCAACGACTCGATGAACGGCTCGCCGCCCCGGCAGGGCGCCCGCATCGCGTGGCTGGTCCCCCGCCCCATCGAGGGCTCCGGCGGCCACCGCACCATCCTCCAGAACATCCGCGCGCTCGTGGACGCGGGGCACGACTGCCACCTCTACATCGAGGACCCGCCGCGCCGGGAGCACGAGCCCGAGTGGTCGCCCGCGCAGCGGCTCGACGCCGCACGCGAGAAGTTCGAGCGGTTCTTCGGGTTTACCGGGGGCACGCTGCACCTCGGCTTCGACGTGGACGAGCCCTGCGACCTGGTCTTCGCCACCGCGTGGTTCACCGCCCAGTTCGCCGCGCGCGTGCCGCACCCGTGCAAGAAGGCGTACTTCGTCCAGGACTACGAGGCATACTTCATGCCCGTCTCCGACGGCTACCTCCGCGCCGAGGATTCCTACCGCCTGGGCCTCACCGCGGTCACCATCGGCCGGTGGCTCACCCAGCGCGTCGCCCGGGAGGCCGGCTGTCCCGCCACCTTCTTCGAGTTCTGCGCCGACAGCGCCGTCTACCGGCCCGACCCCTCGATCGAGCGTGAGCGGGCCGTCTGCGCGATCTACCAGCCGGAAAAGCCCCGCCGCTGCCCCGCCACGCTCATCCAGGCCCTCGCACTCCTCAAGAAGCACAAGCCCGACGTCAAGATCTATCTCTACGGCACCCGCGAGAAGCCCGAACTGCCCTTCGAGCACGAGCACCTCGGGCTGCTGGACGTGCGCGCCTGCGCCGAGCTCTACAACCGCTGCCGCGCAGGCATCTGCATCTCCGCCACGAACCCCTCCCGCATCCCGTTCGAGATGATGGCCTGCGGCCTGCCGGTCGTGGACGTCCACCGCGACAATAACCTGTTCGACATGCCCGAGAACGGCGTGCTGCTCGCCGGGGCTCGGCCCGACGCCCTCGCCCGCGCCGCCGCGCTGCTCCTTGACGACCATCGCCGTTGGGAGGCCATGAGCGCCTACGCGCGCGAGTTCATGGCCTCCCGTTCGCTGGAGTACGGCTACGAGCAGTTCGTCGGCGCCGTCGAGGACATCCTCGGCGGCCGCACCCAGCACTGGAACGCCCGGGCCCGCGCAATCGAGCCGGTCTACCGCCGCCCCGCCCGCCTCCCGCTCGCCAAGGACCCGCTCACCGGCCGGGCCCTGCCCGCCGCCGCCCGCGCCGGCCAGGGCGCCGTGATCGCTGAGGGCGTGCGCGAGCGCCTCGCGGCGATGGAGGAGCTCGACCGCATCTTCGGCGCGCGCTCGTGGCAGACCGTCCAGAAGCTGAAGCAGAACCCCGTCTACCGCGCTATCGCCAACGCCCGCTTCGGGCCCGGCTGGGACCGCGTCGACGTCAAGGAGGATCCCCGCGCCGTCCTCGCCCGCATCCGCAACAGCCGGTCCTACAAGCTGATCGCGGCCGCGAAGGCCACGCCGCTCCACAAGATCATCGCCAAGGGCGCTGACGACGGCGAGGCGGACCCCTTCCGCCGCGCCGGGAACTGAGCCGGAGAGGCCGATGCCCACGCTGCTGAGCGTCGACATCTGGGACACACTGCTCCGGCGGCGCTGCCATCCGGACGAGGTCAAGCTCTTTACCGCGCGCCTGCTCTGGATCACGCAGCGCGACGAGATCCGCCCCCGATACCCCGGGCCATGGAAGCTGCTCGGGCAGCGCGTGCGTTGCGAGGCGGCGATCGCCGCGCAGAAGCACGCGGCGGGGCTCGACAACGAGTACACCGTCGAGGAGGTCTTCGACCGCTGGCTCGCCCACGTGCTCCGGCACCGCACCTCGCCGGCCAGGCGCGCCGCCGTCGCCGAGATGCTCGTCGCGGCGGAGGTGGAGCAGGAACGCCGGGTCGTCTATCCCGACGGGCGCATCGCCCGCACGCTCCGCCACCACGGCGCCGATGCGCTCGTAGGGCTGTCGGACTTCTACCTCGGCGAGCGACACCTCCGCCGGATCGTGGAGGGAGCGTGCCCCGACCTGCGCCTCGCGCGCATCTTCGTCTCGTCGGACTGCTACGTGAACAAGATCAAGGGCCGGCTCTTCGCCCACGCCCAGCGCGAGATGCTCGCCGAGCCCGAGCACCACACCCACATCGGCGACAATCCCTGGTCCGACGTCGAGAGCCCCCGCCGCTTCGGCGTCCACGCCGTCCACTATCTCAACGCCGAGGAGGAGCCCCAGCGGGCGCTGCACCGCGCCCGCTACGAGCAGCGGCTGCGCGGCGACTTCGTCGCCACCGCGCGGCTTCTCACCGACAGGCTCGCGCAGGGCCCCGCCGCGCCCGCCGGGCTCGACGCCGCCCAGCGCCGGCTGTACCAGATCGGCTTCTCGTCGGCGCCCATCTATGCCGGACTCGTGCTCGCCGCCATGGAGGAGGCGCACTCCCTCGGCGCGCCGGCCGTGCACTACTTCACCCGCGAGGGCGAGTTCTTCCGGCGCGTCCACGAGGCGATGGCGCCGGCCCGGCCGCTCGGTCCCGCCGCGCCCCGCGCCGTCCTGCTCGAGGTCAGCCGGCTCTGCACCTTCCTTCCCTCCCTCCGCGAGGTCTCCATCCGCGAGATGATGCGCGTGTGGAAGCTCTACTCCAGGCAGTCGATGGCCCAGATGCTGCGGACCCTCGACGTCAACCAGCTCCCCTTCGAGCCCCTCCTCCGCAGGCACGGGCTCGCGCCCGACCCGGTCCTGAACCACCCCTGGAAGGACCCACGCGTCCAGAGGCTCTTCGCCGATCCGCTCTTCATCCGCCTCGTCGAGCAGCAGCGCGACCGCCGGCGCGAGCTGCTCACCGAGTATCTCCGCCGCCGCGGCCTCGGACGCGGGCCCGCCGTGATCGTCGACATCGGCTGGCGCGGCACGATCCAGGACAACATCGCCCACCTGTTCCCCGGCCGCCCGATCACCGGCTGGTATCTCGGCCTCGTTCGCATGCTCAACGACCAGCCCGAGAACTCCGCCAAGCACGCCCTGGGGCCCGACGCGCGCACCGACCCGGAGACCCTCCTCCAGATCATCTACAACGTCGCCCCGCTCGAAATGCTCGCCAATACCGACGGCGGCAGCGTCCGCCGCTACGAGCGAAGCCCCGACGGATCCGTCGGCGCCGTTCGCGTCAACGACGAGGGCGAGGACGAGGTCTGGCGCCGCTCCACGCGGTACTTCCAGCAGGGCGTGCTCGCCGCCGCCCCGCTGATCGCCGAGTGGGCCCGCACCTTCGCCGTCCACCCGTCCGAGATGCGCCCGCTCGTGCTCGACCTGCTCCGCGCCCTCAAGGGCAACCCGCCCCGCCAGCTTGCCCAGGCCTATTTCTTGCTCCGTCACAACGAGACCTTCGGCGTCGGCGGCTTCGTCGAGAAGCGCGCCGAGCTCGCCCCCGAACTGCTCCGCAAGGGCGAGGAGAGCGGCGGGACCGACCCCGACTTCGTCGCCGCGATCGAGGCCACGGACTGGCCACAGGGCCTCCTCAAGCTCCTTGGGCGCGACGAGCTCTGCCGCCAGTACAACAAGTTCCGCGAGGACCGCGCCCTCCGCCACGACCGGCGCCGCGCGATGCGCGCCGGCGCTGCTCACCACAACGGGCAAGCCCCCGGCGCGGCGCCCCCGCCCAACGGCAAGCCGGGAACCACACCCGCCGCACCGGGCGCCCGATGAAGCAAGCCATGCCCGCGCACACCGACAGCCAACCCCACGGCCATCCCGCCCTCACGCCCGAGG
>DASRXL010000169.1:0-3588 GCA_035654175.1 Phycisphaerales bacterium
ACCTCGAAATCCCCCTCCACACCGGCGTCGTCCGAGCTATCGCCGGCCAAGAGGAGATTGGTCATCTCGCTCAATGACTCATCGAGGTGCTCGAGCTCGCGTCGAGGGTTCAAAAGGGCGTCCTCACTGGGCGCAACCGCCGGGTCCACCGCGCAGCCTACGCGGGGTGGGCTCCCGTCGGGTGGCCGATCGACTTCGGTCGTGCGCGCCTGCTCCTCCACCCCAGGCCTCCCCGGCGATCATCGGCCGATTCCGGAGGCCGCTCAAGAGCCCGCCACGCGGCCGCCGCCTCCCGACCGGCAGCACCGGCACATCCCGAATCCGTCGGGCTACGCTGCCTCGGTGTCCACCCACCGGATCCATATCTCTGGCGAGGTCCCCCAAGCCGGCGACCGGGCGGAGATCGACGGGCCCGAGGCGCACCACGCCGTGAGGGTGAAGCGGCTGGGGGAGGGCGACACGGTCGAGCTGATCAATGGGCGCGGCTGGCGCGGACTGGGAGTCGTCCGCGAGATCCGCAAGACGGGCAAGGGGGAGTGGGTGCTCGCGGCGGAGGTGCGGCAGGCGTCGCAGGAGGCTCCCCCGTCGCCCGGCGTGCACGTGCTCGCGCCCGCGCCCAAGGGCGAGCGGCTCGATGAGATGATCGATCAATTGAGCCAGGTGGGAGCAGCGAGCTGGGCCCCCCTGATGACCGCGCGCACGGTCGTCTCACCGCGGGAAGGCAAGTTGATCCGTGCGGAGCGGATCGCGGCGGAGGCGGCCAAGCAGTGCGGCCGGCTCTGGACCATGGAGATCGGGCCTCCGGCGCCCTTCGCGCAGGCGCTGGCGAGGCAAGGCACGCGCCTGGTCCTCGCCGACGCTTCCGGCGGGCCGTTCGTGCACCTCGGCGACACCGACATCACGCTCCTGGTCGGGCCCGAGGGCGGCTTCGCGGACGACGAGGTCCGGCGCGCCCGCGACGCCGGTGCGTGCGTGTGCGGATTCGGCAGGCATGTCATGCGCGTGGAGACCGCCGCGCCGGTCGCGGCGGGAATCATCGTGCACGCCGCGGATCGCGGCGCTTCGGGCGTTCGCGCCCTGCCGGTATGATCGGCGCCGGAGGTGCACGCATGAGGACGGTTCTCACCATCGTGGTCGCGGCCGCGGGCGCGCGGACGCTCCTGGCGCAGCCGGAGGCCCGGCTCTCTCCCGCGGCACGCGCGAGCGCCTATGAGACGCTCAACAACGCGATCACCTACCTGCGCGCTCAGCAGGACAACGCAACGGGCGGCTGGGGCGTGCATCCGGACGGCGTCACGTTCCCCGCGATCACGGGGCTGGCGCTCGACGGGATGCTCCAGCACCCGGCGATCGATGCGAGCGACCCCGACGTCGCCGCGGGGCTCAAGTTCCTGCTCTCGTTCCGCCAGCCCGACGGGGGCATCTACGACCGAGTGCTCCCGAGCTACAACACGGCGATCGCGATCTCGGCGCTCGCCCGCGCGGGAACGCCGGAGGCGAAGGACGCGATCCCGCCCGCGCAACAGTTTCTGATCGGGCTGCAATGGTCGGAGGATTCGCTGAGCGAAGAGGTTTCGGAGGAGCTCGGCGTCGGCAGGGTGGATCGGGATCACCCCTTCTACGGGGGAGTCGGCTACGGCAGCCATGGCCGTCCGGACCTCTCGAATCTCTCGTTCATGCTCCAGGCGCTGCACGACTCCGGGTATGAGGCCGAGTCGCCGCCGTTCCAGCGCGCCATCGAGTTTCTCGAGCGGGTGCAGATGGATGATCGCGTAAACGACATGCCCTACGCCGCGGGCATGCGCGACGGCGGGTTCATCTACGCGACCGGCCCGGAGGCCGACCAGGCGAGCGAGGGCCAGTCGCAGGCGGGCACGTACGAGGAGTCGCTCGACGACGGGACGGTGGTGAGCCGCCTGCGCAGCTACGGATCGATGACCTACGCGGGCTTCAAGAGCTACATCTACGCCGAGCTGCCGCGGAACGACGTGCGGGTGCAGGCGGCCCGCGACTGGATCGCACGGAACTACACGCTGGAGGAGAACCCGGGCCTCGGCGACGCGGGCTACTACTACTACCTCGTCATGCTGGGGCGCGCGCTCGACGCGTGGGACGAGCCGACGATCGAGAGCGCATCGAGCACGGGCGGCGAGCCCGTGGAGCACCGCTGGGCCGAGGACCTCGTGACCACGCTCGCGGAGCTCCAGCAGCCCGACGGATCGTTCGAGATCAAGCACGACCGTTGGCTCGAGAACGACCCGGTGCTGGTGACGGCGTACGGAGTGCTCGCCCTCCAAGCCGCCCTCGACAACAACTGAAGAAACGGACGGACGAAGGACCAGCCCCCCGAGGAGCTCGCCCCCACCCGCTGCCTTGTTGCCTCGCTGCCTTGTTGCCTCGATGCCTCGATGCCTCGCTCCCTCGATGCCTTCCCTCATCCATTGATACCCTTCCGCCATGCCCGAGCCGGACGATTTCGGCCTCTCGCCCTTCGCCACGCTCGCCCACGTCGGCGACACCACGCCCGCGCCGATGCACCAGCCCTTCTGGAACCGCTGGCGTGAGGCCGTGGTGGCCTGCTCGCCGCGCCTCGGCCCCGCCGAGCCCGCGGACCCCTCCGACCCGACCGCCACCCACAGGTTCGAGTCCCTGCGCTCCGTGCGGATCGGCTGCGCACTCGAGCTCCCGCCCAAGGGCACGCCGCTCCGCGCCGGCCTCGTCACCACGCACGGGTACGAAGTCGTCTCGACGCTCGCCGACGAGGCGCGGCGCTGGCGCGGGCTCGCCGCGCACGGCGTCGCGGTGCTCGTCGTGCGCGTCCGCGGCTATCCGGGCTCGCAGCTCGATACCGGCGATTGGACCGCCGAGCCGCAGAGCCCGACAGGCTGGATCGCCCGCGGCTTTCCCGCGACGCTGCACCGCCCCGAAGACGGCCTCACCTGGTCGCTGCCCCAGGCCGCCGCGGACGTCGCGTGCGCCGCTCGCGCCCTGTGCGGGTGGCTCACCAGCCGCATCGACGGGAGGGTCCCGCTGTTCCTCCACGGCGAGAGCTTCGGCGCGGGGCTCGCGCTGATCGCCGCGGCCCAGACGCCGCCCGAGTACGCCGCGTTCGACCGGGCCGCGCTCGCCCTGCCGACCTTCGGCGACTGGCCGTGGCGACTCGCCGACCCTCGGCGCATGGCGTTCGGCAGCGGATCGCACCTGCGGGCGCTGCTCCGCTCGCTGGCGCCGGCCGACGCGGAGGCGCTGCACACGCTCCGCCTGTGCGACGCCGTCGTGCACGCCACGCGCGTGCTGTGCCCGGTGCTCTGCAAGCTGGCGCTGCGCGACGAGGTGGTCCCGGCCCCCGCCGCCGCGGCGGTCTTCAACGCCCTCGGCGCCGATCCCGGACTCAAGTGGCGCTTCGTGGTCCCCGACGGGCACGCCGAGCCTTCCATCGCGGGGGCGCGCCGGCACGCGCTCTTCGGGCGGGCGGCGGAGGATTTCCTCGACCCAGCGCTCGCCCCGGCCGAGGCGATGGCTCCGTGGGAAGCGCTGCTCGCGACCGGCGAGCGGCCCCCCGAGACGACGCGGGCGGCAAGCGCGCCC
>DASRXL010000170.1:0-8263 GCA_035654175.1 Phycisphaerales bacterium
CTCTCGGCCCGCCCCTGCTGCACCGCGCGCTCGGCCTCGAGCATCCGCCGGATCGGGCGGTACACGTGCTGCGGGAGCACGAGCACTTCGAGCGACGCGGCGACCAGGCCGTACACCGCGAGCAGCGCAAGCACCACCAGGCCGTAGAGGCGGAGCACCGCGCGCCTGGCCTTAGGGATGCGCACGCGCACCTGGACGAAGGTGCCCTCCGACCCCGATTCGAGGTATGCCACCGCCCCGTGGCGCGCCGCGGGCAGCGGCCGCCCGGGATCCGCTCCGGCCGTCCGCACGAGCTCCGGATTGAGCCCGGACGTGGCGGCGTCGCCCGCCAGCACGCTCACGCGGTCGGATTCCAGCAGCGGAACGATGTCGCGCAGGGCCAGGGGCTCGCGCTGCACCACCTCCGCCGCCTGGCGGAGCAGGAGCATCGCTTGGTCGGTCTCCGCCTCGCGCACGACCGCCTGCACCGCGGGCCTGAGGGCCACGAGCAGCACCGCGGCGAGGGAGAGCGAGAAGCACGTATGCAGGAAGATCAGCTTCTTGCGGATCCGCATCCCCGCGAGGAGGCCGGCCCGCCGGGGGGATGGGGTCGAGGGCATGGCTAGACTCCGCGCGTGCCGAGGCGCGAGCAATCTTTGAGTGCGCAGCCCGGCGGGACAAGGCCCGCCGCACGCGTGAACCCGGGGCGCGCGGCGGTCTACGCCCGCCTCGCGGCGGAGGCGGGTCGGTACCCGGACCTTGCGCTGGAGCCCCTGGAGCTGCGTGGAGTCGCCGAGCGAGACCAGGCCCTCGCCCACGCGATTTACGACGCCGCGCTGCGCCGATGGATCACGATCCGCCAGCTCGCCCGGGTGCACCTGCGCCAGCCCTGGGAGCAGCTCGAGCCGGCCGTCGTCGGCGCGCTGCTCGGAGGGGCGGCGCAGCTCCTGTTCTTCGACCGCGTGCCGCCCCATGCGGCGCTCGACGAGACCGTCGAGTGGACCAAGTCGGCCGCGCCCAGGGCCGCGGGGCTGGTGAACGCGGTGCTGCGCCGCATCTCCGAGCTCATTGAGCGGGAGCCGACCGGCGAACCGAGGCGCGCGAGCGCCTGGACGAACTCGCGCGACGAGGTGCCGCTCGCCGAAGGCAGCGCCCTCCGGCTCGGCGCCGCCTGCCTGCCCGAAGAGCAGCTCGCGCGCGCCGCGGCCGCGGCGGGGATCCCGCTCTGGCAGGTGCGCCACTGGGCCGATCATCTCGGAGAGGACGACGCGGTCCACGCCGCGTGGCATTCGATCGGCGCAGGCCCGACCGTGCTCAACGTGCAGGCGGCCCGCGAGGCGCCCGCGGGCGGGCGGGTTCTCCAGCACCGCGCGCCCGGCCACATGGTGTTCACCGGGTCGAGGGCCGAACTTCTCTCGCTGCTCGCGCGCCACCCCGACGTCTGGGTGCAAGACTCCACCTCGGCGGCGGCCGTGTCGCTGCTCGAGGGGAGCGGCCCGGGGCCGATCATCGACCTCTGCGCCGGGCGCGGCACCAAAACCCGCCAGCTCCTCGCAAGATTTCCCAACGCGCGAATCGTCGCGTGCGAAGTGAGCGAGCCTCGGCTGGGCGACCTGCGATCGCTGGCGGCCGGGAGCGCCGGCCGGCTGGAAGCGAGATACCCCCCAGAGATCCTCGGCGCGCTGCGGTCGCGCTGCGACGTCGTCGTCGCGGACGTGCCGTGCAGCAACTCGGGGGTGCTGGCGCGGCGCGTCGAAGCCAGGCATCGGTGCTCCCCGCGCCAGCTTGCACGCCTCACGGCGCAGCAGAAGGAGATCCTCGCGGGCGCGGTCTCACTGCTGCGCCCCGGGGGACAACTGCTCTATTCCACGTGCAGCCTCGAGCCGGAGGAAAACCAGCAGATCGCGGCGTGGCTGGTCGCGGCACACGGCCTCTCGCTCGCGCGAGAGCACCTGATCCTCCCCGACGGCGGACCCGGCCGCCCGCCGAGCGAATACCGCGACGGGGGCTACGCGGCGTTGCTGGTGAGGCCCTCGGCACAGTCGCCGGTCTCCGTAGCTGGCATACACTAACCAGCGCTGCGCAGCCGGCGCGAGCACGCGCCGCGCCTGTTCCTGCGCCAGCGATCGGGGCGATTGATGAACCTGCTCGAGATACTCAACAGCAACTGCATCAAGGCCCCGCTGACCGCCACCGATAAGCGGGGTGTTATCGACGAGCTGGTGGACGTGCTGGCGGCGGCCGGCAGCGTTTCAGATCCCGCGGCCCTCAAAGAGGCCGTGTGGACCCGCGAGCAGACGCGCACCACCGGCATCGGCCACGGCCTGGCCATCCCTCATGGGAAATGCGCGGGGATGACCTCCCTCGTCATGGCCATTGGCAAGCCCGCCCGCCCGCTCGACTTTGAGGCGATCGACGGCCGCCCGGTGCAGCTCGTCGTGCTCCTCGCAAGCCCGCCTGACCGCACGAGCGACCACATCCAGGCTCTCGCACGCGTCAGCCGGCTGATGACGATGGAGGAGTTCCGGGCCAGGATCTACGGCGCCCGCACCGCCGAGGAGATCTGGACGCTGCTCAAGGAGCAGGAGACCGGGCGCTAGGCCCGCCGGGCGTGTCGGCCGCGCCGCGCTGCTCGTCAGCGATCGCGATCAGGCTCTCGCCGAAGGCCTCCAGGCGCGCGAGACATCGATCGGCGCGGGCCCGGAAAATGGTGTAGGGGAAGAGCGTCACCAGCGCCACGATCAGCCCGAACGCGGTCGTGATGAGCGCTTCGGCGATCCCGCCGGCGACCGACACCGGATCGGAGATCGGCCCCTCCGAGCCGAGCAGCCGGAAGCTGCTGATGATGCCGGTCACCGTGCCGAGAATGCCCAGCATCGGCGCCGCCGTGATGATCGCGCTGAGCGTGGCCGAGAACCGCTCGGTGGCGGAGCGCACGGATTCGATCGCCTGCGCCGCGTCGGCCCCGGAGATGTGCGGCCGCGCCCGCCAGCCCGGCTCCTCGTCGCGGATCATCGACCGCGCGAACCGGCCGAGCACCGTGCGATCCACCTCCGCCCTGGCTCCGGCCCCGGACCAATCGCCGGTGCGCGCGTGGCGGACCACCCTGTCGATCAGGCGGATCGTCGCGACCTCCCGGTGGCGAAGCCAGAACGCCGCGCGCTCGAAGCAGATCGCCACCGAGAGCAGACTCACCGCCGCGAGCGGGTACATGACCCAACCCCCCGCCCGGAACAGCTCGAGAGGACCGAGGCTCTCCATGCGCGAGATGGTACCCGGCACGGGGAGGAGCGCGCGGAGAGCGCTCTCCTACACTGCCGCGGAGCACACGTGCCCGAGCCGCCCGCGCCAACATCTCCCGGCGACCTTCCCCCGTCGGTGGCCGCGCCTCTCGGGACGATCGAGGCGCACCTGCGCCGGTCTCTGCGCGAGCCCGGTCTTCCCCGAGCGCTCAGGGATGCGATGGAGTACGCGACGCTCGGCGGCGGCAAGCGCCTCCGGCCGCTCCTCGCGTGGCACGCCTGCGCGGCCGCCGGGGGGAGCGGCGACTCGGCGCTCCCGGCGTGCGCCGCCCTCGAGCTGGTGCACTGCTTCAGCCTGGTGCACGACGACCTGCCCGCCCTCGACAACGACGACCTGCGCCGCGGCCGTCCGACCCTCCACGTCCATGCCGGCGACGCCCTCGCCATTCTCGCGGGCGATGCCCTCCTGACGCACGCCTTCAAGCTGCTCGCCTCCGCGCCGTTCCCGCCCGAGGTCGTCGGCCTCGCGGTGGGCGAGCTCGGCGCGGCGTGCGAGCGGATGATCGCGGGCCAGGTGCTGGACACGGTCGGCTTCGACGGCGAGCCGGGGGCCGCACAGCTCTCGGCCGAAGCCCGGCTCGAATCGATCCACCACGGCAAGACGGGCGCGATGCTCGTGGCGGCGGTCCGCCTCGGGGCGATCTGCGCGCCGGGGTGCGCGCCCCGCGTGCTCGACGCCCTGACCGGCTACGGCAGGGCGGTCGGGCTGATGTTCCAGGTTGTGGACGACCTGCTCGACGTGACGCAGGCCTCCGAGCACACCGGCAAGCGGACCGGCAAGGACGCCCAGGCGGGCAAGCTCACCTACCCCGGGGTGCTTGGGGTCGAGCGGTCGCGCGCCCTCGTTCGCGAGCTCGAAGCTCGTTCGCTCGCCGCGATCTCGGACCTCGGCCCGGGCGCCGAGCCGCTCCGGGACCTGTGCAGGTATCTGGCGGTGCGGACCCGATAGCGAACTCTGGAGACCGGCGATCCGAAGAAGTACGGCGTAGGGGTCGTTGCCTACAATTCTTTCAGAATCGTTTGAAACCAGCCATGCGGCCGAGGAGCTCATGCGGATCCTTCCCAATGTCGCGTCCCCCGCCCAGCTCCGAGGCATGGAGATCGCCGAGCTCGAAGTGCTCGCGGGCGAGATCCGAGAGGCGATCTGCGAGCAGGTCTCGAGGACGGGCGGGCACCTCGCGCCGAACCTGGGCGTCGTCGAGCTGACGATCGCGCTGCACTACGTCTTCGACTTCTCCTACGACCGTCTGCTCTTCGACGTCGGCCACCAGTGCTATCCCCACAAGCTGCTGACCGGCAGGTACCCGCTCCTGGCGAACCTGCGCACCCGCGCGGGGATGGCCGGCTTCCCCGCGCCCAGCGAGTCGCCCTACGACCTCTTCAGCGTCGGGCACGCGGGGACGGGGATCTCGACGGCGGTCGGCATGGCGCGGGGCGACATGCTCAATGGCGAGGCCTTCGATCCGCAGTCGAAGCCCGAGGGCCGGCGGGTGGTCACGCTCATCGGCGACGCGTCGATCGTCAACGGCGTAGCGATGGAGGGCCTGAACAACGCCGGCACGCTCAAGCGGCAGTTCCTCGTGGTGCTCAACGACAACGGCATGAGCATCTCCAAGCCTCAGGGGGCCGTGGCGCAGTATTTCGACCGCCTGCGCATGAGCCATCTCTACGCCGACTTCAAGCGCGGGGCCAAGGGCATCCTCAAGCGGGTGCCCGGCGGCTCGATGCTGCACGACGCGTACCACAAGATGGGCGAGGCCACCAAGGCGATGATCAACGAGGGGGCGTGGTTCGAGCACTTCGGGCTGGTGACCGTCGGCCCGATCGACGGCCACTCGCTCCCGGCGCTCATCGAGTTCCTCAGCGAGGCGCGCGACTTCGACCGGCCGATGGTGCTCCACGTGCAGACCGTCAAGGGCAAGGGGTTCGCGTTCTCGGAGAAGGACAGCTCGACCTTCCACTCGCCGCCGGCCTTCGACCGCTTCGAGGAGGACGGGGCGACATCGTGCCGCGTCGAGCTCCGCACCAAGGGACGCAGCTTCACCGCCGCGTTCGCCGACGCGCTCGTCGACCTGATGGGGCGCGACGGGCGCATTGTCGCCGCGACCGCCGCGATGCCCGAGGGCACGGGCGCCCGCGACGCGATGGCCGCCTTCCCCGACCGCGTCTGGGACACCGGCATCTGTGAGAGCCACGCCCTGGACATGATGGCCGGCCTGGCCAAGTGCGGCTTCAAGCCCTTCTTCGCCGTGTACTCGACGTTCCTCCAGCGGGCGTTCGACCAGGCGTTCCAGGAAGCCTCGCTCCAGGGGCTCCCCGTGCGCCTGTGCCTCGACAGGGCCGGCCTCGTCGGCGGCGACGGCGCCGTCCACCACGGTTTCTGCGACGTCGCCCTGCTCCGCACGCTCCCCGGCGCGTGCATCACCGCGGCCATCGATGAGCCCAGCCTGCGCGCGGCCCTCGAGTTCATGCGCTCCTACGAGGAAGGGATCTCCGCCGTGCGATACCCGCGCGACGAAGTGTCAGCGCGGTTCGCCGAGATCCCCTGCCCGCCCTTCGCGCTCGGCAAGGCCCGGTGCCTCACCCCCGCCTTCGATGTCGCCGGCCCCGCCGGCGCGCCCGGCGCGACGCCCGATGTCGCCGTGCTGGCCTTCGGCACCCCCGCCATCGACGCCGTTCAGGCGGCCGAATCGATCGGCGCCGAGTATCGCGTCGGCGTGTGGGACGCGCGCTTCGCCAAGCCTGTCGACCAGAAGCTCCTCGCGACGCTCCTCGAGAGGCGGGTCCCGATCGTCACCGTCGAGGATCACAGCCTGATCGGGGGCTTCGGCGCGGCGGTGCTCGAAGCGGCGCAGGAGCTCGGGCTCGACGGCTCAGGCATCGTGCGCCTCGGCCTGCCGGACGCGTGGATCCACCAGGACTCCCGGCCCCGCCAGCTCGCCGAGGCCGGCATCGACGCCCCGGGCATCGTCCGGGCGATCCGCGCCGCCGCCGCGATGCGGGACCGCCCGCCGGCGCCCTGCCCCGCGCCGGCGCGCGCCGAGACGGTACATTGACGCCATGCCCCGGCGCGTGCTGCTCGTGTACAACCCGGAGAACGACGAGACGCTCGCCGCGGCCCGGCGGGTGCGCGCCCTGATCGAACGCCACGGCGACTTCGCCGGCGAGCTGCACAGCCGCGACGCCCAGGCCGCCCCCGACCCGGCCGGGGCCGAGCTGATCGTCGTCCTCGGCGGCGACGGCACGCTCCTCGCCCAGGCGCGGCGCTTCGCGCAGGCCGACCTGCCGCTCCTGGGCGTCAACCTCGGGCGACTGGGCTTCATGGCCGAGTTCGACCTGGCGGCCCTCGAGCGCGCGGCCCCCGGCATCTTCGGCGAGGGCGCGATGGAGACGCACGCCCTCGGCATGCTGGAGGCCGACGTGTTCGCGCCCGGCGAGGAGCGGGCCCGGTTCTCCGGGTCGGCCCTGAACGAGGCGGCGGTCACCGCCGGCGCGCCGTTCCGGATGATCGAGCTGGCGATGCGGATCAACGGCGAGGGGGGCCCGATCGTGTCCGGCGACGGGCTCATCGTCTCGACGCCCACGGGCTCGACGGCGTACAACGTCTCGGCGGGGGGCCCGATCGTCGCGCCCGGGGTCGAGGCCCTCACGATCACGCCGATCGCCGCCCACACGCTCTCGTTCCGGCCGATCGTCGTGCCCGCGCACTCCACGATCGAGCTGGAGACCCAGCGCGTCAACGACGAGCAGCCGGTCGGCGGCACCACACTCGTCCTCGACGGCCAGGTCCTCGTCCCGCTCCACCTCGGCGACCTGGTCAGGATCACGGGCGGGCGGCGGCACGTGCAGTTTGTCCGCAACCCGCACGTGGGGTTCTGGACGACGGTGATCGAGAAGCTGCACTGGGCGGCCCAGCCCCGCCTGCGCAAGGGATGAGGCGGCCCCGCCCCTCCCTGCCGGATAGAGTCCGGCTGCTCGGGGAGCGGGCATGCGACTCTACTTGATCCGCCACGCCAAGGCCGAAAGGGACGCCCCCGACGGGCGGGATGCCTCGCGCGCGCTCACGAAGCGCGGCGTGCGCCAGGCGGCGTGGCTCGCCGAGCGGCTCGCCCGCGCCGAGGCTCGCCCCGGCCGCGTGATGGCCAGCCCGGCGGTGCGCGCGCTCCAGACGGCGCGGGTGATCGCCGACGCCCTGGGCCTCCCGGTCGAGCCGCACGACGCGTTGGGGCTCGACGCCGCGCCCTCCGACGTGATCGGGCTGCTCGGGGCGATTGAGGCCGCGGAGTGCGTCGCGCTCGTCGGGCACAATCCGACGTTCAGCCTCGCCGCGGATGTCCTGCTCCGCGGCATCGCCGGCGAGGGCTCGACCGAGCTGCGGACCGGCGAAGCGGCCGTCCTCGACATCCCCGATCCGACCGCCGCGCCCGGCGCCGCGACGCTCCTCTGCGCCCTCCGCATGCCCCAGTGAGCGGGCGAGCGCCGCCGACGAACGTCCCGGGGAGGACTCGAACCTCCGACCTGCGATTTAGAAGACCGCTGCTCTATCCAGCTGAGCTACCGGGACAAGGGCGGCAGAGATGCCGCGGATTCCGGCCTCCGGGTGACCCGGCCGCAGCGCGGCGCCGAGCGGTCCGACGCGCGGTGGGCGGGCGCGGGCGCGGCGCCGGTCTGCGGCGCGTCGCGGGGGAGGCGACGATCGGGGAGGATACGCGCGCTTGGACGATGGCCGGAGGACCGGTTTGCGGGGGACGAGATTCGGATGGCTCACTCCACGCCCGGCGGCGGCTACCCGGTCTCGGCGGGTGGGGCGGTGCCGGGCGGGGTGATGGAGACGATGCGCCAGGGTGGGCCGTCGTCTCCGTAGGGGTCGAGCTCCGGGTGGTCGTCGGTGACGGCGGGGCGCTCGAAGTAGAAGGCGAAGGTGCGGGTGTGTCCGGGCGGGTGGGTGAACTCCACGCGCTTCCAGGAGCGGCGGTCGTCGT
>DASRXL010000171.1:0-20148 GCA_035654175.1 Phycisphaerales bacterium
AGGGGATCTCCACCGAGAGCGAGGCCGGCGTGCGCGGTCACGAGCACCCGCCGCTCCGCCGGCACGCTGCCGAGCACGCGTCCGGCGTAGGCGTGCAGCTCCTCGATCCGGCGGATGCACTCGGCGGCGCGGGCGCCGAACGCCGCCTCGTGCTCGGGGGCCAGCTCGGCGAGCGCGTCCCGCACCGCGCCGGCCACCCCGGCCCACGCGGTCGGATCCATCCACACGTGCGGGTCGTGCTGGCCGGCGCCGTCGTCGGGCGTCAGCAGGGCCGATTCCTCCAGGGTCTCCGCGACCGCGACCACCCGGCGCCCCGCGCCGGCCGCACGCTCGAACACCTCGGCCATCTTGCCCTCGAGGTGCAGCCCGTTCGCCAGGATCAGGTCCGCCGAGAGCAGCGTCTCGACGTCCGTGCGCGTCGGCTTGTAGAGGTGCGGATCAATCCCCGCCCCGAGCAGGCCGGTCACCTCCGCATCCTCACCGGCGATCTGCGACGCGATGTCGGTGATCATCGCCACCGTGCAGACCACCCGGGGCCTGCGCTCCGCGCGCCCGGGCGCCGGGCCCCCCCCGGCCGGCTCACGCCCGCAACCTCCCCCCGAGAGCAGGAAGCCGGCCGCCGTCGCCAACAGGATCACGCCGTACCCGATCCGTGCCATGGGGGCCTCCGATTGTAGCCTAGGCTACAATAGCACGCCCGACGCCCCGCGGCAAGGCGAGCGGTCGCCGGCCTAGGCGCCCCGCTCCTCGACGAACCTCTCGAACCTCCGGAGGGTCTGCGGGCTGACGTGGTGCTCGATCCCCTCCGCGTCCGCCTCCGCCGTCGCCCTGTCCAGCCCGAGCGCCAGCAGGAAGCGCACGCAGATCTCGTGGCGCGCCTTGGCCCTCGCGGCCAGGCGCCTCCCCGCGCCCGTCAGCGTGATCGGCTGGTAGGGCTCCGTCTCGACCAGCGCCGGGCGACGGTCGCGCAGCCGCCCGACGGTACGGCTGACCGTGACGTGGCTCACTCCGAACCGCGCCGCCAGGTCCGTCACGCGGCACTCCCCGCTCCGAGCGATGATGTCCGCGATCGCCTCCACGTAGTCCTCGGCCGTCTCCGCGGAGTGGGCGTCGCGCACGCGCGCGTGGCGGGCCGCGTCGGCATTCCGGAGCGATGACCTGCGGGAGGGCATGCGCCCATGGTAGTGGGGGCCCCGGGCGGGCGGCCCGCCGCCTCTACACTTTGCCATGCAGACCCGCAACCTGATCAACAACGAGTGGATCGACGGCCCGCGCGGCGAGCGCCTCGCCGTGGTCGATCCCGCGACCGACTCGGCCATCGCGGAGGTCCCTTCGTGCGGCCCGGCGGAGGTCGCCCGCGCCGTCGACGCCGCCGCGGGGGCGTTCCCCGCCTGGCGCGCGCGCCCCGCCCAGGAGCGGAGCGGCCCGCTGCGCCGGCTGTTCGAGCTGATGATGAGAGAGGAAGACCGCCTCGCGCGCCTGATGACGCTGGAGCAGGGCAAGCCCCTCGCCGAGGCGCGCGGGGAGATCCGCTACGGCGCAAGCTTCGTCGAGTGGGGCGCGGAGGAGGCGAAGCGCGTCTACGGCGAGACGATCCCCGCGAGCGCCGCGAGCAAGCGGATTCTCGTGCTCCGCCAGCCGCTGGGAGTCGTCGCCGCGATCACGCCGTGGAACTTCCCCTGCGCGATGATCACGCGCAAGATCGCGCCCGCTCTCGCGGCCGGGTGCACGGTCGTGGTCAAGCCCGCGGAGCAGACGCCGCTCTCGGCGCTCGCCCTCGGCGAGCTCTGCCTGGAGGCGGGCTTCCCGCCGGGCGTGGTGAACATCGTCACCGGCGAGCCGGAGGCGATCGGCGGGGCGATCTTCGCGGATGCTCGCGTCCGCGCCGTCTCGTTCACCGGCTCAACCGAGGTCGGACGCATCCTCATGCGCCTCGCCGCCCCGAACATCACGCGGCTCTCCCTCGAGCTCGGCGGTCAGGCGCCCTTCATCGTCTTCGAGGACGCCGACCTCGACGCCGCCGTCGCCGGCCTTGTCGCCAGCAAGTTCCGCAACGCCGGCCAGACCTGCATCTGCGCCAACCGCGTGTACGTCCAGCGGTCCGTCCGCGACGCCGTGCTCGGCAAGCTGCGCGAGGCCGTCGCGGCTCTGAAGGTGGGACCCGGCGACGAGGAGGGCGTCGCCATCGGTCCGCTCATCGACGACGACGCGGTCGCGAAGGTTGAGCGGCACATCGCCGACGCGCACGAGCGCGGGGGACGGATCGTCGCCGGCGGCGAAGTGTTCCGCCCGCGCGACGGCCTCGCCCGCCGCTTCGTCGCCCCGACAATCATCGACGGCCTGACCCCTGACATGCTCTGCGCTCGGGAGGAGACGTTCGGCCCGGTCGTTCCGATCGCCGCCTTCGATGCCGAGGAGGAGGCCCTCGCGTTGGCCAACGGCTCTCCATTCGGGCTCGCGGCGTATTTCTACACGCGCGACGCCTCGCGCCTGATCCGCGTCGCCGAAGCGCTCGAGTTCGGCGTCGTCGGCGCAAACGACGGCGCCCCGAGCAGCGCCCAAGCTCCCTTCGGCGGCGTGAAGCACTCGGGATTCGGGCGCGAGGGCGGGCGGCACTCGCTCGATGAATACACCGCGCTGAAGTACGTGTCGTGTGGCGTGGCGTGAACGAGCCGGGGCGAGTCGCCCCGCTGTCGAGAGCAGAACAGGGAGCCGAGCGCATGGAGCGAGCCGGGGCGTGTCGCCCCGGTCGTGCCGCGAAGCCCGCCCGGAATCCCCGCTACGGGCCCTTTCTGCGCAGCAGGGCGACGAGGCCGCCGACCGCCACGGCGCCCAAGCCGACGCCGGCGATCAGACGCATGCGCCCAAACGCCCCCGGCTTCTGAGCCCGCGTCGGCTCCTCAGGAACAAGGCGATCCTCCGAGAACGGGAACGCCGCCAGGAGCGCTCCGGGGTCGAGCAGCCGTCCACCGTTGGCCTGCCCCGTTCGGGCGCTCCGCACGGTCTCGAGCGAGACCGGCGGCGCGAAGTTCCCCCAGCTCGTGCGCACATAGGTGAGCACGTCGCTGACCTGCTGATCGCCGAGCACCGCGCCCAGCGGCGCCATGGCCGATCGGAACACCCGCCCGTCCGGGAGCGACAGCTCTCCCCCGAGCCCATGGATCACGATCGCCGCCGCCCGTGCGCCGCTGCCGAGCGCCCAGGGCGAGCCGACCAGGGGGGGAAAGCCCGGCAGCCCCTCGCCGCGAGCGCCGTGACAGCGCACGCACCCGATCGCTTCGTCGTGGTAGACCGCGCGCCCGCGCTCTACGGCCTCGCGATCGATCGCCACGCGCAGGTGCGCGTGCTCGGCGGGCCATCGCTCTCCGTGCAGGTCGTGCAGGGCATGCAGCGCCGCCATCGCGAGCACGTGCCCGGGGCCCCAGGCGTCGAGGCCCACCCCTCCCGCCGCCCCGGCCTTCTCCGCCAGCCAGCCCGCGACGGCCTCGCGGTCCGCCGCCCGCTCGGCCAGCAGCGCGACGGCCCCGCCCGGCTCCACGCGCGAGCCCTCGATCGCGCGCTGGAGCGCGAGCGATTCGTCACGATCCAGCATGCGATCCGGGATCATGGCGAGCCCCGAGACCGCGGCCTCCGCGTCGTGCGCGAGAAGCTCGCCGAATGCGCCCCCGGCCGCGAGCTCCCAGGCCGTGCCGAGGGCGCGCACCTCCGCGAGCTGGTGCGCACGCAGCCGCGCGTCGGCTGGTGCGCCCGGGATGACGGATTCAACGACCAGCGGCGCGAGCGCGAGGGCAGTCTCCGCCGGCGTCGGCGAGGCCAGCACCGTCTCACTGAGGACCGCCGCGGGGTTCCCGCCCAGCGTCTCCAGCGCGCGCCGGCGCACGTCGGGCTGCACGTCCGCCCGCTCCAGCGCGACGCGGGCGACGAGGTCGCTCCAGGGTTCGGATGCCAGCTCCGCCGGCGGCATGGCCCGCAGGCGAGCCCGCCGCGCGTAGTCCGAATCGGGCTCGCCGTACTTGCGCAGGTGCTTGAGCGTCTCGTCGAGCACGAGCCGCATCGCGTCGTCCATCTCGCGCTCCGCGGCGATCAAGGCCACCGCGGCGGCCTCGGGGCCCGTCGCGTACCCGCAGGCGACGACCGACTCCAGCCGCACGCGCATGTCGTCGTCGCGCGCCGCCCGCCCGAGCAGCGCCAGGACGGGGGCGGTCGCCACCGCCTCATCCTGCAGCCATCGGCGCACGAGGCGCACCGCCCCGGCGCGGACCTCAGGAGTCGGCAGCGAGAGCGCCGCAGACGCGAGCCCGAGGTCCGCCACGCCCAGCCCGCTCCGGATCCAGAGCGCCTCGAGGATGAGCCGATCTTGCAGCGGATCGGAGGCGGCGACGCCGTCGAGCCACGACTGCAGCTCCGGCAGGACCTCCGTCGGATCGCCGCTCTGCAGCAGCCGGCGCGCGTGGTGGCGGGTGTTCCGCTCCGGGAGGCGGAGCAGCCCGAGCAGCTCCCGCGTCGTCGCGCCCGCGATGCGGGGCGGCTGCACGAGCGGGCGCTCCGCGTGGCGGACGCGCCAGATTCGCCCGTGGTCGTGGTCCCGGCGCGGATCGCGCACGGAATACTGCATGTGCCCGATCAGCGGGTTGCACCAGTCCGCGATGTACGCGGCCCCGTCCGGACCGATCAGCACGTCGATGGGTCGGAAGTTTGTGTCCGACGATTCCAGCAGGTCCTGTGGCATGGGCTCGCTGGCCCACGAGGAGCCCGCCGGCGCGAGCCGGTCCCAGCGCACGCCGTGGAAGCCGATGCACTGCGTCGTCAGGTGCGAGCCCTGCGCGTCTTCCGGGAAATGCCGGCTCGACAGGATCTCGTTCCCCGCCGTGGGTCTCCCGCGGTTGAGGATCGCGCCGGGCGCCCGCGGCTTGCTGGGGTAGTCGGCGGCGGTCGAAATGTGCGACATCGCGAAGTGCTCGCCGCCCGAGGTCGAATCCATGATGCTCGCGCCGTAGTCGTCGAACGCGTGCCCCCAGGGGTTGGGGAATTCGCAGCGCGACGCCGCCTCCAGACGTCCGGTGCGCGGCTGGTAATGCCAAATCGTCGCGTCGTGGTCGCGCCGAGTGCCGAACGGCGTCTCCACGTTCGTCGAGCCGAACGTGCCCTCGTGCAGCAGGAATCCGCCGTCGGGCGACCACTCCAGGGCGCTGATCTGGTGGTGCGAGTCGGGCATCGAGAAGCCCGAGAGCACGACCTCCCGCCGGTCCGCCGCGCCGTCGCCGTCGGTGTCCACCAGCTTGAGCAGGTCCGGCGCCTGGGCCAGGTACACGCCGTCGGTGTCGATCGCGAAGCCCGTTACCCCCGCGAACTCGTCCGCGAACAGGCGGCACTCGTCGGCCCGCCCATCGGCGTTCGTGTCCGTGAGCACGATCAAGCGGTCTCGCGGCTGCTCGCCCGGCAGCAAGTGCGGGTACGTCGGCGAGCAGAGCACCCACAGACGGTGCTGCTCGTCGAACGCGAAGGCGAGCGGGTTGGCAAGCTCCGGGAAGTCCTGCTCCGACGCGAAGCACTCGACCACGTAGCCGGGCGCGACCGTGAAGCTCTTGAGGAACTCGTCGGGCATCGCGATCTCGATGCTGCCCAACGACGTCTCGGTGCCCTGCGCGGCGACCTCCGGAGGTTCCCACGCGTCCTCGGGGAACGCCGACGAGTCCGGCACGCGCTCCCAGATCGGCGGCCCCGCCGGCGGCTCGGCGAAGAGCTGCTCGGGCGTCGGCTTGGCCATGGCCCACAGGTCCCGCTGCCGCGCATCGATCATCCGGCGCAGCTGCGCGTGCTCGGCCGGAAAGTTCACCACGCCGAACGGCTCGGCCCGGCGCCCCCAGATGTACTCGGTGTTCGTCGGCCGGTAGAGCTGGCGGAAGTGGTAGTGCTTGTCCCATGCACGCCGGCGCAGGCTCTCGACCAGGTCCGCCGCGCCCTCGCCGGGCGCGGCGGCGACCCACCCGAGCTGCCGACCCATCTCCCCCGCGTACGCCCAGCAGCCCAGCTCGCCGGGGTGGATCCCGTCGGTCGTCAGCCGGCCGTGTCGCTGCGCGAGCGCCGCGCCGGGGGTCGAGAGGTCGATGAACGCCGCGCCGTGCGCGCCCGCCTCGTCGCGCATCGCCTCGGTGTAGGCGGCGATGTCGGCGTTCCGCCGCGCCACCTCGGCGCCGGTGGGCAGCGGCCACCCGAGATCCTCCTGTGCGATCGGCGAGACGAGGATCACCCGCGGCGCCTCTCCGTCGTACCGGGCCGCGGCCCAGCCCGAGAGCAACGCCTCCAAGTCCCGACGGAAATCCTCCAGGCCCGCCGCGCCCGCGAACGATTCGCTCATCCCGAAGCACGCGATGATCACGCCGGCTTCGTGCTCGCGCAGGTAGGCCTCGCTCGCGGGAACGTTCAGCTCCCGCGGCTGGAGCCCGGCTTCGTCCCCGGACCAGGGAACCTGCCGCACCGTGATCCGGTGCTCCGGGTGCGCCGCGTGGATCAGCGCCTCGAGATATCCCGACATCGCCATCCGCTCGGCGAACGTGTTGCCCACCACGACGACCGATTCGCCGGGTTCGAGCACGAACCGCTCCTGACCAGCCGCCGGCGTGCGCAGCGAGCCCAGGCACAGGAGAGCGAACGCGAGTAGTCGGATCAAAGACACTGTGGACCTCCAGGGGAATCCGAGCCGATCGCTCCCGGCGATCAGCGCCCGCCGTCCGGGCCGAGGGCGTGCTCCGCCGGCCTCACGCCCTTCTTGAATCCGTCGAAGGCGAACGGGCTCGGCTCGAATTCGCCCACCAGGTCAACGTCCGTGCCCCCGGCGGGGACCTGCTCCGCCATGTCGAGCGCCCAGTACGCCGCATTCACGAGCATCCGGCGCGTGCCCTCGGCGCTCAGATCGGTCGCCGCTCCCATCGTGGTCGTGAACACCCGGCGCGGCTTGCCCGACGGTTGGGCGGATTCGCGGGTCCATGCGATCGGCATGGGGGGATCGTTCTTCGCGCCGGCGACGGGCTCATCGTCCGGATGCATCCCGGTCAGCACCTGCCCGAGCACGATCGCCTCGCACCCCTCGGCCAGCGGCAGATTGACGCGGTAGACATCGCTCGGCCCCCAGATCGCGCGGGGCTGGATGCCGCGCAGGATCGGGTGATCCTCGGCTCCCGGCGCGGCGACGCCCCGCGTGCTCTCGCGCCCGTGGTCGCCGTGGTGGGCCACCCAGGTCTCGCCCAGGATCTCGCGCCCGAAGCCGCCGGTCTCGGAGTTCCACGTGTAGTGCGCGTAGGTCGGGCTGGATTCGAGATTGAACGCGTGCGTGGCGGTCCGCAGCCCGATCACCGGCTTCCCCGCGCTGACGAACCCGTCGATGTGCCGCATCTGCTCGTCGGGCAGGTCGCGGAAGCGGGTCGCGATGACCATGAGGTCCGCCTCGTCGAGCGCCTCCAGGCCCGGGATGTTGGTCCGGCAGTTCGGATCGATCTCGCCGGTCGCCGGGTTCACGGCGAAAAGCACCGTGCACGTGAACCCGTGTCGCACCGCCAGGATCTTGCCGAGTTGCGGCAGGGCCTCCTCCGAGCGGTACTCCTCGTCGCCGCTCACAAGCACGATCCGCTTGCCGCTCCCCGGGCCCTCCCCGCCCTCGTACACCACCCACCCCGGTCCGCCGACCCCCGCCTCCGGCTGCCCGGGCGCGACCGGCGAGAGCGCCAGCAGCGGCGCACTCAGCAAGCCCATCGCAGTTCGTTTCATGGCCCCAGCGTATCAGGTGGGCGCGCCCGCCGTACCCGCTACACTGCACCCGCGGCCGGACGGCCGGAGGAGCGGATATGTACCTCGCGATGCATACGTGGATGCGGGCCGAGCCCATCGAGGCGGCCGTCCGCCGCCTGCCCGCGCTCGGGTACAAGGCGATCGAGATCAGCGGCGACCCCGACCGCCACGACACCCGGGCGATCCGCGCCCTCCTCAAGGAGACCGGGATCCGATGCTTCGGCGCCGTCTCGCTGATGACGCCCGAGCGCAGCCTGCTCGCCCGCGACCCGGCCCGGAGGGCAGCCTCCGTCAAGTACATCAGGGCGTGCATCACCATGGTCCGCGAGCTCGACGGCGAGGAGATGTCCGTCGTGCCCGGATCCGTCGGCCAGCTCGTCCCCGAGGCCACGCCCGAGGAGGAGTGGGGGTGGGCCGTCGAGTCGCTGAAGGAGTGCAACGACCACGCCGAGCGCTGCGGCGTCCGGATCGGGATCGAGCCGATCAACCGCTTCGAGACCTTCTTCATCAACCGCGCGGCCCAAGCCCTGACGCTCGCGAAGGCCGTCGGGCCGAGCTGCGGCGTGTGCCTCGATTCGTTCCACATGGCCCTTGAAGAGCGGGACATGTTCGAGGCGATCCGCGCCGCCGGATCTCGTCTCGTCGATTTCCACGTCGGCGAGAACAACCGCTTCGCCCCGGGGCTCGGCAGCCTCGACTGGGAGCGCCTGGTCGCCACTCTGGCGGAAGTCGGCTACGACGGGCCGCTCTCGGTCGAGTTCTGTCCGCCCTTCGACCGGACGCCCGCCAATCCCTACCCCCACCAGGCCGAGACCGATTTCTCCGGAGTCTCCGCCGAGCAGCGCAAGTTCCTCGAAGACCATGGCTCCAACCTCATGAGCGAGCGGTTCTATGCCGAGCAGATCCGCCAGACCGCCGACGTCCTCCTGCCCCTGATCATCTGAACCGCACGCCGCCGCACCGGGACCCCGAGCATGAAGATCGCCCGCGTTGATGCATACTGGCTCAGCTGCCCGCTCGTGGAGAGGGAGCAGCACGTCTCCGACTTCGGGCGCCAGCGCACCTTCGACACCGCCGTCGTCAGGATCGAGACGCAGAGCGGCCTCGTCGGCTGGGGCGAGGCCAAGCCCGCCGTCGGCAGCACCGGCGGGGCCGCGGCGATCGTTGCCTGCATCGAGCACAACTTCCGCGACAACCTCGTGGGTCGGGACGCGCGCGAGATCAGCCGGCTCTGGCAGACGCTCTACTGCGGCAAGCGGGCCGAGCTGGCCCTCGCCCACGGGCGGGCCTTCCCCGCGCTCGGCCGGCGCGGCCTGAGCATCGCCGCGCTGAGCGGCGTGGACACGGCGCTCTGGGACCTCGCCGGAAAGTCTCTCGGCGTGCCGGTCGTGCAGTTGCTCGGCGGGGCCTGCCGCGAGAGCATGCCTGTCTACGCCTCGGGCGGCTGGGCCGATGCGTCGGGCATCGGCGCCCAGCTCCGCGCGTATACGGACAAGGGCTTCCGCGCCGTCAAGATGCGCGTCGGCGCCATGGACGGGCGCGTCGAGCGCAGCATCGAGCGCGTGCGAGCCGCCCGCGAGGGGCTCGGCCCGGACGTCGAGCTCATGTGCGACGCCCACGGCACTCTGAGCGCCGCGGAGGCCAAGCGGTTCTGCCATGCCCTCGAGGACTGTCACCTCCGCTGGTTCGAGGAGCCCTGCAGCATGGACGACCTCGCCGCGACCGCAGAGGTCAGGGCGTCGACCTCCGTGCCGATCGCTCTCGGAGAGAGCTGCTTCACGCGCTTCGAGCTGCGCGATGCGATCGACCGGCGCGCGGCCGACGTGCTCCAGCCCGACGCGGCGATCGTCGGCGGCGTGAGCGAGTGTGTCCGAGTCGCGCACCTCTGCGAGGCGTACCAGCTCGAGCTCGCGCCCCACCTCTGGGGTTCGGCGATCTCCTTCATGGCCGGCATGCACGTCGCGTTCTCCAGCCCGGCCGCACGCGTCATCGAGTACTCCCTCGGCGGCAACCCGCTCCTGCGCGAGATGGCGATGGAGAGCTTCGAGCCGGTCAACGGCGCGTTCCCCGCGCCCACCGCCCCCGGCCTCGGCGTCACCCCCCGTCCCGAGTTCATCGAGGAGCACGATGCGCTGCGCAAGCAGCGTCGGTGAAACCCGAGTTCTACACGGAGAGCACAGAGATCACGGAGGAAGAGCACGGAGACAGGCGACAGGGTGAGCACAAAGCGGCGCCGATCGCGTACCCGGCCAGCGGGCCGCGCTCCGCGGTGCCCGCATTCACGAGGATCTGTGTCGATCTGTGGCTGATTTGCTCCGCCTTGCTGCCGCGCGTTTCGCTGTCAAGGAGCGAGGAACCCGCCATGCCCAAAGCCCTGTACCTCAACCACGTCACCCTCATCGTGGACAACCTCGAGAAGGCCGCCGCCTTCTACGAGCAGGAGCTCGGCCTCGAGCCGCTCCCGGCCTACAAGTTCGACTACCCCGCCGCCTTCTTCAGGATCAACGACACCCAGCAGCTCCACGTCACCGAGTGGAAGGACACGCCCTCGTTCCGGGGCCACGCGTGTCTCCGCGTTGACGATTTCGCCGGCGCGTTCCGCCGCTTCAAGGAGCTCCGCATCATCGACACCTCGCCGTGGGGCAAGGTCCGCAAGCTCCCCGACGGCACGCTCCAGATGTTCATCCGCGATCCCGCCGGCAACCTCGTCGAGCTCTCCTCACCCCCTGGCGCCTGCGCCGACGAATCCTTCCTCGCCGACGCCGAGCTCTGCGAGCAGGCCCCGGGCGCGTACGTCTCCGGTCGCGCCGACGCCCGCGGCCCGCAGTCGGACACCGCTTCCCTCTATCACACCCAGAAAGCCCGCGAGTGAGCCGCCCCGCCCCCCGACACCGCGTGCTCCTGCTCGAATCGCTCGATCCAGGCGCAGAGGATCTCCTCGGCGCGAGCGCCGAAGTGCTCCGCGCCCCGTCGACGGAGCCCGCGGCGTGCCTCGACGTGGCCCGCGCCGGCCCTGTCCACGCCCTCATCACCCGCGGCAAGGGGCGCGTCACGGCCGAGCTCATGGACGCCTGCCGGGGGCTCCGCGCCGTCGCCCGCGCCGGCGTCGGCCTCGACAACGTTGACGTACCCGCCGCCACCCTGCGCGCCGTCCCCGTGCTCAACCTCCCCGGCGCGAACGCCCAGACCGTCGCCGAGCACACGCTCACGCTCATCCTCGCCGTGTCCCGCGGCCTGGTGGAATACGCGAACGCCGTCCGGCACGACGATTGGGACAGGCGCGCCCGCTACGACCGCGACGAGGCCCACGGCAAGACCGTCGGCATCGTCGGCCTCGGCAATATCGGCCGGCGCGTCGCCGCGATGTGCGAGGCCTGCGGCATGCGCATCGTCTACACCAGCCCGCACGCCCGGGATCCGTCGTACGAGCAGCTCCCCCTGGAAGAGCTCCTCCGGCGCGCCGACATCGTCACGCTCCACTGCGGGCTCGACGCTTCCACACGCGCGCTCCTCAGCGCCGATCGCGTCGCCCTCATGAAGCCGGGCGCCATCCTCGTCAACACCGCCCGGGGCGAGCTGGTGGACCAGCCCGCGATCGCCGCCGCCGTCGCCTCCGGCCGCCTCGCCGGCTACGGGGCCGACCTCGTGAACCGCGAGAAGCCCCACGAGCTCGCCGCGCTGCGCGAGCTGCCCAACGTGATCATCACGCCCCACGTGAGCAGCCTCACGCGCTCGACCTACCGCGACATGTGCCTCCGCTCGGCCCGCAATGTCCTCGCGCTCCTGGCCGGCGAATCGCCCGAGCCCGGCTGCGTCTTCAACGCCCGCGATCTCAACGCATCTTCACGGGGGTGAGCCCGATCGCGGCGCGTAGCATCCGGGGCCATGAGCTCCACCACCACCGATCGCCCCGCCACGCTCGCCGCGCTCCGCGAGAGCGGCTGGCGCAGCCGCACCGTCAAGTCCGAGATCCGCGACAATCTGGTCCGCGCGCTCGAGCGCGGCGAACCTCTCTTCCCCGGCATCGTCGGCTACGACGACACCGTCATCCCCGAGATCGTCAACGGAGTCCTCGCCGGACACGACATGCTCTTTCTGGGCGAGAAGGGTCAGGCCAAGAGCCGCCTCATGCGTCTCACGGCGGGCTTCCTCGACGAGTGGACGCCCTACCTCGACCTCCCCGGCTCGCCGGTCCACGAGGACCCGACGCTCCCCATCACCACCGCCGGGCGACGCCTCGTGGCCGAGCGATCTCCCGATGAGACGCCCATCCGCTGGTGGCACCGCTCCGAGCGCTACGCGGAGCGACTCGCCCCCGGCACCAAGTTCGCCGACCTCATCGGCGAGATCGACCCCGCCAGGATCCTCTCCGGCGGCGTCAGCCTGAACGCCGAAGAAGCCCTCTCCTTCGGTCTCATCCCCCGCATGCACCGCGGCATCTTCGCCATGAACGAGCTGCCCGACCTCGACGACCTCGTTCAGGTCGGCCTCTTCAACATCCTCGAAGAGCGCGACGTCCAGATCCGCGGCTACCCCGTCAAGTTCGACATCGATGTGTGCGTGCTCTTCTCCGCCAACCCGGCCACCTACAACCGCTCCGGCAAGGTCATCCCGCAGCTCAAGGACCGCATCGGCACCACCGTCGTCACCCACTACCCGCGCGAGCGGGAGACGGGCATGCAGATCACCCACGAGCAGGCCCGGGAGGACGGCCTGCACGAGCTCGACGACAGGTACCCGGTGCTCGTCCCCCGCTTCATGGCCGAGCTCGTCGAGCAGATGGCCATCGTCGCCCGGCGCAGCAAATGGGTGGACCACGCCTCCGGCGTCTCCGCACGCTTCTCCATCGCCAACTACAAGACCATGGTCTCCAGCGCCCGCCGCCGAGCCATCCTCCTCGCCGCCCAGGGCGAGCCCCTTCCCGCTGTCCCGCGGGTCTCCGATCTCGCCCACTTCCACGCCTCCGCCATCGGCAAGCTCGAGCTCGACATGATGGGCACGCACCAGATGACCGAGCCCCAGGTGCTCGACGCGATCCTCGCCCAGGCCGCCGGCGAGGTCTTCGCGGAGTACGTGGACGAGCACGGCCTCTCCGAGATCTCCGAGATCTTCGCCAAGGGCGTCCGCATCGAGGTCGGAGACATGCTCCCCAGCCGCCACTACGCCGACCTGCTCAAGCGCGTCCCGCCCGCCTGGGACAAGGCCTTCGAGGTCAACGCCTCGAACGACCCCGCCGTCCGGGCCTCCTGCGTCGAATTCGTCCTCGCCGGCCTCTGGGCCACCGACCGCATCAGCCGCGGCGTGAGGCACGGTCGGGTCGAGTACGAGACGTGAGACGTCCGAGAAGTGGCGAACTCCGTGACTGCATGCACCCCAGGTCTTGATTCGGCCCATATATTACGATATGGTTACCCATATGAAGACGACCATCGATATTGCCGACGACCTCTTCGCACGCGCGAAGGCGCTCGCCGAAGACAAGGACGTCACCTTCCGGGCCCTCGTGGAGGACGGCCTCCGACGGGTGCTCGCCGAGCACCAGGCCGGCCGGGCGCGTCGCGTCAACATCAGCCCCGTCGTCGTCACGGGCAACGGCTTCTTCCCCGAGGCCCAGAATCTCACCTGGCGTGAGATCCTCGATTTGGCCAACGAGCGTCACCATGATTGGCATTGACACGCAATTGCTCGTCTACGCCGCGCGTGGGGAGACGGACTGGCACGCGGTCGCACTGCGCGTGCTGGTGGATCTCGCTGAGAGCGGCCGCCCTTGGGCCATTCCTTGGCCCTGCGTGCACGAGTTCATCTCCACCGTGACCAGGCCGCGCCTTTTCAATCCGCCGAATACCCCCGAGCAGGCCTTTGCCGCCGTTACCGCATGGATGGAGAGTCCAAGCCTCGTGTTGCTCCATGAGGGTTCGACTCACTTCGCGCGTTTGCGTGAGCTCGCGTTTGCGGCAAAGATCGTTGGGGCCCGAATACACGACGCTCGCATCGCCGCACTGTGTCTGGAGAACGGGGTGCAAGAGTTCTGGACCGCCGACAGGGATTTCTCGGCGTTTCCTTCTCTGAGAGTGCGCAATCCCCTTGTCGCGTATCAGTAGGTCTCGCAGGGAATCAACTCATCCCCTCACCCTCCAGACCTGACAGGCCCACGTCAGCCCCGCTCCGAACGCCAGCATGAGGATCGTCTGCCCCGGCGCAAGCTGGCCGCTGTCCCGCGCCCGCCCCAGTGTGATGGGGATGGAAGCCGCCGACGTGTTCCCGGTCTCGGCCATGTCCAGCATCGCCCGCGCGGGCGCGATCCCCGTCTGCTCGGCGACCGCCGTCACGATCCGCGCGTTCGCCTGGTGCGGCAGCAGCCAGTCGATCCCGTCCGGCGCGAGGCCCGTGGCCTCCAGCGCCTCCTTCGCGGCCTCGGCCATCCGGCGCACCGCCTGGCGGAATACCGCCTGCCCGTCCAGGCGCAGGTAGTGCTCCCGCCGCTGCACCGTGGCCTCGCTCGCGGGGTTGCGGCTGCCGCCCGCGGGGATCTCGATCAGCTTCGACATTTCCCCATCCGTGCCGAGCGAGGAGTACAGCAGCTCCAGCCCGTCGCGTCCGGGCGCCCCGCCCGCGCTCTCCGCGCCGGCCTCCGGCGCCGTCACGACCGCCGCCCCCGCGCCGTCGCCGAACAGGATGCACGACCGGCGGTCGGCGTAGTCCGTCACCCGCGTCAGCGTCTCCGCGCCCACGACCAGCACCCGCCGCGCCGCTCCCGCGCGCACGAAGCACGCCGCCGTGTGCATGGCGAACAGAAAGCCCGAGCAGCCCGCGCCCACGTCCATCGCCGCGGCGTTGCTCGCCCCCAGCCCGGCCTGCACCAGGCACGAGACCGCCGGCACCGGCGAGTCCGGCGTCGCCGTCGCCACCACCACCATGTCGAGGTCGCCCGGCGCGACGCCCGCCCGGTTCATAGCGTCGGTCGCCGCCGCGATGGCGAGGTCGCTCGTCGCCTCGTGGGACCCGGCCCGGTGACGCGAGCGGATGCCCGTGCGCTCCAGAATCCATTCGTCCGACGTGTCCACCATCGCGGCGAGGTCCGCGTTCGTGATCACCTGCTTGGGCAGGTAGTACCCGTATCCCGTCACGTGCACGCCGAGGACAAGCCCGGTGCCCCCGCTCTCGAGGCGGGCGCCGCCCCGCGACGACGTTCCTGCGTTGGTCAAGGCGGATCCTCCTCGCACGTAGATGCGTGCCCGTCACACACGATCGTCGCGGCGAACGGCCACGAATAGCGTCCTCAAGACTTGTCATAGTAGTCCCCTGCGCGTGAGCGGCCGTTCACGCCCCGGAGCTCCACGGCGCCGGCCGCCAACAATGACCCGTGCCTCCCACCGAACCAACCCCGCCCCGAACGCCCGGGGGTATCGTCCACAGCTATCTCGGATACGACCCCAAGCGCTTCCCATCGCCCTCCGCGCCGGCCGGGGCCGGGCTGACGGACGCCGCGATGGAGCATCTGATGCGCTACGGCTCTTACCGACCCCTCACGGACGAAGATCTCGCCGACGCGATCGAGCTCGACCCGTCGCAGATCGCCGGACTTGGCCCGAGCATCGACGCGCTCATCGCGATGCTCGAGGAGCGCAAGCGCCGCATCCTCGGGACGTTCGACCCAGCCCCCGCCATGTCGGCCGCCTCGCGCGCCTACCTGGAGGCGGGCGCCGCGCTCAAGCCCCAGGATCCGGGGACGGCGGCGCAGCTCCGGAAGGCTCTCGCCGCCGGCTCCATCCCCGACCTTGAGCGCGTGTGGTACCGCGCCGAGCGGGAGGGCGGCGATCTCGCCGGGCGCGTCATGGCGCTCATCGAAGCGCTCGGCACGCGTCTCGAGGTTGAGCAGCTCGTCGCGAACTACAGCTTCACCGGCCGCCGGGCGGTCACGCCGCCGGAGGCCGTCGAGCTCAAGGAGGAGCTCGAGACGATCGACCGCCTCCTCGGGCAGCTCCTCGAGGCCCGCAAGAACGCGAAGGTCGCGATCATCGACATGGACGCCCTGCGCCGGTTTGTGGACGAGGCCGACGTGGACCAGCTCCGCGCCATGGAGCAGCGCATCGGCGAGATGGTCCGCGAGCAGGCCGAGCTCGCCGGCCTGGAACGGACCGCCGACGGCTACCGGCTCGGCCCCAAGGCCCTCCGCACCATCCAGGGCAAGCTCCTCGACGAGATCTTCAGCGAACTCGAGGCCTCCCGGTCCGGCCGTCACAGCGGCCCCGTCGTCGGCGAGGGCGCCGTCGAGCTCGATCGCACCCGGCCCTACGAGTTCGGCGACTCCGCGGCACACGTCAACATCGCGCAGACGCTCGTCAACGCCGCCGCCCGCGCCGCATCCGGGGGCCGCCCCTTCTCCGTCTCGCCCGACGACATCGAGGTCCACCACACCCGCAACAACCCCAAGGCCGCGAGCGCGGTGATCATGGATATGTCCGGCTCCATGCGCTACGCGGGCCAGTACATCGCCTGCAAGAAGATGGCCCTCGCCCTCGACGGCCTGGTGCGGCGCGAATTCCCGGGCGACCACCTCTCGCTCATCGAGATGTACACCTTCGCCAGGCTCCGGCACGTCTCCGAGATCGCCGAGTGCATGCCCAAGCCGGTCACGATCCACGATCCCTGGGTGCGCCTCCGCGTGGACATGTCCGATCCGGAAGTTTCCGAGACGATGATCCACCCGCACTTCACCAACATCCAGGCCGCCCTGCGCCTCGCCCGCCGGCTCCTCGCCGCGCAGGACACCCCGAACCGCCAGATCATGCTCATCACCGACGGACTGCCCACCGCGCACTATGAGGGCGAGTTCCTCTACCTGCTCTACCCCGCCGACCCGCTGACCGAAAGGGCCACCATGCGCGAGGCCCAGCTCTGCGCCCGCGAGGGGATCACCATCAATATCTTCCTGGTGCCGAGCTGGAGCCAGGGCTCGGAGGACATCGCCTTCGCGCACCGCCTCGCCGAATCGACCCGCGGCCGGGTGTTTTTCACCGCGGGCGCCGACCTGGATCGTTTCGTGCTCTGGGACTATCTCAGGCAGAAGCGGCGCGTGATCGGCTGACGCGGCGGCGCCGGAGAGCCTTGGCGCGCATTGCGCGGCGCGCCCGCCCACGCCGCGCCGCAACAAAGCACTGAGTGAATTATCATTTAGTGCTGCGTGCGCGCGACGGAGCGCGCGCGCAGCGCGGTGCACCATACGCTTCGATCACGCCGCCGGTGCACACCGCGATGCTGGAGTCTTGGCCCATGATCATGATCAAGGAGACGACGAGGGTTCTCTGCATGGACCCGCACCCGCTCGTCGGCGAATGGCTCCGATGGCGCCTCGGGCAAGCCGGCCTCGAGCTCACCGCCTGCTCGGCCAGCCCCGACGAGGCCCTCGCCCTCGCCGACCGGCACGAAGCCCGCGTGATCGTGATGGAAGCCACGGCGCCGGGCGTCGATCCGCTATCGATCGCCGGTGACCTCGCGCGCCGGCGGCAGCGCCTCCGCATCGTGTTCCTCAGCGGTTCCGTGCGGGCGCGCCTCATCTGGGGCGCTCTCGACGCCGGCGCCAGCGCCTACTTCGGCAAGGCCGACGAGCCCGAGAGCATCGTGGCGGGCATCCGCGCGGCCGCCCGCGACCTCTACGCCTTCGGCGCGTCGGTCGTCGCCGCCTGCCCGGAGCTCCGGCGCCTCGACGGCAAGCCCATCCGCTCCCTCCGGCCTCCCGAGGTCGAGCGGCCCTCGGCCATCGCGGAGCTCACGCTGCGGGAGCAGGAGGTGCTCCGCCTTCTCGCGCAGGGCTATCAGCGCTCCGACATCGCCAACCGCATCCACCGCAGCCCGAAGACGGTCGATAAGCACCGCGCCGCCGTGATGCGCAAGCTCGACATCCACGATCGGGCCAAGCTCGTCCTTTTCGCGGTCCGCGAGGGGCTCGTGGCTGTCTAGCGCACCGCGCGCGGGTCGCGCCCTCCGGGCGACGCTTGCCGCCGTGAGTGCTGATTCACCGAAGCGTCACGCGGCGCTCAGTCCCCGCGCCGACCCTTGTGGTGCCGCCACGTGGAGTACCGACTATGGCACGCGACCAGCCGGCCGACACCAGCGCCCCGATGACCGAGCCCAAACCCCCCTTCCCACGCCAGCACCAGCAGCCCCCCGGCCTCGAGAGCGAGCTCGATCCCAAGCCGCGCTGGCGCGCGGAGCGCTACCGCCCCGCCGGCAAGCTGGAGGGCCAGGCCGCGCTGATCACCGGGGGCGATTCGGGCATCGGTCGCTCCGTCGCGTACCTCTACGCGCGCGAGGGGGCCGATGTCGCCATCACCTGCCTCCCGCAGGAGGGCTCCGATGCC
The DNA here is from genome assembly GCA_035654175.1 of Phycisphaerales bacterium. Taxonomy (GTDB): domain Bacteria; phylum Planctomycetota; class Phycisphaerae; order Phycisphaerales; family UBA1924; genus PNC22. The sequence continues at coordinate 18,147 of DASRXL010000171.1, forward strand.
GCGGAAATCAGCGCCGCGATCGAGGAGCTCGGCCGCCGGTGCGTGGTCCTGCCCGGCGACCTCGAAGACGCGGCCTTCTGCGACGCGATCGTGGCCCGCACGCTCGAGCACTTCGGCCGGCTCGACATCCTCGTGCACAACGCCGCGTGGCAGAACCGCAAGCCCGTGACCGAGCTCGCTGAAGAGGAGCTCGACCGGACCGTCAAGACCAACCTCTACGCCTACCTTCGCCTCGCCCGCGCCGCCGTGCCGCACATGAAGCCCGGGAGCTGCATCATCGCCACCGGCTCGATCGTGGGCATCAGCGGCTCCGAGGAGCTCAGCGACTACGGGGCCACCAAGGGCGCGATCCACGCCATCACCAAGTGCCTCGCCGAGGAGCTCGCGAAGAAGCAGATCCGCGTGAACTGCGTCGCCCCCGGCCCCGTGTGGACGCCGCTGAACCCCTCGGACACCGGCCTCGAGCCGCGCGAGGTCGCCAGGTTCGGCGAGCAGGTCCACACGATGGGCCGGCCCGCCCAGCCCGAGGAGATCGCCCCCGCCTTCGTCTTCCTCGCGTCGCAGGCCGATGCAAGCTTCATCACCGGGGCGGTGCTCCCCATCACCGGCAAGCCGATCTGAGTCGGTCAGCCTCGCTTCTGCGCCGCCTTCGCGACCTTGAGATCGCGTACGAACTCCGCGAACGCCGCGTCGCGGTCGAGGTGCGACGGCATGCGGAGCAGCGCGCTCGGATGGATCGTCCCGACCACCGCGCCCTTGACCCACTCTGACTGCAGCACGAGCCCGCGCTGCTGCGTCAGCCGGTACTTGGCCCCCAGGAGCGACAGCCCAGCCGTCGCGCCCAGCGCGACCGTGACCCGCGGGCGGATCGCGTCCAGCTCGCAGCGGAGCCAGGGCTCGCACGCGCGCACGTGCCGCACCTTCGGTTTCTGGTGCAGCCGCCGTTTGCCCCGCTCGACGAAGTAGAAGTGCTTCACCGCGTTGGTGACGTACACCTCGTCACGCACGATCCCCGCCGCCTCCAGCCCCTCCGCGAGCAGCCGTCCCGCGGGCCCGACGAACGGCCGCCCCTGCTGGTCTTCCTGGTCCCCGGGCTGCTCGCCCACAAGGACCATGCGCGCGTCCGCCGGGCCCTCGCCGAACACCACCTGCGTCGCGCCGGCGAAGAGCTCACACCCCTCGCACCCTTCCGCGGCTCTTGCCAGCTGGGGCAGGGAGCGCCTGCCGGGCGGCGGGAGGAAGTCCGACCCGTCCAACGCTCCGGTCGATCGGTCCGCTCCCATCGGCCCATGCTGCTCCACGTATGAGCGCGTCGCCGTGAATCCCCTGTGAATCTCGGCTCAGAGCCGCGCATCGATGGAAGCCGGATTCCCATAGTGGCCCTCTCCGTTGGCCGTACCTTTGAATTATGAACGCATACACCACTGCGGAGCGCGGCAACCTCGCACCTCTCCGCCCGGTCGCAAGGCGCCCGGTCGGGCGCGGCGAGCGGATCGCCTCCACCGTCATCGGAACAGGTCTGCTGCTCGCCGGGGCGCGGAGCCTCACGCGCGGGCGGCCGATCCGCGCCGCCGCCCTCACGGCGCTCGGAGGCATGCTGACCTCGCGCGGCGCGACCGGCCGCTGCGGCGCCTATCGCAGCCTCGGGGTGGAGGCGGACGACGCCTACCCCGCCAGCAACCCCATGTCCCGGCACATCCACGTCCGCGACTCGGTCGCCATCGATGCCCCCTCCGATCAGATCTACGCCCGCTGGCGCGACATCGGCTCGCTCCCGCGCCTCCTCTCCCACGTCAACCGCGTCGACGTCATCGACGAGCGGCGCTCCCGCTGGTATGCCGAGGCCCCGCTCGGCGGCGAGGTGAGCTGGGAGGCGATCATCGAGGAGGACAAGCCGGGCCGTTTGATCTCCTGGCGCTCGACTCCCGACTCCACCGTCGAGACCGAGGGCCGAGTGGAGTTCCGCGATGCCCCCGGCGGGCGCGGCACGATCATGCTCGTG
>DASRXL010000172.1:0-29229 GCA_035654175.1 Phycisphaerales bacterium
CACCCGCCAGACCGCCATCCAGTTCCCCACCGAGAAGCTCGTGTTCCTCGAGGAGTCCGACCCTCGGGGCGTGAACATGGGCTCCTGGATCATGCACATCGACATCGAGCAGTGGGTCGATCCGTTGACCGTCTGGCACAAGGACGCGAGCACGCTCGGCTACGCCGACGGGCACGCGGAAGTGCACAAGTGGGCGAGCCGCCAGACGATCGACATGACCGCCAATCAGCAGTTCGACACGCCGTGCCCCGGCAACCCGGATTGGGCCTACCTCGCGGGCGCCTGGATGAACACCAAGCGGGGCGAATGATTCACTCCGCGCGCCGGAAGAGGTCCAGGAAGCGGTCCTCGTACTCGGAGAAGACCCCGAGCCGGTCGAGCTCGCTCTTGAGCTCGAAGGCGAGCTGCCGGTTCGCCTCGGCCTCCTTGAAGAGCTGCTCGATGCGCGCCCGGGCGCCGGGCGTGAGCCGGCTCGTCCGGCCGGTGTCGCGCCCCGCGGGGCCGGCGCTCTGGCGGGGCTCTTCGGGCTCTTCGAGTGACTCGGAGTAGTCCTGCTCGTCGTCGCCGCTGTCCTCGCCGTGCGCCTTCTGGAGCTTCTCGAGCATGCGCACGAGCGCCCGCTCGCCGACCTCGGCGTGGTGGTCGAGCTCGGCGAACTCGAGCTCGATCTCGGCCAGGTCGCAGAACACCCCGAGCACGGAGCGCGCGGCCTTGTAGTTCGGCACGTTCATCGCGTAAAAGGGGATCTCCGCGAGCAGGCAGGCGCCGTCGATCTCGCGCTCGGCGGCGGCGCCCAGCATGAGGCCGTTCAGCCCCCCGATCTGGCCGTCGCTGGTCGGATTCACGCCGTGCGCCGCGAAGTCGCCGAGCAGGTTCTTCGTGGTCACCGCCGCGGTGACGCGCGAGGGCTCGGTGGGGTGCACCTGGGAGGCGAGGGAGGCGAAGGTGATGACTCGCTCCACGTTCTGGTCGCGGAGGCGGTCGAGCAGCCCATGTACGAACGCGTAGCCCTGGCGCGACGGCTGCGCCTCGCCCAGGAAGAGGATGACGGGGCGGCCCGGGTAGTCCGCGGGCGTGCGGAAGAGGAGCCCGCGCGGCAGGTGCGGACGCTCGACCACGCCGGAGCTGACGTCGATGTGGTTGAGGTCGAACGTGTCGATGAGCGGGATGGCGCCGGCCGGCTCCATGCCGAGTTTCCGGGCCAGATAGCCGGCCGCGATGACCGCCACGTTGCCCATGCCGGGCCACGCGGCGAGGAGATACGGACGGCGGGGTGTGTTGGTGGGTTCTGACATGATGGCGTGGGTGGTGCGAGCCGCGTGCCAGCGGTGCGGCGGGATGGTCGGACCGGGTGGCAGGGTCCCTGGCGGGCGGGCGGAGAGGCGCTGCCGCATTGGCAGGCCGGAGACTGTGCGAGGCCTCTGCGGGGCTGGGCGAGGAAGGAAACGGGGGGACGCCGGCCTCAATGCAGAGACGCCCGTTCCGGTGCAGGCTCACCCGGTTCGATCCCCGCTCTACATCCCTTCGCCCGAAGCTTCGCTCAGACGTCGGCGCCTTGGGCGAACCACGCGATCGTCGACGCCGGTACCCTGACCTTCGAGGACGCAGGTCAGGCGTCGATGGGCGCGACGTGGTGGCGGTATTCGACGCCGCGCTTGTGGTGCTCGGCGAGCACGGCGTCCACGAGGGGCTTGTCTGGGCCGAGGAGTTCGGGGGGGACGACGCCGGGTTTCGTGAGTGTTCCGGCGGCGAGGAGGCGGGCGAGAATGGCGCAGGGGAAGGCCGTGGTGCGGGACATGCTGGTGGCCCGCGTCTCCCGGTCGTAGAACTCGAGCAGGTCCCAGGTGTGGCGGACGCGCTTGGCGCTCTTGACGCCATCGACGATGATGCGCATGACGGTGAGGTCCTCCTCGGCGGGGCCATACGTCCACTTCGGGAACATCAGCGAGCTGATGACGTCGAGGGGGCGGACGCGGACGGCGCCGGCGCGCGGGTCGTCGGGGTTCGGCACGTCGATCGGCTCGCGGGAGAAGAGGCCGGTCTCGCGGAAGATGCGCATGAGCTCGATGTGGCCGGGGTACCGGAGGGTCTTCTCCTTCATCGACGGGATCTTCATCGTGGAGGCGAGGGATCGGAGGCCGTCGGTGTTGAAGGCTTCGAGGGTGCCCACGCCGTCGAATTCGAGCAGCTCGGGCTCGGAGAGAGCGGGGCGGGTGACAATCTCCCCGCGCTCGACGATCCGGGCGGGGCGGGTGTATTCCTCGACGACGTCGGAGGGCGAGAAGCCGGCCTTGTACTGGAAGGGCCAGCGGCGCTCGCGGGGCAGGCCGCCGACGTAGATCTCGATGCTGTCGGCGCGGTCGAGCTCGGCGGCGGCGCGGGCGGCGAGGAGGTTGCTCATGCCGGGGGCGACGCCGCAATCGACGACGGCGGTGACGCCGCGCTCCTTGGCGAGTTCGTCGAGGTCGATGGCGTCCTCGGGCATGAAGGAGATGTCGCTGTAGTTCTTCCCGGCCTCGATGACAACGCGGAGGGTTTGGAAGCCGATGGCGCTGGCGAGGGCGCCGACGACAACGTCGTAGGGGGCGATGGTCTTCCTGAGGACGGCGGCGTCGGCGAGGTCGGCGCGGACGGTGGTGAGCCGGCCGCGGGCGCGGGCGTTGGCGCGTTCGAGGGCGTCCGGGCGCGAGTCGGCGATGGTGACCGAGTAGTCGGGGTCGGCGGCGAGATCGGCGGCTATGACCGAGCCGACGAGGCCGGCTCCGAGGACGATTGCGGTGGGCAAGGGATGGATCTCCTACATCGCAAATGGCACATGGGCGGAGAGCAAATCCGGGGCAGGATCAAAGCAGCACGTGGCAAAGCAGCACGTGGCAAAGCAGCACATTGGCGGAGCAGCAAATAGGGAAAGCAGCAAGTGGCAAATCCGAACCACGGATTCGGGGTATTGCTTGCCTGATTCGGGTGCCTCCTCTATGCGACTTGCTGCTCTGCCATTCGCTATTTCGCCTCGTACACGAGCTCGCCGAAGCTGTAGGTCTTGAGGACGCGGGTTTGCGGGATCTCGGCGGCGTCGCAGGTCATGATGTCGCGATCGAGGACGATGAAATCGGCGAGCTTGCCGCCCTCGAGGGTGCCGATGCGCTCGTCCCAGAACGCCGCGTACGCCGCGCCGAGGGTGAAGGCGCGGACCGCCTCCTCGCGCGTGAGCCGCTCGTCGGGGTGAAAGCCGCCCTGGGGCTGGCCGTCGCCGTTCTGGCGGGTGATCGCGGCGTAGATGCCGAGGAAGGGGTTGTGGCTCTCGACGGGGAAGTCCGAGCCGAAGGCGAGCGTTGCCCCGCTCTTGAGGAGCGACGCCCAGGCGTACGCGCCCTCGGCCCGCTCCGGGCCGACACGGGCGTCCACCCAGCGCATGTCGCTGGTGCAGTGCGTCGGCTGCATGGAGGCGATGACGCCGAGCTCGGCGAAGCGCGGGAGATCCTCGCGGTCGAGGAGCTGCGCGTGCTCGATGCGGAAGCGGGGCTCGGGCGAGCCCTCGGGCCGGTCGGCGGAGGCGAGGGCTCGCTCGTAGGCGTCGAGCACCTCCCGGTTGGCCCGGTCGCCGATGGCGTGGGTGCAGAGCTGGTAGTTATGCGCGAGCGCGTGGCGCGCAAGCTCCTCGAGGGCGTCGGGCTGCGTCACCGCCAGGCCGGTGTATGGCCGACCGTCGGGGCCGGCGGAGCGGTCGGCGTAGGGCTCGAGAAGCCAGGCGCCGCGCGAGCCCATGGCCCCGTCCATGTACGCCTTCGCGGAGTAGACGCTGAGCTTGAACGTGTCGATCGGCGCGCGGAACTCGAAGAAGTTCGGAGCGTCCGGCGCGTGGAGCATCGCGTAGACGCGGATCTTCAGCTTGCCCTGGCTCTCAAGGCCGGCGTAGACGTCGACCTCGGCGGGAGAGACCCCGGCGTCGTGGACGCCGGTGAGCCCGGCGGCGAGGCACATCTCCTGGGCCTTGAGGATGCACTCCTCGGCGGAGCCCGCGAGCCCCTCCGGGACGACCCGCGCGATGAGCGACTCGGCGTTGTCGATGAAGAGGCCGGTCGGAGCGCCGCGCTCGTCGCGCAGGATCTCCCCGCCCTCCGGGCTCTCTGTCGCCCTGGTCACGCCGGCGAGCTCCATCGCCTTGGCGTTCGCCAGACCGGCATGACCGTCCACGCGCGCGATCCAGACGGGGTGGTCCGGGGCCGCGCGGGAGAGTGCGTCGTGGTGGGGGAGGCGCTTGTCTGCCCAGGACTCGTTGTCCCAACCCCGGCCGACGATCCAGGTCCCGGCGGGCACGTGGCTCGCGCGATCACGGACGATGTCCACGACGTCCTCGTAGCTCGCCGCCGCGCGCAGGTCGAGCATGCCCAGCCCGATCGCTCCCAGGCTGATCATGTGCCCGTGCGCGTCGATCAGCCCGGGGATCACCGTCCTGCCCCCGAGGTCGAACTTTCGGATCACCCGGATCCCCTGCTCCTGCATCTCTCGGCGCACGTCGGCGGCGGAGCCGATGCCGATGATCATGCCGCCATCGACGAGCATCGCCTCGGCTCGCGGCAGGTCCGGGTCCATCGTGTAGATGTTGCCGTTGCTGTAGACGTCGACCTGCGCGTGGGCGGCGATTGCGGCGAGCGCGGTCGCGGCGGCCGCCAGGAGCCGGGTGCATGCGTTCATGGGCGTAGGGTATCGCGGATCCACCTACGGGCGGGGCTCCGGCTCGCCCCCCGCCGGGTCTTGCCGGTAGAAGTCCGCGAGCTGCCGGTACAGCTCGGGGTGGCGGGCCCGCAGGGCGTGCGGGCGCTCGAAGAAGGCCTCGGTCGTCACGGCGAAGAACTCGGCGGGGCTGGTGGCGCCGTAGGGGTCGAGCACCCCGGGGCTCTGGAGCTGGATGTCGCGGATCAGGCGGTGGTACTCGGCGCCGAGGACGCGCGCCCACGCGGCGTACCTCGAGCGGTCCGCGAGGAGCGGCGCGCCGTCCACGCCGCCGGCCTCGGCGTCGAGCGCGTGCGCGAACTCGTGGAGCACCACGTTCCGCCCGTCGTGCATGTCGCGGGCGCCGGCGACCACGCTGTCCCACGCGAGCACGATCGGGCCGGCGGCGAGGGGGCTCGTGACGCCGACGGCCATCTCGCCGAGGCGGGCGCCGCCGCCCTCGGACACGACGCCCCCGGGGCCGACGCGCCGGCCCTGCGCGATGTAGGCGCTCGGATAGACCAGGATTGTCGAGACCGTCGGGTAATAGCGGGCTTCTCGGCCGAGCAGCAGCAGGCACGCCTGGGCGGCGATGAGGACGCGCATCTCGTCCGTGATCTCGAGCCCCGCGCAGCCCTCGAAAGCTTTCTCGGCCAGGAACACCCGGATGTGGCGCTGCAGCTCGTCGCGCTGCGCGGGCAGGAGCCGCGCCCAATACGGGAAGCGGCCTTCGAGGATGGCGAGCCACGCCGCGGGGAACGGGCGGCGGGCGGCACGCTGTCGTCGCCGGCGGCGGAAGAGCATCGAGGCGGAGCGTAGGAGCGCGAACCTCGGGCGAGAGGATGCTCGCGCGCAGGGGCCACGCGTGGCCAGCTTCGGCGACGCGAGCGGCCCCCGTCGATCCAGTGAGCCTCGAAGCCCGGCGGCGCGCGGCGTGTCAGCACCGGACTGGAATGGCCCCGCCGGGACTCGAACCCGGGACCGAGCGATTATGAGTCGCCTGCTCTAACCGCTGAGCTACAGGGCCGCGAGCAGGGATCGTATCGCGGGCGCGCCGGAGTCGCCGTGGGCAGAGTCGGCACACGCGACGGGGTGGTGGCGCGGGCGGGAGATCGCTCGGAGGAAAGAAGGAGCCGACGCAAGCTGTTGGCTCGCGTCGGCTCCGGACAGACGGGGCTACTGGGAGCTGCCCCGGGGGAGAGATGTCGCAGGGAGGGTGTGCCCACCCTGTGCGTGCCGCGTGTTAGCGGCTGGCGACCACGATCTCGCGATCGATCATGGAGCGGATGCTCGCCTCCATGGAGCTGTCGGCCCGCGTGTAGGTGGCCTGGTAGATGATCCTCCCGAACTCGCCGGTGGCGGCGGTCGTCAGGGGCTGGGTCCGGGTGACCGTGGACGGGGTCGTGCGCACCGTGGGATCGGTCTTGAGCGCGTCCTGATCCTTGTTGGGCGCGTCCTGGTTCTTGCGGCCGTCGTAGTCGTCGCCCACGTCGGCGTCGTCGTCGAGGTTGTCGTTGAGCGTGTCGTCGTCCAGGTCGTCGTCGGCGGCGTCATCCAGGTCATCGGTGGCGTCGTCGAGATCGTCGGCCGCGTCGTCGAGATCGTCCTCGAGGTCGTCGCTCAGGTCGGTGTCAAGGTCGTCCTCGCGGTCGAGGTTGTCGGTGGCGGGCCGGTCCCACCGGTCGGGCGTGGTGGTGATGTCGCTGGGCATGGAGCCCGACGCGTCGTACATGGTCACGCGCTGCGTGTTGTCGTCCACGACCTCGAGCACCACGATGACGTTCTCGAAGCCCCGCTGCATCGGTTTGCTATACGTGTCGGTCAGCGGCTGGGTGCGCGTCGCGGAGGGGTCGGTCGGAGAGATGTCGGGATCGATCAGCGTATCGGTCGAGGGGTCGGTCTCGCGGTCGAGCTCGCGATCCTGGCGGAGCGAGTCGGGCTGGTCACGGCTCGGATCGGTGCGCCAGGCGTCGTCGCTGGCCGGCCGATCGGAGGGCTTGGTCTGCCAGTCGGTCGTGCGGCTTGGATCGCTCATCCCGGTCGAGCCGGAAGACTTGTCGGCCTGGCCGCGGAAGACCACGCGGTTGCGCTGGGCGTCGTAGATGCCCGTGTCGTACTTGATGCCCTCGTAGTGGTTGCTCAGCATGACCATGTCGTAGGTCTTGGAGTCCTGGTTGAAGGAGATCATGGTGATGCCGCGGAAGCCCTCGCCGCCGGTCATGTCGCTCGGTGGCGTGGTGTCCTGCTGGCCGTCGGAGGGGATTCCGAGGTCCTCGCCGGCGGTGGGGACCACGATGCGTTCGTGGAGCACGTCGTCGCCGAGCACCATGTCGCATTCGGCGTAGCCGGAGAGGTGCTTCATGCCGGGCTGGCTCGTCATGGTCTGCCCGGTCTGGCCGGCCTGCTGCCCGCTCTGGCCCGTCCGGCCGGTGGTCGCGGCGTCCTGCTTGTTCTCGCCGGAGTCCTTGAACCATGGGTTCGAGGGGTCGTCCTTCTCGGTGTGGGTGGTGTCGGCGGGCTTGTTGGTCTGGGTGCCGGTCTGGGTGCCGGTCTGGCCTGTGGTCTTGGTGGCGGTATCGCCGCCGAGTCCGCGCTCGCCGGGGGTGATGTAGCGCTGATCGACGCCGGTGGTGGTGGTCGTGGTGGAGTGGCCGGAGCCCATCTTGCTCCAGAACGCCTCGTTGAGCATGACATCGACGCGCCAAACGCCTTGGCGCTGCTCGAGGATCTGGTCGACATTCTCGGCGCTGCCGGCCTGAGGCGTGTTGCTCAGTGTGCCGCTCTGGCGCTCGGTGGTGGTCGTATTCTGCGCCGACGCGCTGGTGAGGCCGAGCGCCACGCTCGATCCGCAGACGCAGATCAATCTTCTGACTGTCATTCGAGAGCTCCTTGTTTGCATGCTTCGGCTGCGATCGGCAGGCTCGTACGGCCTCCCTCGATCCGTCTTCTGTTTCCGGAGTATGGACAAACCCGTTGAGCAGCTAGTGAACTTGCGGTGAATCTCGACTCATGGCTTCCGCCAGGCGTACGGCTCGGAAAAAGAAGAGCCCCGCCGGGACGGCGGGGCTCTCTCGCGACAACAGGAGCGTGGAGTTACTTGACGATGAGCATTTCCCCGTAGGTCGGGAGCGGCCAAGAGTCCGCGGCGACATGAAGCTCGAGCTGGTCGACGACCTCGCGCAGCGCCTCCATCGCGGGGCGGACTTTGTCGCGGATCTGACGGGCGTGCTTCTCGGGGCCGCCGTGATCACCGGCGATCGCGCAGTCCAGCGCCGCCAAGCGGCTCTGGGTCGCCCGGACGAGCGACACGAAGTGGCGAGCCTCGGCCTCGAGCTCCGGATTCTCGATGTCGAAGCCCGCGGTCGAGGCGAGCGCGTCGAACAGCTCGGACTGGTGGCGCCATGCCGCGGGCAGCACGCGGGTGCGCACGAGCGACACCATCGTCTCGGCCTCGATGGTGATCTGCTTGCAGTACTTCTCGAGGAAGATGGTGGTGCGGCTGTCGAGCTCGGGCTTGGTGAGGACCTTGTGCTTCTTGAAGAGGTCCGCGTGCTTCTTGGAGTTGAGCCCGGCGAGGGCGCTCACGCTGTCGCGCAGGTTGGGGAGCCCTCGGCGCTCGGCCTCGGCGTGCCAGGCGGCGTCGTAGCCGTCGCCGTTGAAGACGACGCGCTTGTGGTCCTTCACGATCTTCTGGAGCACCTCCCAGACGGCCTGCTCGCGCTTGGCGGGCGTCGGGTTCTTGCCCATCGCCTTCTCGAGGCGGTCGCCGATCTCCTCGAGCGCCTCGGCGACGATGGTGTTGAGGACGGTGGTCGGCCAGGAGACTGCGGTGCTGGCGCCCGCGGCGCGGAACTCGAACTTGTTGCCGGTGAACGCGAAGGGGGACGTGCGGTTGCGGTCGCCGGTGTGGCGGGGGATCTGCGGGAGGGACTTGGCCCCCAGGTCGAGCTTGCCGCCCTTCATCGTCTTCTTCGCCTCGCCGGCCTCGAGCTGCTCGAGAATGTCGGTGAGCATGTCGCCCAGGAAGATCGAGATGATGGCGGGGGGGGCCTCGTTGGCGCCGAGGCGATGGTCGTTGCCGGCGCTGGCGACGCTGGCGCGGAGGAGCTCCGCGTAGGTGTCCACCGCGTAGATCACCGCGCAGAGGAAGACGAGGAACTGCATGTTCGTGTGCGTCTCCTCGCGCGGGTCGAGGAGGTTCACGCCGGTGTCGGTGGCGAGCGACCAGTTGAGGTGCTTGCCGGAGCCGTTGATGCCGGCGAAGGGCTTCTCGTGGAGCACGGCGCGGAGCCCGTACTGGATGCCGATGCGCCGGAGCGTCTCCATCAGGATCATCTGGTGGTCGCAGGCGATGTTGGCCGTCTCGAAGTGCGGCGCGAACTCGAACTGCCCGGGGGCGACCTCGTTGTGCCGGGTCCGCACGGGCACGCCGAGCCGGTAGAGCTCACGCTCGCACTCGGCCATGAAGGCGAGGGCGCGGGCCGGGATCGACCCGAAGTAGTGGTCCTCGAGCTGCTGGCCCTTCGGGGGCCTGGCGCCCAGAAGCGTGCGCTCGCACATGACCAGGTCCGGGCGGTCGAAGTACGCGTCGCGGTCGACGAGGAAGTACTCCTGCTCCGCGCCGAGGGTCGCGTAGACGCGGGTGACGCCCTCGTCGGACTCGAAGAGCCGGAGGATGCGCATCGCCGCGGCGGAGACCGCGTCCATCGAGCGCAGCAGCGGCGTCTTCTTGTCCAAGGCCTCGCCGTTCCACGAGACGAAGACCGTGGGGATGCAGAGCGTGACGTGGTTGTGGCCGCGGACCAGGAAGACCGGGCTCGTCGGGTCCCAGGCGGTGTAGCCCCGGGCCTCGAACGTGGCGCGGAGACCGCCGGAGGGGAAGCTCGACGCGTCGGGCTCGCCTTGGACGAGCATGCTCCCCGTGAACTCGCTGACGGCGCCGCCGTGCCCGTCGGGCGTGAGGAAGCTGTCGTGCTTCTCGGCCGTCGAGCCCGTGAGCGGCTGGAACCAGTGCGTGTAGTGCGTCGCCCCGTGCTCGACGGCCCACTCCTTCATGGCGGCGGCGATGACGTCCGCCAGCTCGTGGGGGAGCGGCTCGCCGTGCTGCGTGGTGCGCAGGAAACGCCGGAAGATGTCTTTGGGAAGGCGTTGCTGCATCTGACGCTCGCTGAAGACGTCGCAGGCGAACTCTTCCTGGACGCGCTTCGACCGGCCCGGATTGCCGTTCGACTGGGCCGGGGCGCTCGTCCAGCCCGGCGAGCTCTGGGGCAGCGTCCCAACTCCGTTGTTCAGCCGATGCATCAATGTATTCCCCTGTGAATACGCATGCATACCCGGCGGAAGCCGCGGCTCCGCGGCATCACATCCGCACGGAATGGGCGCATTGTGGCGGCCCCGGCGATTCGGACAAGAGGGGAGGCGGGAGTTGCGTGAAAACGGTCTTAAAAAGAGGGCCGGCTCGCCGTCAGGCCGATCCGGCGGCCGCGCCGGGGATGGGCGCGCGGGGCAACGCCCGGCTCAGCTCCGCCATGAACGAGCCCGCCGCCGCGCTCGCCGAGCCCCCCGGACCCGCCTGGTCGATGCGCCGGATCAGGGCGCTTCCGACGATGGCGGCGTCCGCGTGCGCGACGACCGCCCGGACGTGCTCGGGCGTCGAGATGCCGAACCCGCACGCGATGGGGAGCGGCGTCGCCTCCCGTAGCCGGGCGACGCGCCGGCCCACGTCCGGCGCCTCTCCCCGCTCTCCCGTGATGCCCGTGCGGGCGAGCAGGTACACGAAGCCGGAGCATGCGCCCGCGATCGCCTCAGCGCGCTCGGGGCTCGTCGTCGGAGCGATGAGGAGCGAGGCGGTCAGGCCCTCGGCTCTGGCGGCGGAGAGGAGCTCGGCGGCTTCTTCGAGGGGCGCGTCTGGGTAAATGACGCCGTCGAATCCGGCCGCCGCCGCACGGCGCGCGAACCCGGCGGGTCCGCCGGCGCGGAACACGATCGACGCGCTCACCATCGCGACGAGACCGACTCCGAGGCCGGCGCGCACCGATTCGACCTGGCGGAATATGGCGTCGGGGGTGACGCCCCGCTCGAGCGCCGCGTGCATGGCTGCGGCGATGACCGGGCCGTCGGCGATCGGGTCCGAGAAGGGGAAGCCGATCTCGACGATGCCGGCGCCTCCCTCCTCGAGGGCGCGGAGCAGGCCGGGGCCGTCACCCAGCGACGGGTGGCCGCCGCAGATGAACGGCATGAGCAGCGGCGAGCCGCTCGAGCGGGCGCGGGCGAAGATCGCGTCGATGCGATTCATGGTGGCCGGTATGGTAACGCGTAGGCGAACGACGCCAATTCGCGGGCGGCTATTGACTCACACCGCGGGTTCACGGTAAATTTAGGTTCGTTGATTCGCTTTCTGTTTGGTTCGACGTGAGCCGGACCCGACGAAGGGTGCGTGTGTGGCCATTCCCTCGTTCGCGTCTGCGGAATCCCAGCCCGGGCGGCCCCCGGCGCTGAGCAGGAGAAGTGTCATGCGGAAGCCCGGTCTCTTCGGCGCGTGTGCGCACGCGCGGCTTGCAGCGGTGATCGGCATCACCATCGGATGCGCGGGCCTGGCGATTGGAGCCCCGGTCCAGCAGGCGGCGCCCGGCGTCGTGCAGGTGGTGCCGGTCCGGGGCTCGATGGAGCTCTCGGGCCAGATGATCGCCAAGCCGGTGCAGCCCAACGGCGAGCGGGCCCTGCAGGCGGCCCACGACTCGGCGGTGGAGATGCTGCATCTCGAGTACGAGGTCCTCTTCCGCGAGGACCTGGTCGATCACTACATCTTCAAGGTGCCGCAGGGCGCGACGGAGCAGGAGGTCATCAACAGGCTCGCGGCGACCGGACTGTTCGAGTTCGTCGAGCCCGACTGGATCCTTTACCCCATCGGCTGCCCGAACGACAGCCGCTTCAGCAGCCAGTGGCACCACGGCTCGACGAAGATGCAGTCGTGCGACGCGTGGGGGCTGCACCAGGGCAACTCCTCCGTCACGGTCGGCATCTGCGACACGGGGGTGCAGACCAACCACCCCGACCTGCTGCTCAACCGGGAGGAGGGCTACAACGCGGTGGACCGGCGCTGGGAGAGCCAGGGCGGTCAGATCGGTCCGGTGCACTCCCACGGCACGCAGACGACCGGCTGCGCCGCCGCGAACGGCAACAACGGCACGGGCGTCTCGGGCGCGGGCTGGAACCTGAGCCACCGGATGCTGCGCGTCTCGAACAGCTCGAGCGGCTCGGCGAACCTGAGCACGCTCACGCACGCGGCGCTCACCTCGATCCAGAACGGCGACAAGGTCGCGAACGTGTCCTACTCGGGCGTGAATTCGAGCTCGGTGCGTTCCACCGCCACGCAGATCAAGAACCTCGGCGGCCTGCTCACGTGGTCGGCCGGCAACGACGGGGCGTACCTGAACTGGGGCAATCGCGACAACGACGACGTGATCGTCGTGGGCTCCACGACCAGCTCCGATAACAAATCCAATTTCAGCGCGTACGGCCCGAGCGTGGATCTCATGGCGCCGGGGAGCAGCGTCTTCACGACGACGATCAACTCCTCGTACGGGAGCGTGAGCGGCACGAGCTTCTCCGCCCCGCTCACGGCCGGGCTCATCGGGCTCCTGTGGTCCAGCGATCCGAGCCTCACGCCCGACCAGGTCGAGGAGATCCTGAAGGAAGGATGCGATGATCTCGGCTCTTCGGGCCCGGACAACACCTTCGGCTACGGCCGGATCAACTCCTACCAGTCGCTGCAGCTCACCGGCAGCGTGAACACGGCCCCGGTGATCACGATCAACTCACCGAACTACGGCTCGGCGTTCACCCTCGGCGACGTGATCCAGTTCAACACGACGACCATCGACGGCGAGGACGGCAACATCTCGTCCCAGGTCACCTGGACGTCGCACCTGGACGGCCTCATCGGCACGGGCAACTTCTCGACGTCGTCGCTCTCGGAGGGCGTGCACTTCATCGACGTCGAGGTGACGGATTCCGGCGGGCTGACCGACTACGAGTTCCTGAGCATCGCCGTCAACCCGGCATCCGTGCCCAACGCGCCGACCTCCACCAGCACGAAGGAGGGGGCGCCGAACGAGCTCACCTTCCTCTGGGTGGACAACTCGAACAACGAGATCGGCTTCGAGGTGCAGCGGCAGCAGAAGGTCGGCGGCTCGTGGACGAATACCACGATCGTGGGCACCACCGGCGCCAACGCGACGACGTACGTGGAGAGCGTCGCGACCGGCGGCTGGCGCTACAGGGTGCGGGCCCTCGGCGACTCGGGGGACTCCGCGTGGAGCTCGTACAGGACGTCGCAGCCGGCGCGCCCCACCAACATGAGCGCCTCGGCCAACGGCTCGGTCGCGAACTTCTCCTGGAGCGAGAACTCGGGGCTCGAGAGCGGCTACTCCATCCAGCGCCAGCAGCGGGTGAACGGCACATGGACGAACACGACCACGATCGGCTCGGTCGGGGCGAATGTCTCGTCCTCGTCCGATTCTCCGGGCGCCGGCGAGTGGCGGTACCGCGTGCAGGCGAGCTCGCTCGGCCTGAACAGCGTCTGGTCCGCCTGGTCGAACAGGGTCATTCTCCCCTGAACAGGCCGGCAACGTGAAGCTCCCGCGGGCCGCCGGAACGGGCGGCCCGCGGTTTTTTTGCCGGGAGGCACAGGGGGGGGCGAGCCCTTCAGCGGGTGATCACGTCGGGCACCTCGTCAAGGCCCTCGGTCAGCACCCGCGCCCCGTCGTCGGTAATGACGAGGTCGTGCTCGTAGTGGACGGCCTTCGAGCCGTCGGCCGTGTAGATCGGCCACTCGCCCCGGGCTTGGCGGGTGTGGCCGGTGCCGATCGCGATCATCGGCTCGACGGCCACGAGCGTCCCGGGCTCGCAGTGCCTCATCGCATCGGGCCACTCGCCGGGATAGCTCGGCACCACGTTGGCGATAAAGGGCGGCGCGTGCAGCTTGCGCCCGTAGCCGTGCCCCCCCAGCCCGCGAACGAGGTGAAACCCGCACTCGCCTTCCACATACCCCTGCACGACCCGCGCCCACTCGAGGTAGAGGTTTCGCGGCGTGAGCGCCTCAACCCCCCGGCGGATGGATTCCTTGCCGCAATCCATCAGACGCCGGACCTCGGGCGCGGGCTCGCCGATGCTGTAGGTCCACGCCGCGTCGCCGATCCATCCCTTGTGGAGCACGCCGATGTCCACCTTCACCAGGTCACCCGGCGCGAGCGGCGCCGCGTGCGACGAGGCCGTGCCGTGCACGATGCAGTCGTTGACGCTGAGACATGCGTGCGAAGGAAAGGCGGGCGTCCGCGGCACCTTGTATCCCAGGAAGCACGAGCGGCAGCGCAGCTCCTCGAGCGTCCCGGCGATGAAGCGGTCCAGCTCAGCCATTGTCACGCCCGCACGCAGGAATCGCGCGACCCGCCGGTGCGTCTCAACGACGCATTGGGCCGCGGCGTAGGCGGCGTCGATCTCGGCGGGGCGGATTCTTTCCGCGGTCCGGCGCATGACGGGCATGCTAGGCCCCGGCCCGCGTCGCGGGCGGTAGGCTTGCGCTCGATGACCGTGCTGATCGTCACCAACGAGGCCTCCGGATGCGGGCGAGCCAAGGGTCTCGGCGCCGCGATCGCCGCCGCCCTGAAGGCGTCCGACTCGGCGCCCGAGGTGCGGGACGCGCGCCTGTGCACCGCCGGCGAGTGCTTCGCGGCGTTCGACGCCGTCGTCATCGTCGGCGGCGACGGCACGCTGCACCACCTGCTCCGGGGCCTCGCGGCGTCGGGCGCGCCCGTCTACCACGTCCCCGCGGGAACGGAGAACCTCTTCGCCCGGGAGTTCGGCATGGGCGCCGACGCGTCCGCGCTGCGGGATGCGCTGCGCCGGCGCCGGGAGCTGCCGGTGGACCTGGCGACCATCGCCGGCCGCCCGTTCGCGCTCATGTTCTCCATAGGCCCGGACGCGGGGGTGATCCACCGTCTGCACAACGTCCGGAAGCGCGCCGCGGGCCACCTCATGTACGTGCGCCCCGTGCTCCAGGAATTGGGCAGGCCGCACCTGCCGCGGGTGCGGGTCGTGGTCGATGGCGGCGCGGTCGTAGAGGGAGAGCGTGGGGTGCTGCTGGTGGCGAACTGCCGCCAATACGCCAGGCGTCTGAACCCCGCGCGCGACGCGGACATGCGGGACGGGGTGCTCGACATCGTGTTCTTCCCCGCGCGGTCGAGCGCCGGCGTGATCGCCTGGGGGGCCCGGTGCGCGCGGGGCGCCCAATTCGCCGGGCGCGGCGCTCTCCGGCTCCGCGGGCGCGAGGTCGAGATCACCGCCCTCGACCGGGCGCCCTGGCAGTGCGACGGGGAGGCGGGCGGCTGGCTCGGGCCGGGCGAGCAGACGAGGATCACCCTGCACCCCGCGGCCCTGCGCGTGCTCTGCCCCTAGACCGGCGCCGATGACGAGCGGATGGTCCCGGCGCAGACGACGAGATCGACCGGGTTGCCGCCGAACTCGAAGGCCAGCGCCCGCTCGTCGCGATGGCGCAGCAGGATGAGGTCTGCCCGGAGACCGGGGGCGATGCGGCCCCGGTCGTCGAGCCCCAGCAGCGCGGCGGGGGTGGATGTGGCGCAGGCGAGCGCCTCGTGCGGCGAGAGGCGGTTGTGGCGCGCCGCCAAGGCGATCGCCATCGGCATGGAGCTGCACGGCGAGCTCCCCGGGTTGGTGTTGGTGGCGATCGCGAGGCGCGCACCGGCGTCGAGCAGCGTGCGCCCGTCGGCGTAGCGCCCGTCGGCGTGGAGCCCGCAGCACGGGAGCAGCACGGCGAAGCTGTCCGACGCCGCCAACGCGCGGAGGTCCGCCGGGGCGCTCGCCTCCAGGTGATCGACCGAGAGAAAGCCGCGCCGTGCGGCCTCGGCCGTCAGCCCGAGCGCGTGGAACTGGTCCGCGTGCACCCGGATCGGATGCCCGGCCGCCTGGGCGCGGGCGAGGAGCCCGAGGCACTCGTCGGGCCGCCACGCGCCCTCCTCGCAATAGGCGTCCACCGCGATCCCCGGGAACTCGGCGGTGACGGCGGGGAGGGTCTCACCGATCGTGCGGGCGATGAAGGCGGCACGGGCGGCCTCGTCGGACGCGTCAGGATCGATCGCGTGCCCGATGCACGCGGTGGGGACGACGGTCCCGGGCCAGCGTGAGCCGGCCAGCGCGATCGCCCGGAGCATCTTGAGCTCGCTCTCGGTCGAGAGGCCGTAGCCGCTCTTGATCTCGACCGTCGTGGTGCCCTCCCGGAGCAGATGCTGGAGCCGCCCGAGCAGGGCCAGCGCGAGCTCCTCCTCGGTCGCGGCCCGCACCGCGCGGACGGTCGCGAGGATCCCGCCGCCGGCCCTGAGAATGTCGAGATACGTGGCGCCGCGCAGGCGCGCGTCCCACTCGTCGAGGCGGTCTCCCATCCAGCACAGATGCGTGTGGCAGTCCACGAACGCCGGCATCAGGACGCGCCCGCGAGCGTCCACGACGGTCTCGCCGGGCTCGGCGCCGGGCGGGTCTCCCCCGCCGACCTCGGCGATCCGGGGTCCCTCGACGCGCACCCACCCGCGGTCGAGCACGCCCAGCCCGCCGGTGAGCAGCCCGCGCCGATGCGCCGGGTCGCCCGGCAGCGTGACAACCCTCGCGTCGTAGATCAGAAGACTCACGCGGTGCGCTCCGCGAACCCGCGCAAGAAGGTGAGAAAGAGGTGGGCCGCGAGCCGCGCCGTCCGGTCCATGTCGTCGTTCGGCGGGCTGAGCTCCATGATGTCGAAGCAGCGCACGCGCGCGCACCTGCCCGCGGCGAACGCGGCGGCCTCGGCCTGCCGGGGGGTCCATCCCGCGGGATTCATGGCGCTCACGCCGGGCGCGAACGCGGCGTCGAGCACGTCGAGATCGAAGCTGACGAAGAGATCGGGGCCGGGCGCATCCAGCAGCGGGCCCAGGGCGTCCTCCCGGTACACGCGCCCGCCGCGCTCGCGGAAATACGCGGCGTGCTCGGCCGAATTCACCAGCGGATTGACGCCGAACACGCCCAGCGAATCGAGCGGATGCTTCTCGAGCAGCGCCCGGAACGGCATGCCGCTGCCGACCTGCGGGCGCACGTCGAGGTGCGCGTCGAAGTAGACGCCGGCGAGCTTCTCGCCCCGCTCGGCAAGGGCGCGGACGAACGGGAATGTGAGGTCGTGGCCGCCGCCGATGCCCACCGGGAGCAGCCCTTGGGCGTGGATTGCCGCCGCCGCCTCGGCGATCCGGTCGTGCGTCTCGTGGATCGACTTGGGCTCGCGTCCGGCCGCGGGCACGTCGCCCGCGTCGTAGACGATCGGCCAAGGGCGCCCCGGCGGCGCCGCCGCGCCGTACCGCGCCAGGGCCCGCCGAAACGCCGCCGGTCCTTCGGCCGCTCCGACACGTCCGCCATTGAGCTTGACGCCGGTGTCGTCCGGCATGCCGAGCATGGCGATGGCGCAGCCTTCCGGCGAGTCGGTGCGGATCAGGCTCGAGAAGCGCTCGGGCGCGCGCTCGGGCCACCGGGCGTGCACGGTGAAGGGGATCGGTCGGGGCATCGGCAAAGCTTACCGCTCGACGCGGGTGATGGCGCTCCCCGCGCCCGTCGCCGTCGAGCCGCCCGGCGACGCGGAGGGCCCTGCGCGCCCCGCCTGCCCCGGCTCCGCGCGGCGCACCCGCATCCGCAGAGGCCGCCGCGCTCGGGGGGCCGATCGTGCCCGGGATCACACGCCGCAGAGATTGACGCGGATGCCCATCGCGTTCGCCATCGCGGCCTTCGCGTCGAGGGCGCGGTCCGCGCGATCGGCGCCGTCGGCATAGACGACCTGGATGTGGTTGGACTGGTGCTTGGCCATGAGCTGGTCGCGGCTGACGCCGGCGAGGACCGCGTTCATGATCGGCCACTGCCTTGTTGTTGCGTCCCAGCGGCGCAGCATCTCGGCCTCGGGGAGCGCGATGGCCGTGCCGCGCCCGATATCCATGCAGAGCCGTCCCGCGCCGCCGCCGCGGGTGTCCACGCTCTCTCGCCCGCGCGCCGCGGCGCCCGCCGGGGATCCGCGCGTGCCGATCCCGTCCACGTAGATGCGGCTCCAGACGATCTCTCCCGGCCTGCTCATCCCGCAGATGGTCGATCCGCCGCGCACGAAATACATCGACGGCTGGCGGTAGCCGACGGCGTCGGCGTAGCCGCGAGAGAAGTGGGACGGGGGCACGGCGCCGGAGATCTCGAAGACCCAGACTTCCTCGGCGGTCGTGCCGCTCCGGTCGAGGTCCGACCAGCGCACGTCGTGGAGCGTGTTGTCGGGCGCCATGCCCATCGCGCGCCACACGCGGTCGGTGATGAGGGCGTCGAGGCCGGCGCACTCGTCCACCTCGTTGAAGTGGGGGAGGGGCCGGCCCTCGAGGATCACGGCCCCGGCGTTCGGGCCCTCCAACGCCCGCACCGGCGGGCGCTCGGAGCAGTTGAGGAGCCCCTCGGCGAGGTCGCTGGCGGCGCACGTTTCCGCCAGGCCGAGCTGGTACTGGATCCCGATCGCGTCGCACCCGAACCGGTCCGCCAGGCGCAGCGCCGCGATGTACATGCGGCACTGCTCGAGGACCTGCTCCTCGCGCAGCTGCTCGGCTTCCGGGCCGATATCGAACCTCATCCCGCGGGACAGGAGCCAGCCGTACGTGGCGCGGGCCTCGGCCTCGGGCACGCGCTGCATCGCGGCGAACAGCGCCGATTGGCTCAGTCGCTCCTTGAAGGCCCCGCAGGGGTGGAGCAGGTGGTCCGGGATGATCGCATTGAACATGCCCATGCATCCCTCGTCGAAGACGCCGAGGATCGCGGGCCGGTGGCGGAGCCCGAGCGCGAGCGACTCGCCCAGCTCGCGCTCGGCGACGCCGATGCGGGCGAGGTCGAGCGGACGCACGTGGGAGAGATCGTGCTCGACGCGCCCGGTCTCGCACCACTGCCGGAGCTTGGCCCGGCAGGCCGGGTCGCTGAAATCCTCCGCCCACAGCAGGCCGTGCTCGCGCCCGGCCTTGGTCAAGGACCCGCGGAGGTTGAGCGCGCCGACGAGGCCGGGCCACCGGCCGGACCAGTTCGCGAGGATCAGGATCGGCCCGCGGTGGCGGACAAGCCCGGGGAGCACGTGCATCGAGTACTGCCAGACGCTCTCGACGACGACGAGCGGGGCGTCGGGATCGATCCCGGCAAAGACCTCGCGTCCGTGCGCTTGGCTGAAGATGAATCCATGGGGCTCGGCGTCGGACCATCGTTCGGGTGAGCCCCGGACGACCGACCAGCCGAGCGCTTCGAACGCCGCCCGCGCCGCTCGCTCGGTCTCACGCTGCGTGGACCAGCACGCGGCGTTGGCCGAGGGGCGCGAGTCTCCGGAAGCGATCATGACCGCCGTCCTGGGCGGCACGGGCGCCGGCGTCGCGACGGCGGGGAGGGTGTATGTCGGCATGCCGGGAGCGTACATCGGCCGGCGCTGCGTCGCGATCTCGCCGCGGCGCGGACGTGTGGCGCGAGCGTCCGGCGGGACGGCGAACTTTCGAGGGCGAGCTTGTATGGTCCGGGCCTCCCCCGTAGGATGGGGCTCGGGCGTCCGCATCCCGCGCGGCGCGTCCGCTGTTCTCCGCGTGCCCGCGTTCTTTGGGTGCGTGGAGCCGCATCGAAACCAGGTCGCCGCACGCCGGGGACATCCGCCAGGAGCAACGGCTGATGATGAGTCCACGCTATCGCGCCGTGACGAGGAGCAACGTGGAGAAGCTGCCCCAGTGGGGAAGGCTTGGACCCGAGCTGCGCGAAGCCGTGGAGATCGTCTCCCTTGTGCTCCCCTTCCGCACAAACGAGTATGTGTGCGAGGAGCTGATCGACTGGGACAGGGCGCCGGCCGACCCGATGTTTCAGCTGACCTTCCCGCAGCGGGGGATGCTCGAGGACCACCACTACGCCGAGCTGCGGTCGCTCGCCTCGGCGGGCGACCCGGCCGCCCTCGCGGCGGCGGTCGAGCGGATCCGCTACGAGCTCAACCCGCATCCGGCGGGGCAGCTCACGCACAACCGGGCCGTGCTCGGGGGGGAGGTGCTCGGGGGGATCCAGCACAAGTACCGCGAGACGGCCCTGTTCTTCCCTTCGCAGGGGCAGACGTGCCACGCGTACTGCACGTTCTGCTTCCGCTGGGCGCAGTTCGTCGGCATCGAGGACCTCAAGTTCGCCAGCGGCGAGGTCGAGCGGCTCTGCACCTACCTGCGTCGGCACCCGCAGGTGTCGGACGTGCTTATCACCGGGGGCGACCCGATGGTGATGAAGGCCGCGGTGCTCGAGAGGTACGTGGGGCCGCTGCTCGATATCGAGAGCATCCGCTCGATCCGGATCGGCACCAAGAGCGTCGCGTATTGGCCGCAGCGCTACGTGACCGACCCGGACGCGGACGACCTGTTGGCCCTGTTCGAGCGCGTGGTGCTCTCGGGGCGCCAGCTGGCGATCATGGGGCACTACTCGCACCCGGTCGAGCTCTCGACGGACCTGGCGGAGGACGCGGTGCGCCGGATCCGCTCGGCGGGGGCGAACATCCGCATGCAGAGCCCGGTGATCCGGCACGTAAACGACGACAGCACGGCGTGGGTGGACCTGTGGAACAAGGGCGTGCAGCTCGGCTGCATCCCCTATTACATGTTCGTCGAGCGGGACACGGGCGCGAGGCGGTACTTCGAGATGCCGCTGGTGCGCTGCTGGAACATCTTCCGCAACGCCTACCAGCGAGTCTCGGGCCTGGCGCGAACCGTGCGCGGGCCCTCGATGTCGTGCTTCCCGGGCAAGTGCCACATCCTCGGCGTCACCGAGGTGCTCGGGCAGAGGGCGTTCTGCCTGGAGTTTCTCCAGGCCCGGCAGCCTGACCTGGTGCGCCGGCCGTTCTTCGCCAGGTACGACCCGCAGGCCTCGTGGTACGACCAGCTCGAGCCGCTCACGCCGGGCGACGCGCCCTTCTTCCTCTCGCCCGAGGGGACGCCGGCGTTCACGCCGCTGACGGTGCAGTCGAACTGAGCCTTTCCCCCGCGAGCGGTGGTCCGGGCGGTCGCGCGGGGGCGCGGGCGTCCCGACGCGATGTATCATGCGCGGGGGCTCGCCCCCGCTCAGGAGCAATGCCGTGCGCACGCTGATCATCGCCCTCACGACCGCGCTCGCGCCCGCCGCGGCCGTCGCCCAGGAGTCGGCGCGGATCGAAGCCGTCCCGTTCACGGCCGTCCGCGTCGAGGACACGTTCTGGTCGCCCCGCCTGCGGACCAACCGCGAGGTGACGATCCCGTACGACTTCGAGCAGTGCGAGAGGACCGGGCGCATCCGCAACTTCGCCGTGGCCGGGGAGCTCGAGGAGGGCGGGTTCGAGGGCATCTTTTACAACGATTCGGACGTGTACAAGGTGATCGAGGGAGCCGCCTACTCGCTCCAGACGGAGCGCGACCCGGAGCTGGAGGCGTACCTCGACGGACTGATCGCCAAGATCGCCGCGGCCCAGGAGGATGACGGGTATCTCTACACCCAGCGGACTATCCAGGGCGACGCCATCACCGCCGAGAACGCCGGCCGCGCGCGGTGGGCGTATCTCGCGCACAGCCACGAGCTGTACAACGCTGGGCACCTCTACGAGGCGGCCGTCGCGCACTACCGGGCCACCGGGACGCGCACCCTGCTCGACGTCGCGCTCAGGAACGCCGACCTGATCTGCGCCGTGTTCGGCCCGGGCGAGGGACAACTCGTGGACGTGCCGGGGCACGAGGAGATCGAGATCGGGCTGGTGAAGCTGTACGGCGTCACGGCCGACCGGAAGTATCTCGACCAGGCGAAGTTCTTCATCGACGCGCGGGGGCGGAGCGACCTGCGCGAGATCTATGGTGAGTATGCGCAGGACCACCTGCCGGTCGTCGAGCAGGACGAGCCGGTGGGCCACGCGGTCCGGGCCGGCTACCTGTACGCGGGCATGGCCGACGTGGCCGCGCTGACGGAAGCGCCGGGGTATGTTGAGGCGCTCGACCGCATCTGGGAGCGGCTCGTCTCGGCGCGGACATACCTGACCGGCGGCATCGGGGCCCATCGCCACACCGAGGGCTTCGGGGCCGACTACGACCTGCCCAACGCCGACGCCTACAACGAGACGTGCGCCGCGATCGCGAGCATGCTGTGGAACCATCGCATGTTCCTGCTCCGGGGCGACTCCAAGTACATGGATCTCTTCGAGCGCACGCTCTACAACGCCTTCCTGCCGGGTGTGTCGCTCTCCGGCGACCGGTTCTTCTACCCGAACCCCCTCGCCTCCGACGGGCTGACCGCATTCAACCACGGGCACGTGCAGCGGGCGCCCTGGTTCGGCACCTCGTGCTGCCCGGTCAACGTCGTGCGCATGTTGCCGTCGCTGCCCGGGTACGTCTACGCCACACGCGGCGCCGACGTCTATGTCAACCTGTATGTCGCGGGAGAGGCGGCGGTCGAGACGGACCGGGGCGTGGTGCGCATCGTGCAGGAGACGGAGTATCCGTGGCAGGGGACGGTGCGGCTGACTGTCTCGCCCGAGCGCGAGGGCGAGTTCGCGCTGCGCCTGCGGATCCCGGGGTGGGCCAAGGGGCGGCCGTTCCCGAGCGATCTTTATGCATACCACGGGGACGCGAATGTCAGACGCGAGATTCTCGTGAACGGGCGCGCGGACGTGCTCGCGCACGACGAGCAGGGGTACGCCGTCATCGAGCGGGCGTGGCGGGCCGGCGACGTGGTCACGCTCAAACTGCCGATGCGGGTGAATGCCGTCCTGGCGCACGAGCGGGTCGAGCAGGACCGCGGGCGCGTGGCGATCGAGCGGGGACCCTTGGTGTACTGCTTCGAGGGGGTGGACAACGGGGGCGACGTCGAGAGCCTCGTGATCGAGCCCGGCGCCGAGTCGGCCTGGCAGTTCGCGCCGGGGCTTCTCGGCGGCGTCGGCCTGATCGAGGTCGCGGCTCAGCGGGCGACGCGAGGCGAGGACGGCTCCATCCGCACCGAACCCATCGTCGCGAGGGCGATTCCGTACTATGCGTGGGCCCACCGCGAGGTCGGGCCGATGGCCGTGTGGATGCCGGCGACGACGGAGATCGTCGCGAGCCGCCCGGCGCCGACGCCGGCATCGCGGGCCGCGCCGGGGGCGTCGCACTGCTGGCCGTCGGACAGCGTGGGCGCGATCAACGACCTGCGCGACCCCGGCGCTTCGGACGATCATTCGATCCCGCGCCTGACGTGGTGGGACCACAAGGGCACGGCGGAATGGGCGCAGCTGGGTTGGCGGGAGCCGCGCGAGATCTCGGCGGTGGAGGTGTACTGGTTCGACGACACCGGCCGGGGGATGTGCCGCGTGCCGGAGTCGTGGCGTGTGCTGTATCGGAGGGGTGGCGAGTGGCTGCCGGTCGAGGCGGCGGGGGAGTACCAGGTCGAGAGGGATCAGTTCTGCCGGGCCGAGTTCTTGCCGGTGAAGACGGACGCGGTGCGGGTGGAGGTGCGGCTCCGGCAAGGGTTCTCGGGGGGAATGCTGGAGATGACGGTGGAGTAGACGGAGTGTGCCACGGGCGGCTTGTCCCACCGCTCGGTGGGTGCAGACGCTCCGCACTGGCGGGCAAGCCGCCGGTGGCACAACGGCGGTCTACTTCGCCTCGTGCCAATTCTCGCTGATCGCGGCGTCGGCGACGAGGGGGACATCGAGCGACATGGCCTTCTGCATGCGCTCGACGACGAGGTCGCGCACATGCTCGGCGCTGCCCTTGGGGGTCTCGAAGACGAGCTCGTCGTGGATCTGGAGGAGCATGCGGGCGCCGGCGATCTCGGGCGGCCTGCCGGCGCGGAGGTGGTCGGCGTACGGGCTGAGGCGCGTGTGCAGGTCCACCATGGCGATCTTGATGAGGTCCGCCGCGGAGCCCTGCACGACGCTGTTGATCGCGGTGCGCTCCGCGAGCGAGCGGCGGCTGGGGTCCCGGGCGTCGATGTCGGTGATCGGGCGGCGGCGCTTCATCATCGTCTCGACGTAGCCGTGGCGGCGGGCCTGCGCGACGCACTCCTCGAGGAAGGTCGTGATCCCGGCGAACCGCCGCTTGTACCCGTCGATGATCTCGCCGGCCTCGGTGTTGGAGATGCCCAGGCGCCGGGCCAGCCCGAACGCCGTCACCCCGTAGACGATCCCGAAATTGACCATCTTCGCCCCGCTTCGCTGCTCGCGCGTCACCTCCGCCAGCGGCACCCCGTGGATCTGGGCGGCGACGGCGGCGTGGATGTCCTGCCCCTCGCGGAACGCCTGGATGAGCGCGGGGTCGCGCGAGAGATGCGCGAGCAGGCGCAGCTCGATCTGCGAGTAGTCGGCGGTGACGAGCACGTGGCCCGGCTCGGCGACGAACGCCTTGCGGATCTCGCGCCCGATGTCGGTGCGGATCGGGATGTTCTGGAGGTTCGGGTCGCTGGAGCTGAGCCGGCCGGTCACGGCGACCGTCTGGTTGAAGCTCGCGTGGATGCGCCCGGTGCGGGGGTCGATCTCCTCGCGCAGGCTGACGAGGTAGGTGTTCACGAGCTTGGTGAGCTGGCGGTACTCGAGGATGAGCCCGGGGATGGGCGTCGCGATGCCCGCGTCCTGCCCGAGCTTCTCGAGCACCTCCGCGTCGGTCGAGGGACCGGTCTTGCCCCGCTTGATCACGCGCAGCCCGAGCCCCGGCTCGGAGGCGTCGGGCTTGTTGAAGAGCGCGGCGGCGAGCTGGCGGGGGGAGTCGGGGTCGAACTCGCGCCCGATCGTGCCCATCGCCTCGTCGGCGATGCGGGCGCGCAGCTCGCCGATGCGTTTGTCGAGCATCAGCCGCTGGTTCTCGAGCTCCGCCGGGTCCACGCGGATCCCGTTCCATTCCAGCTCCGCCAGCACGTCCACAAGCGGCATCTCGAGCTCCCGGAAGAGCGGGTCGAGCTGCATCGCGCGGAGTTGCGGCATCATCTTGCGCGCGAGCTGGAACGTGACGTCCGCGTCCTCCGCCGCGTATTCGGTCGCGCGGTCCAGCGGCACGGTGTCGAACGTCTTCTGGTTCTTGCCCGTGCCGATCAGCTCGCTGATGGCGATGTTGGTCCGCCCAAGGAGGGCGAGCGCCAGGGCGTCCATCGAGTGGCTCGAGCGCGAGGCGTCGATGAGGAAGCTCGCGATCATCGAGTCGCAGCCCCCTTCGGCGAGGTGGCCGCGCAGCTCGACGCCCGCCCGGCGGAGCACGAGCATGTCGTACTTGATGTTGTGCCCGAGCTTGGGCCTGCAGGGGTCCTCGAGCATGGGCCGCAGGGCGTCGAGCACGGTCTTCTCGTCCAGGTGCTCGCCGGGCACGCAGGAGCGGACCGGCACATACCAGCCGGCGCCCGGCTTGGTCGAGAACGACAGGCCGCAGATCTGCGCCCGCATCGGCCGGAGGGAGGTGGTCTCCGTGTCGATCGCAAAGAGCGGCGCCGTGGCGAGCTCGGCGATCAGCTCGTCCAGGTCCGCGCGGGTGCGGACGCAGCGGTAGTCGCCCTCGGCCCTGGTGCGCGGTGCCGGCTCGTCGAGGGCGTCGAAGAGGCCCCCCGGCTCGCCGGGCGTCGGCCGGCGGGCGGGGGGCTGGAGCGAGCGGCTCTCACCGATCGGGGGCATGAAGTCGGCCTGCTTCACCTCCTCGCCCATGAGCAGGCGCAGCTCGTCCTGGTAGCGGTTGAAGCCGAGCTCCCTCAGGATCGGGCCGAGCTCGGCGAGGCGGAAGGTCGTCGTATCGGCCTTCGGCAGCTCGAGGTCGATCGGTGCGTCGTGGCGCAGCGCGACGAGCTTTCGCGAGAGCGCGAGCGCCCCCGCCTCCGCGGCGGCCTTGATGCTCTCGCGGCGCTTGCCCGCGATCTTCCAGTCTTTTTTCGGCTTGTCCCCGAGCACCTCGGCGATGACGGCGTCCAGCGAGCCGAACTCGCACACGAGCTGGCAGGCGGTCTTGGGGCCGATCCCGGGCACGCCCGGCACGTTGTCCACGGTGTCGCCCATGAGGGCGAGCATGTCGATCACCTGGCGCGGCGCCAGGCCGGTCTCGGCCCTGAGGGTCTCGGCGGTGATCAGCTCGTCGGTGTGGATGTCGTACATCTCGGTGGGGGGCACGCCCTCGCCGAGGAGCTGCTTGAGGTCCTTGTCCTTGCTGATGATGCGGACGCGGAGGTCGGGGTGCCTCGCGCTGTACGTGCTCGCGATCGTCGCGATCACGTCGTCCGCCTCGAAGCCCTCGGCGCCGATCACCGGCACGCCGATCGCGTGCAGCAGCGAGAGCGCCCGCTCGACCTGCGGCCCGAGGTCCTCCGGCGGTTCGGAGCGTGTCGCCTTGTACTCGGGGAATATCTGCGAGCGGAACGTGCCCCGGTCGCCGGAGACGTCGATGACGACCGCGACGTAGTCGGGCCTGCCCTGCATCTTCCCCTCGCCCCGGAGCAGCTTGAGCAGCATGCCCACGAAGCCGAAGGTCATGTTGGTCGGCTCCTTGGTGACCGGGCTGGTCATGGGCGTACGGATCGCGTGATAGGCCCGGAAGAACTGGGCGTAGCCGTCGATGAGGTAGAGGGTCTTCATCGGGGCATGGTACGGGCGGCGCTACGCGGGGGCTGCCCCTTGCGAGGCCTGATGCAGCGCCTTCAGCCTCGCCAGATATGCGTCGCTCGGCTCCACGTCGCGCCTCGCCATCACCGTCCGCGCCACGTCCACGAACTTGCCGAGCCGGTAGCTCTTCGCGCCCTCATCCGTCACCCACGCGAACCGGCCCACGCACCCGCTGATCGCTCGGCTCGCGGCCCACATCGCCCCGGTGTGCACCACCGCACCGGTCATGATCCGAGTCCCGATCGCCGTGCGCACGTGGTCGCCTATCGTCGCGCCGAGGAAGGTCTCCCCGGTCCGCTCCCGCGGCCCCGTGCAGGTCGCCTGCGCGATCACCTCGCTGTAGGTATTGAGCAGGTTCGAGTTGGTCGTCCCCGCCCCCAGGTTGCTCCACTCGCCCACCCACGAGTCGCCGAGGAACCCCTCGTGGGCCTTGTTCGCGAAGCCCTGGAAGATCACCCCGGACACCTCGCCACCGACCTTGCAGCGCCGGCCGATCGCCGTATTGCCGCGCACCACCGCGTGCTCCAGCACGGTCGAGTGAGGCCCGACCGCCGCGGGGCCCACAACCACGGCGCCGGGGCGGAGCACCGCCCCGCCGGCCACCGAGACGGGCCCGCGCTCGACGTCGATCGTCACGCCCGGGTAGACGGTGGCATCGGTGTCGAGCAGCACGTCCGAGGGATCCCCGATCACGAGCACGCCCTGGGGCGGGGGACGCAGGCGGTTGGTCTGGCGGATCAGCTCCAGGTCGAAGCGGATCGCCTGGTCGCGCACGCTCCGCACGTGCCAGGGCCGGCTCATGAGCACCGGGCCGTCGAGCGTCTGCGTTGCGCACTCGGTCCTCTCGCCCACCAGCACGCGGATCGCATCCACGAGCCCGAGCAGCCCGCCGACCACGGCGCCCTCCACCGGGTCCACGTATACCACGTCCCGCTCCGGCTCGCGCAGCTCGGACGGCGGGAGGGGGCAGCGCCCGTTGACGACCAGCAGATGACCGCCCCGCACCGGAAGGCGGTTGATAGGGATGTCGTGGTCCTCGGCCGCGAGGCCCGCGAGCCTCTCCGGCGCGTACAGCGCGACGAGCTCCCCCGGGAGGGCGAGGCGCAGCCGCTCGAGCGTGGTGAGCGCCCCGGTGCGGACGTCGAACGCCGCCCGCAGGTCGGTGAGCGGGCCGAGCGTCCCCTTGCCGTCATCGAAGACCACCACCGGGACCATGCCGAGCACTATACCCTCTCGGCCGTCGAATCCCCCCGGTCCGTCCAGGAGTTCCGCCGTTGTCTTCCGACGAGCCCGCCCCGGGCGCCGCCATCATCTTCGACCTCGACGGCACGCTCGCCGACTCGGAGCTCGCGCACGAGCGGGCCCTGCGCGCCGCGGCGGAGAGCCGCGGGATGACCTTCACCCACGACTGGTTCCGGGCCAACTGCGTGGGCGTCGGCGAACGGGGGTGCTTCCGCATGCTGGCCACGATCCACGGGGCGCCGATGACCGACGAGATGCTCTCCGAGCTTGTGGCGATCAAGCTCGGGCGGTTTCTCGAAGCGGTGGAGGACGGCGGCGTTCCGGCCTACCCGGGGGCGGCGGAGCTCGTGGCGGCCGTCGCGGCCGAGGTACCGGTCGGCGTGTGCAGCGGCTCGAGCCGCGAATCGGTCGAGCCGGTGCTGGCCCGGATGGGCATCTCGGGCCTGCTGCGGGCGGTCGTCACCTCGGGGGATGTCAAGCGTCCGAAGCCCGCCCCCGAAGCGTACCTGCTCGCGGCCCGGCGCCTGGGGGCGCCGCCCGGGCGCTGCGTCGCGATCGAAGACTCGCCGACCGGGATCGCCTCCGCTCGGAGCGCCGGCGTGTCCGTGGCCGCCGTGGAGCACTCCTTCCCGCGCGACCGTCTCGCGCGAGCGGACGCCGTGGCCCCGACGATCGCCGCGCTCTCGCCGGCGGGTCTGCTCGCGCTCGCGCGGCGCGGGTGAGCTCCGCTACCGCTTCTGCGCGAAGCGGTACGGGACGAACTGGAACGCGAAGAGCGGCATCAGGAGGATGAGCAGGAGGGCCACCGGGATCGCCACGATCCCCGTATAGAGGCTCGAGGCGAGGCGGGAGCCGAGCTGGCCCGCCGGGCTCCACTCGATCGACTGGTAGGCGAAGCCCCGGACCGTGAAGACGGCCGTGACCACCGCCTGCCAGACGGCGAATCCCACGCACGAGAGGAACGCGAGCGTGAGCGGGTTGCGCCGGAACATCAGGCCCCGGACCGCGAGGACGAACTGGCACATGAGGAGCGCCCCCAGCGCGTTCGGCCCCGCGACGGTGAAGAGCGCCGAATCGAGCGGCGCGAAAGGCGAGGAGAGATCCATGAGCAGGCCGAGCGCCAGGCAGCCCCACTGGGCGGCGCGGGGCGGGGCGGAGCAGGCGATGAAGACGGAGTACACGCCCAGGAAGCTCGGGGCCACGCTGGTCTGCGGGATCTGGAGCGCCCCGCGCAGCCCCTGCTCGAGGCCGAGCATGATCCACGCGCCGAGCGAGAAGACCACCCAGCTCACGGGCCCCCCTCCCCGCCGAAGTCGGCGTCCTCGCGTTCCTCGGGCGTGATGCGGACGATCACCTCGGTGACGCGCTCGAGCGCGACCGTTGGCCGGACGACGATCACGGGGCGGAGGGGCGAATCCGGCGCGGGCTCGACCGACTCCACGGCGCCGATGACCAGCATCTGCGCGCTCGCCGGCCAGTGGCGGTCGAACAGGCGCACCACCTGTCCGGGCTGGATGAGCCGGGACCCCTGCGCGCCCGGATCGCCGACGTCGCCCTTGAGCGTGCCGTCTCCGGCGGGGCGGAGCTTGCAGGCGAACCCCTCGCCG